>CAZJHM010000010.1:0-21861 GCA_964545925.1 uncultured archaeon
AGATACACAGTTGCCTGTGTAGATTGATACACAATAGTCCCAGAAAATATATAAAATATAAAAAACAAGAATATTTGTTCTGAGAAGGGCAAAAAACATAACATCTTATAGAAGAGGGGAAATCCCCTCTTGATTTTATTTTCCATATTTTATGATAAAATAATTTTTTCTTACATTTGGTTGTTTAGAGTATAAAAAATTTCTTTCTTCAGAATTCATTAAGAAAGCTCTTCTAAGCAATTTTCCTTTTTCGCTCAATTCTTTTATATCTTTCATTTCTTCTGCACCACATTTATTGAATTTGTAGTTGTTGTAGATGTTTGCTTTGTTTTCGCATCTATTGAATCTTGTCGGAGAGCAACTCTCTTTATCATATCTTCCTCAAAGTTGGCAATAGTAGTGTTTAAATCAAAAGTTGTTTTCAATCTATCTATTTCCATTATCCTATAACAAGTATTTACAACTGATTTCTTAAAAAAACAAACTCCGACAACATTACCATCTTCATATTGTAGTGTTCTATCATAACCTGTTAGTCCTGCCTTTACAACTGATGAATAGAGAGTTTTATCTACTCCTTTTGTCGTAGCAGAGAGGGATATTGATGCTCCGATAACTCCTGCTCCGAGTAAGAGCAAAACAAATATAATGATTAGTTTATTCTTCATTTTTTAACACCTTTTTGAATTCCTCATCTTCTCTTTTTGCCTTAATTTCTTCACTAACTTTATCTAAATCCCAATTTCCTTTCTTCATTTCTTCTTTCATTCTTTTCCTTTTTTCTTTGTTTGTTTCCCATCTTATTGCCATAATCATCACTTCACTAATTGAGTTGCACTTCCTGTCCAAGTATCCTCAATCATATCTATTCCAAAATAATGTCCCCATACTTGTTGATTATGAATTACTCCACAAGTATCTCGTGGATCTGTTGCTAATCTTCCTATTCTTCCAACACACACAGTAGATATTGTTTCATTCGCTCCTGACCAAATTGCAAAATAATCTCTCGTATGTATAGGATATGGAGCTCCTGCTGATACAATTTGACTAACTGTTGTATTTGGAAAAGGAGCTCCTGCAGGAGCACAAGTCATCTCTAATTCCCATACAACATTACATACAGGAGAACCATTAATTAATCCCCAATCAATAAAAGGAATAAAATCAGAACCTTCATCATATTCATTACCAAACTCAAGAGTAAAGTTCATATGTGCATCTTGTATCCAAGGGAACAAAGCTTGACTTACTCCCATACTTGCTGGAATTTGTCCATCATTTTGGAAATATAAAGGAAATGTCGGAGCAGGAACTTCATCTATTGCTCTCATAGATTCAATTCCAATACCAATAGAATCCCAAACTCTTGCTCCATTTAGATACCAAGTATTAACACCATCATCTGTTGAATCAATATCCCAATTAGATACTCCAACTTCATCAAGTTTTGTAGTCAAATTTCCTGTTCCAGAACTATATGTATGACTTACATCTTTAGCAGTTCCAAAATATTGTTTAAAATCGTCTGGGTGTCTTAAATCTCCCCATATAGTTAATTCATTTCTTGCGAAATCTCCATAAATCAAAGGTGTTGCTGTTTGTTCAACATCAATCCATAAACTATCATTAACATCTGTATTGTATGCAGGAGGATTAATATCGGGACCTATTACAATAAAACGAACAGAGGGAACAGACAATAAACTAAATGCTCCTTTGCCAATTGCTACTCCATGTCTACAATCTGGACAATTAAGCAAGGCAGTGCTTCCACTAACAGTCATATCTATTGCTATATTTGAATCTTTCATTATTGCATCTCCATACAATGCATTACTTTGTGATGGAAAATTTAAAACTCTTCCAGTTAAATCTCCAAATATTGAATTTGCTCCTGCTCCATTATTCAAATCTCTTCCTGCTTCTGTTCCATATAATGTATTTCCAACAACATTTTCCCCATAATATAATGCTCTTACTCCTGTTACAGTGTTCCTATATCCTGAGATTAGATTAGCACAAGAGTCTGTTCCACGACAGAAGTTATCATATCCACTTACAATATCCTTTCCTGAGTTTCTTCCTTCAAAATCATTATTCAAACCTGTTGTATGTTTATATAAATTACCATCAAGATATTGCTTAGTTCCAAGAATGAAATTCATATCTTTAATATTAATTATTGAACTTCCAACCATATTCAAATCAGAGTTCATATCCACACGAGCAGTAAATAAGTGCTGTGTATTCAACCATTGGAGGTTTGCGATTGTGTTTGTATCTAATGTTGTGTCTGTTGTCCCACCAGTGCTAATTGTTGCATTTTTCCAACTATTGCCGTCATATTGTAGAATTTGATTTGTTGTCGGAACAGAAATATTAACATTGTTCAAATCAGTTAAATTCTTTGCTCCAAAGTTTGAATCAAAAACAGATTTGAATTTAGAATAAAAATTTCCATCAAAAGAAAACATAAAAATATTTTGTGCTTGCCCAGAAGTAATCCACCTTAAGTCGCCAAGAGAATTGAAGTCAGAGAGTTTTGTGTATCTTCCATCATAGACAGAATTAAAATCAGACATAGATGTTTGCCAATTTGTATCTATTGAAGCAGTATTCAAATATGTAGAATTGAAATCTGCTGAACCCCAAGTTAATTGATTAATCCATCTATTTGTGTCAGATATTTTTGTGAAAAAATTATTTAAATCTGATAATTGCTTGAAATCCATTCCTGCTGTTTGCCAATTTGTATCGATTATAGATGTTGAACCTCCACCTATATCGCTCCAATGAGATATACAATTAGAATCAAGACAAAAATATTTAGCAAAAATATAATTTGCATTTGTAAAATTATAATCATTTCCATCTATATTAGAAGTAAGAGGATTTGCTACACCATTTAGATCTTCAAAAATCCAAGTATCTCCTTTTTCCAAACAACCAGAGAAAAATAAAACACTTAAAAATAAACCTAATATTAAAAATTTTGTTTTTTCCATATTTATATACCCAAGAACATAATAATATAACTTTCGGCTACGAAACAAAACAGAAAAACAAATATCCCAGGCAATCCTTTACCTTGAATTATTTCTATTTTTAGTAATCTAATTAACATAAAAATTGTCAAATAAGAAAATAGAAAAATTGAAATGAAACCCAAACCATATATAATATTAAACACACAAAAACCAGGAACAATCCAATTCAATGCACGATAATCTCCAACACTGATTTTTTCTTTTAATATTTTTTTCAAAATCCAAACAAACAATAATCCCAATGCACCATTAACAATTCCAATCAAACCATAAAATAAAGCACAAACACTAATAACTCCTAACATATATTGATTATTCGACAAACTTATTGACAAAGTTCTAATATCTTCTATTGCCATATATATTAAACGAAAAATACCAAAATAAATAAACAAATCAAGAAGAAGCATCATAATAGCACTTTCCTGTTATTTTTATTTTTAATAAATAATCATTTTGCTGTTTTTTCATTTCTATATTTTTTATTGTGTAGCTAATTATTGTAAATTTGCCACAATCTTGATTTATTTTTCTTTTTTCCATTTCTGTTCTACAATGTTCTTCAATTTTTTTTACAAAATCATCAAATGTTTTTCCAAAATTTAATCCTGGTGCTTTTATTTTTTGGAGAAGCGGAATATTGTCGGTTGGAACAATATATGAATCTGGAACTTCTATATCTTTCTTCATTAAAAATTTTGCTTTGTCTGCTATATTTTTTTCTAAAAATATATCAAAATTAATTATAAATTCACTACCATTATTTAAAGTTTCTATTTCATAATTTGCTGGTTTCATTTAATCAAACTCGTTGCAATTGCTGTATCAGTAACAGGTTGTTGTAATTTTGTTATGAATTGTGGTCCAAATATTAGAATTATTACAATTAATACAATAATGAACCCCCATATGATTGTCGAAGGATTGCTTAAAAATCCAAGAATTCCATTACTGCTAAAGAATTTATCTGAATAATATCTTAAAATTGTTGTGTCATTCTCTCTCATTTTATCAATTTTACTTTGTATGTTCAACAACAAATGATTAGTTAGAAGATGATATTCTTTTTTGGATAGTTCGTCTTTCGAGATAAAACTTTTAAGTATAGACGAATAAATAAAACAAGGGAAACCTAACATTCCAAATTCATATTGTTTTGGGTTGTCTGTCGGTATAGTCAATATATTATTTATTTCTTTATTTTGTTTTATTTTTTGTGGGGCTTTGATGTATGTTGTCATATTTCTATTGAATACAGATTCAATTTTGTATTCTTTATTTTTCAAAAAATTTCCGTCTTTATAAACTAAAAATGGATCTATAATTCCAACAGAATCAATAACAAAAACTAAATAACCTTTACCTTTCAGCATTTCTGAAAAAGGATTTTTTATAATGAAAGGATATAAAAAACAACCAATACATATCGAAAGAATACAACCAACCCCAAACAACAAAAAATCTTCTGTTTGTATATATATAAGAACCCCAACAACAACCGGAATAAAACCAGCTAAAACAAAAGCAAGTTTCTCTTTAATGTTGAAAGGATTAACCATATATTATCGCCCGAATATTCTCCCTATTATTCCCTTTTTTTCTGGTTGTATATTTGTTTGCTGATTCATAAAATTATAAGGATAATCCATTGGACTATCTGTGAATCTCTTGAATGCTGTCCCATTTCTTGACAAAGAACTTCTTCGCATAAAATTAAATAAAGCAAAATGAGATGTTGTGCTTATCTTTGTTTTGTCTATGTTTAAGTTTATTTTTTCTCTTTGTTCTTTGTTACATTTTTTATAGATTTCTGTTTTTTTAAAATCATATAAATGGGAAATCAATTCTATTCTGTCGATAATACGAATAACTATTTTCGACAGAACCCAAGAATCATTATCGTCTAAATCAAGAAATTTATTTTCCATCCCAGTTATTAATTCTTGCATTTCCAAAAAATCTTCTTTTGTTGGGTTTTCTTTTTTAATTAACGATAAAAATTTTATAGAGTCTTGTCTATCTACAATTTTATCTATTTTTGTTTTTTCTTTTTCTTCTAAAATCATGCTTTTTGCATATTCGTTTTCAAAAGTTGTATTTTCCATTTTTATCTCCCTATTATTTTGTCTTTGCCATATTTTATTTTTAAATCTCGTAATTCTGCTAAAATAGGTAAAACAAATTTAACAAATATAAAACAATTTCCCAAAACACAAATTAAAATTAAAAAAAAATTTGCTGTTAAAAATGACAACATAATAGACATACCAATAATCAAAAAAAATGCATATTGTGCTTTTTCTAAAATATCAATTACCCATTTTGATATAAAATATTTTTCTCTGTCCATATCTATCTGTGTATATGTTTTCATTTTTTACACCTATTTTTTTTGAATTATCTTTCATTTAATCCAACCCCTGTTTGTTCTTTATATTCTTTTTCGTGGAGGGATACAAGCCAACTTATTATTTTGTTTTGGTAATTTTTCTCTTCTTCTACTTTTAAAAGTCTATTGTTAATGTCTTTGTTTATTATTTTTTGTTTATTAATTATCGACAAACTTATATCATTTATTTCGTTTTGTAACAACAGAGATTCAGTTTGTATTTTGTTTTTTTCATCGATGGATTTTATCTCAATTTGTAAAATAGCAACAGAAACAATCATAACACAAAAAAATAAAGCAAAAGCTATATCTTTGTTCATTTTATCCCCTCTTTCTTTTTTAATAAATCCAGCCCTTTGTTTGTTATTGAATTGAATGTGTTTTTTAAATCAGGATATTTTTCCTTAAAAAAGGTTTTGATGTCTTTGTATTTTTTATGGACATCTTTTGTTATTTTTAGAGTAGGCATAAAAATATTAAAACCAAACATATTAAAAATAGTATAGTTATATGTATTATATGGACGATTCTCAAAAAATTACATATTCTTATTTAGTTCTTTTTTATCAAGAAATTGAACAGATGAATGATTTGTTTGCAAGATATGATGTTTTTTTATCAAATTTAAAAACAACAATCACAATTAAAGATTTACAAAAAGGAGTTGTTCAAGACGAATCCACAAACAAACAACTCTTAGATTTAATATATAATTTGAAATATGTTTGTTCCAAAGTTATGTCTCGTTTTTTGGTTCTATCTAATCAATTTCAAGGAATTGATTTTACAAATGAAGAATTAAAAGAAATTCAAGAAAAAAAAAATAAACTATTTAATAAAAAAATACCAGAAGTAGATTTGTTATTTGAATATGTTACTTTTTTTAATAAAATTATTGTTTCTGGAATTATGAAAGATGCTTTGCAGAAAGTATCTTCTTTCACAGAAAGGTTGGGAGAATAATGCCTGAAGAGATACAACTTAATATTTGTTTGTTCTATGACACACGACTTAAAAAACCATATATTGTTCTAAGAAAGCACATTTATGACAAAGAACAAATAAAAGAAATAATTCAAAAAGGAATATCAGAAGAAAAATTTAAAATTAGTTTAAAATTTAATAATTCTTTTGTTGCAGCAGAAAGATTGATAGCTTCTAATTTGCTCTCAGAGAAAGAAGTATATGATATTTTGAATTTAGAGCAAAAAAAGATTATAAAAAAATAAAAAAAATGGGGTCAACCCCATTCTTATTCAGATTTATAATGGACCTCCGCCTCCTCCTCCTCTATTCATAAAGAATCCGAGTGAAGATAATAGAACAACGATTATTGCTCCGGCGATTACAGCCATTACGAGATATACTGTGTATTCTCCTATGACTCCATATGAACCAAACATATCAGCGATTCCTGTTTGGACATGGTCTTTAATTGTTGCATCTGTTATACCATTTATATCGCTTTCAGCATTTCTATATGCTTTTGTAGATATGACTGACATCAAAATTAAGATGAAGATACCTACTCCAATTATGACAATCATAGATATAATACCAGATAAATCATACATCTGAGCTTTTTCTTTAAAATCTTTAGGCAATTAGTGTCACCTCCTTTTTTTTTGAATCTTATAAATTTATATTTTTTGTATTTATATATTGTATCTATGTGACACCTGTATGTTATTTTACATTAGATAAAGAAAAATTTCTGCTTCTTCTCCTTCCTGTTTCTTCCATTTGTTTTGTTACTTTTGAACTTAACCATATAAAAGTATCTATGATTGCAAACAACCAAATTAATTCAAAAATAACCCATGAAAAATCGAGATATAAAGAATAGATATAGTAATCATTACTGACTATTTTATATTTACCTTGCAACGAATCTGTTGCATTGTATTTCTGTATTTCTTTTTCGTAACTTAATTCTGCACTCAAGCCTAAGAACAAAAACAAAAAACATATTGAACCAAGTATTGCTGGAACATAAATCGTAAAAGAATTAAATTCTTTTTTAAGAAAAGTATTCCATAATTGATATAAAAATAATCCAACCATAATAACTATTGCTAATCCAGATATCTCTTCAATCATATATATCCTCCTGTTCTTTGCGCTGTAAAATATAAACTCAAAACTAATAAACCAAAAGATAACAAAAAGAATAAAATAGTATGGTTATAATCTATACCTAATTCATAGAACACAACGAATAATAGAGAAGAAGCAATAAAAGTTAGCATAATCCCTAATCGTAAATCAATAGCATAGAAGAAGAACACAAAACACATTATAACAACTAAAATCAAATCAGGATATGCTATTCCAAGATTGTTTGAGATAAATTCTATTGCAGATATAAAAATCAAGCTATCACACTCCCACCACTTCTTATGATCACCAATGTTGCAAAAATACCAATAAGATATATTGAGACAACAAGAACTGATACAAACACCTTTATTTGTGTTTGTATGAACGAATCAAAAGGAATCAAAATAAAAATTCCACTCAAGATAACATTCAATAATTGTGGAACAGCAAAAAAGAAATTAAGCATCAAATCAACAAAAATATTTCCAGAATACAAAACCAAAAAACCTATATCTACAGCAGACAATCCACTTGGAACATTTAGTTGGTTACCTATGCTTTCTTCAATATTTTTAGAAGTTCCTTCCAAATCAATAGTCTCTGCTGTGCCTTGCCACATGTCATAATAAGAACCTGTTCCAGCAGGTAAAGAATAAACCAAAAGAGTTATTCCAAAAGCATAAAATAATTGAATTATCAAAGCATTGAATAGTGCATTAAGATTCATATATATCTACCTGTTTCCCCCTTGAAAATCAACAAAACAAAAACTAAACATATAATCAAAACAACTTGGAAAAATCTTATATACCATACAGGAATAGCCAATGTCGTAATAAATAAACTAATCAAAATAATTAATATTCCAAACCAACCTAATGAAAATCTCGAAGCAACAATAGTTAATCCAAAGAAAACCAAAAACAAAGAAATAATTATTGCAATTGCAGGATCCAAAGCACCGACATTTCCAGATTTATCAAAATAAGAAGTTATAATTTCTGTTGTATTATCTGATTTTGTTAAAGTTAATTCTATTTTTATCAAATTATTTTCTATAGTTATAGTTGAATAATTAAAAAATATTAGGAAATTATTTGCATTAGTATCTTGAGTAGATTGATATATCATATTTGTTCCATCATATATTTGAACAAGAACAGATATGTTATCATTTTTTTGGTTATAATAAGAAATTCTAAAAGTGTTTTCATCTTCTCTACTTATGCCTAACCCTTCTTGTGTTATCGATGTATCATATTTTCTTTTTTTGAAAATTAAAACATCGATACTTATCTCTTCTGCCTGTGTTCCATCAATTGTTCCAAGATTTATTCTTTTGCTGTCAGAATCAAAAGTCCATAACTCATACAATTGGTCTATGGTATAAGTTCTATTCATCAATGTGTCTTTATATGCGATATCCGTATAAGCAGCAAGAGTATAACAAGAAGTGAATATGTTTTTCATTAATATTTCTCTTTCAGTTCCACTTGAAAAAATCATTTCGTAATAAGGTTGAAGTTCAAATCCACACAAAAAAATATTTGTATCTTTTGCCAAGACTCCTGTTTGAAAATGTTTATTCACAAAAGTTTGAGTTCCTTCATTGTCATATTCAAATTCCAATCTGAGCAAATCATCTGTTCCACTTGTGTAACTAAAATACACATTTCCAGAAGTTTTTATGTTGTAATAAGAATTATAATCCATATCATAAATTTTTAAATTTTCAACAGAATTCATATTGAAATCTGCTCCTGTTTTTTCATCAATAATTCTAAAATTTAAGACAGAAATTGTTTGTGTTTTTGATGCTGTTGTTGTATTTACGGCTTCATCTATACATGTTGCAAGTATAGTTGGTGTTCCATATATTCCACTTATATTTGTTTCATACAAATACCCGTTAGTAAACCAAGAATCAACATAAGAATTTCCGTCAATGGATAAAATATATCGTATATTTGTAGAATTATTATCTGAACATTTTAGATATGCACTTACATTTGAACCTGGAAGATTGAACCCCCTATTCACATCAAGCCCATAACTTACAATTGTGGGAGCAGTAACATCTAAAAAATATATTCTTGTTTCTGAATCTTTAAAAAGAAGTCCATCAAAACAAGAAGCATTCACATCTACTCTGTAAGGCGGACTTCCTGCCGGAGAAAAAGAATAAGATTTCAAAACATCATTTGCGATTGTTGTTTGTGTAGATAAAATCCCTTGAACATATATATTAACATCATAACTAGAACAAATACCAGATACTTTATAATCTATTTTGTTTATGTTTGAAAAAGAACTTATTGGATATGTAATATTAACATCAATCAAATTAAAATAAAAATTATCAGATGAAAACTTAGTATTTGTTGTGGTTGTATTTACATTTGCATCTAAATAAAAATTTATATCTTTATCGTAGTTTTGATTGATATCCCATTGATAAATACAAAAACTTCCAGTTACAAAATCGCCACTACAATTTAAATTAGGAATATTCAGATAATCAAGAACATTCATATCTTGACTTATAGCCTGAGTATATAATCCAGGACTTTCAGATAAAAAAAATTGTAAATTTAATTTTGAAGAATCTTTTGAAAAAATTAGAAAATTAATATCATATGTTTTTGTATTTATTTTTTCGTTTTTTGTTGGGGTATTAAAATTAAAATCATAAATGATATATGGCTCATATACAACATTATCATACCATGCCGTAGTATTTCCAGCAATATATATATTGTTGTCTCCTATTGCATTATATGGTGTAATTGTAGTTTTACTTATTAAATTTAAATCTGAACCGACATAAGAATAGACAGAATAAGTTAATTTGTTAGTATCTGGTCTATATAGCATATCGAACATATACCATTTGTTTGTCTCTGCCATACCTGCAATTGGGGCATAATATCCATCGGTAGTAATATATTCAAAACTTCCGTTATTAATTTGCAGTCCTCCATACATTTGATTTTTTCTTTTTACAACATAACTAGCAGTTTTTGTTTTGTCACTTATTCGAACATAAGAATAATAATGGTAGTTAACATCTGTTTCTGTTAACGATGTTGTTTGTGTATATTGTAATCTCTCAATAGAATGTAATTCAACAGAATAATTTCCATATGCTGCAACAGTATTAACTACTTGTTGTCCTGTCCCATCTATTTTTGTCCAAACAGGATTAGTATTATAATCTCCATCTTCAAACCCATCATAAAGACAATAAGAATTTGTTGATAATAAGATAAAGAATAAGAGAAGGAGTTTCCTCATTTTCTCTCCTCCTCTTTTTTTATTTTATTTTTTTTTTTTGTTTTTTGGTTTTTTTTACAAAACGAATAATTTATTTCTTTTTTTTTCTTTTTTTTGGCATTATTGTCTCCTCCTTTTTTTTTAAGCTGAATCATCTGAACACCCCTTGACTTTCAACTTGCATTCGTGAATATAAAAAACCAATCATTAAAATAAGCAAGATAATAATAATCCAAGAATATTGAACAAATACAGACATAATAGTCATTTGACTTTCATAACTTTCTCCTGCCGAACTCAAAGCTGTTTGGACATTTTCTTTTATTTTTGGATTTGTAATTCCTAATGCTCCAGCATTAGCATCGTTTATAATTTTTTCTCCTTGTGAATAAATTTTCGTTGTAAATTGCATATACATAGGAATAGCGACAGAGAAAAACAAAACAAGCATTACTAAAATAATAAATAAAAATACTGAGAAAGTAATAACTCCTCTTTCGCCAATTTTTTTTCTTTTTTTTTCCATCGTTAAACCTCAGATTCTTTTCTTGAATAAAATAAAGGGTTGTATTACTTTGGGAATTTTTTGTGTTTGTTTTGTTTTTTTACTTATATTTTTTTTAACTAAATAAGGTATATCTTTTTGAATTCCTGCAACTGAAGATATAGCTTTTTTTGCTGCCAATAATTCATTTTTATAAAATAAATTCTTTCCTTGTTTTCCACCTTTTTCTCCTGTTCCTCCAACACTTGGGAAAGGCAAAGGCAACCCACCTAAACCGGCAGGAAACACAGAAACAGGGACATTTGTTTTTGTTACATTTTTGGTTACATCAGAAAAAGTTTCTTCTTTTGTTTTTTCTCTAACTTCTGTTGCTAAAGACATAAAATTAGATTCTTCAGAAAATGTTTGGTCTGGAACTTTATCTGGAATTGGTTCTGTTGTGTCTGGAACTTTATCAGGAATATTATTAGTAAATCGATTTATAACAACATTTTTGCTTTTTGTTATTTCTCTTTGATTTTCTTTTTGAGGTGTAGACGAAAACAAATTATTAAATGGATTTACAACAACAGTTCTTATTTTTTGTGTTCCTTTTGATATTGTTTTAGAAGATTTTGATAAAATAGATGGTAATTTCGCAGCTATATAATCAGCAGGTGCTTCTCCTGGGTCTGCAATATCTACTGCATATTTCACAATTTTTCCAGATGAACGAACAAGACTTGAAGCTAAATTTTTTTTTGGTAACTTAGATGCTGAACGAATGAACCCACCAGGTATTGGAGCAAATACTGCTCCTGCTATACCCCATACATTTCCTTCTTCTAAACTTACTGGTTGATTTCTTGATCCTTTCGTTACATAATATGTTGCTGTTCCTTCTGTATATCCTCCAACAGCAAAACCAGGATATGATTTCAAAAAAGAAGCTGTTGCTGGTTTTTTTATCTCTAAATTTGTAATGAATTTTGTTTTTCCTAAAAATGTCTCAGAAGCTTTTACGGCTCTTGCACCAGAGAGTTCTCCAGCTAATTCAGACATACCAACAGTTGCTGCTGTTTCTCCTAAGGCAGTTCCTATTCCTGTTATCTCTGATACTCTTTTACTTAGTGTTCTTTTTTCTGCAATTGTCAAATTCGGATAATCTTTTGCAAGTTGTTGCATAATTCTTGTTTGAATGTATAACCTACCTTCTTCTTGAGAAGGCAAACCTTTTATATTTAAAAAAGGGACTGCTGTTGAACCTGGCGATGCAATAGCAAAAGAGCCAACTATGCTTCCTATATCGCCATAATTTTCTTTTGCTTTAGTAGAATAATATTCTTCGTGTGCTTCATAAGCAATTTGTTGTGCTCTAAGATATGCTTCTTTATTTTGTTTTGCTTTTTCTAAAATTTTTTTCTCTTCTTGTGTAGATAAAGATTCTACTGCTCCTTTCCCAAATTGTGCTGGTATCGAAGCAATTCCTGCTAAGTTCTCTGCCAATTTTTGTCCTGCTTCTGTTTTTAGAACTTCTTTCTTAATTATTTCTCTTGATTTTTCTCCACGATTCAAACCTAAAACAGTTCCAAAAACTAAATCTGAAGATTTTTCCATAGCTGTTTGAAAAATAGGTTTTGTTTCTGTTGTTTTTGCTGAAGAAGTAGAAGAAGCAGGAGAATATATTATTGGTGTTTTTATTGTTGTTTTTGCTGAAGAAGTAGAAGAAGCATCTTGTGTTATTAATGATTCTACTTTATCTGGAGCAACAGACATGCTTAATCCTTCTTTTGTTGTGTATACTCCTGTGTTTTTATTATATGTTCCTCCTGTAGAAGTAGTCACTATATTGTCATAATATTCTTTTGTTTGGGGGCCATATAAAGGGATAGTTTTTGTTGTTGTAGTAGTTGGTGTTGTTTTTACCTTAACAGTTATTTTTGGATTTGTGTTTTGAGTTGAAGCTATACTACCTATATCTACCACCCTTTGATATCATTCTCCCAATATATGAATACCTATCTGCAACATCTATTTTTATTTTTGCCAAATTCAATAAATTTTTATTTATTGTTCCAGAGGATATTTTTTCGATTTCAAAAAAAGCTTTGCTATCTGATATTTTTCCTTGATTATTTGCTATTGCTATTTTTTGTAATTTATTTAATTTAGGAATTGCTGACGGATTTTCTCTTTCTGCTATTTTTTTTAAAATTAAAAATCTACCATTAATCTCGCCAGTTGTTGTTTTATCATATTGTCCAAAATTCCTTGTTAGCATTTTGGAATTTAAAGAATCGTAAGCTGTTGCAAACCCTCCTAACACAAGCTCTCTTTTAGAATCGATTTTATTTGTGCAAGGTATTTGTGCTATGCTATTTTTTCCAAAATAAATATTTTTTCTCATTATAATAACATCTTCTTTCTGTTTTTATATCTTATCGCTCTGTGGGTTGTATTTGTCATCTTCTTCTTCAAGAACCAAAATTCCTTCTTCTTCTGCTTCTAATAATTGGGTAGACATAGAAACAGATAATTCTTTGGGTGTTGATGAGAAAATTTTATTTAGAATTGCTTCTAATCTTATGAGATATCTTTCGTATTTTGCAGTAGAATCATTAAGTGGAAGATTTTCTTTTTTTAATTTTTGATTGTATATTTCTATTTTGTTTTTTATTATTTCCAAATCTGATTCTGTTATTGTTTTTTTTGCTTTTGCGATAATTTCTAAATTTCTAACTTCTAACCCAAATAATTCAATTACATCTGTTACATTTTTTCCTGCTTCTATCGAACTACGAACTACGGACAATATATTCATAATAGACATGTTGAGATATAGATCTACATTTAATATTGCTTTTGGATTTTCGAATTCATAAGATTTCGTCTTGACTGATTTTTTTTGGAACATATAAAACACCTCTGTATTCTTCATTCAATCTTGTTTCTATTTCTTTAAATTCTTCTCTTGATAAGCCATATAATATCTTTACATCTTCTTTTAATTTAATTTTAATTCCTTTTCTTTTAATTAGACTATCGTATAGATTAGGTTTTTCTTTCCATTGTTGTATTATTGTTGTTGTTCTGTTATTTGTATCGCCATATTTTTTTTTCATTTGTTCCATTAATTTAGACAAATCAGATTGAATCATTTTACTTTTTGCTTCAAATGAATCTCTTTCATAAGGTTCAGCAATTTCTTTTCTTAGTTTTCCCATTTCGAAAGTTTTGAAATCAAAAGGTGTCATTATATTTTCATCGTTTCTAAAAAAACCTTTTATTTTTCTTCCTCCTATTTTAGTTCTATTTAAATCCTTAAAATCAATTTTTTCGTAAGTTTCATAAAAATAAACTTTTGTTTTAGAATAGTGCGGTCTTTCACATATTCCATAATAAGTAAGACTTTTTCTTGAATTCATTGTCAAATCGCCCATAAATTGAGTAACAAGGAATACACACATTGGTTTAACCCTTCTGCTTTGATTAAGTATTTTGTTGGTCGCTTGTGTAAGGTATTGTTGCCATTCATAGGCCGACAATAAATTAGATGCTTCATCTAACAAAACACAATGTAAATCTTTGTATTCTTTATCGTATAATATTTTATCTATTTTCTCTGAAAAATCCAAAGGTGTATGTATTGTTGCTATTCTTGAATATTGAGCAAAATCAGAACCTAATTGTTCTTGTATGATATCAGAGAATTGCAAAGCACTCCAAGATTTACCTTCTCCAGATTGTCCGCAAAAAAGAGTCTTTGTTGGTTTGTTTTTTTTTATTCTTCTAATATATAATCTATCAATCATTAGTTTCTTTAGTTCTTCATCAGTTTTGAAATTTGGCAGAATAAAAAAATTTTGGGGCATAACATCTGAAAATACAAGAAGTTTAAAAGAATATCTATTCTAATATTATAAAACCTTATGATTTTGCTAAAATTATAAGTTTTTCGCAAAACTATACTTTTGCGAAGGGAAAAACAAGAGGGAATAATTTTGAAAAATATAAAAATAGAATGGAAAAAAATAGTTAATTTATCTACTATTTGTTTCATTATTGCAAGTATTTTTTTATTGTATTCTTCTATGTCGTATATTGACAGCAAAAATGAAATATATGAACATTGCTACTCTGCACAAATCAAAGCATTAGAGGAAAAAGGAATTAGTAATATTGAAACAAAAACAGACTTCAATTTCGGGTGTTGCCCTTGCCCAAAGTAACTAATCCAATATACTCAAATTTTCTTAATAAAACAAAAATAACTAAGTTCATATATCCTCCTGAATTTGACGATTTATTGAATAAAATAAAACATAAACATCTTGAAGAAGCAAGAAGCTTATGCATTCTTTTGTTCTACAGTGGTATGAGGATAAGCGAGGCAATTGATTTGCAAATGGTTGAAGATAATATAAGTTGGAAAAAACAAAGAAAAAAAATCAAAATAAAAATACCAAATGAAGAAAACAAAGAGGAAGAAATAATAACATATTATTATGATTTGCAGATAACTTGGACAGCGAAAAAAAATGGAAACCCGATAATCCTTTGGTTTTCATTAGATAAAAGAAATAAACACATTCTTGAATTAAATAAGTATCTGGAACATATATTTCCTGGACAATTTCTTTTTCCACATTTCAGAAAAAATATAATTGTAAAAAACAAAATAAAAAAAGGAATAAAAGAATACAAAAGAAATGCAGATATTAATTATTGGTTCAAAAAATGGTTTGGTTTTCCAGTTCATATGTTGAGACACAATAGATTTTCTGTTATGATATCCCAAGGTGCAACAATAGAAATTGCTAAACAAGCTAAAGGAGCAAAAACACTAAAATCATTAGAACCATATATGCATCTTTCTGCGAAAGACATTGAAAACAAAAAAAAATATTATCATTATGATTCTGATGATACAATTTTATGATTGTTTTTTCCGTATTTTTCTGTATATTTTCGTTTCTTATTTTCTATTTTTTATTACCCAAAAATAATCAAATAACAAAACAACTAAACAACATATTACCCAAAAATAATCTCCTCTAAGAATATCATAAATAAAAGAAGCAAGCATTAATCCAACTAAAATAAAAAAACCTTCTGATATATTTGGTAAAAACTTTGTTAGATTCATTTTTTCAACCTCCAACCATAGAGGTTATTTAATTTCCCTCCACCAACTTTTACTTTCTCAATTTTGCCCTCTCCTAGCAAAATTAATAAATGTCTTTCAGCTGTGGTATATGCTACTCCGACAGCTTCTGCGACTTCGCGAGTCATTTTAAGTTCTTTTCCAAGAACTTTTAAGATTTTTTGTTTATTGTTCATTCAATCTCCTCTGAACCTATTGAAACTACATTTGTAGCAAAATTAATATCTTGATTTAGTGAATCATATCCTCCTGCCATAACTAATTTTTCTGGAACAGGAATAGCACTTAATCCTATTGCTGTTATTGTTCCTCCTTTTGTTCTCAAATCTACAATTTGAGAATTGGAAGTTTCTTCTTCTATTATTTTTTTATGTTCAAATAAAAAATCAAAAAAAATAAAAAAACCAAAAAAAATAATTAACAACAAAGAAACAGGAAAAATATTTTCTAAGATTTTTTGTTTATTCATATTAACCATATAAACCAAACTCTTTATAAACCTTTCGCGAAAGGTTTCGCAATAATGTTATTTCTCAAATAACCTATGCATAATTTTACTTGCTTTATATATTGCTTCTAAAGATTTTTCTCTTTCAATTTTAATTTTCTTATTTTGATTTTTAAATAAAAATTGTTCTTTGTTAATTACCATATAAGTCAATAATGTTTCAGTTAATTCAATCATTTGTTTTTTCCCTAAATAAATAAAATTGCCTTCATCAGAAATATATAAACTCAAACCAACTATTCCAATTACTTCTGTTCCTCCTTTTACCCCTGTTGCTTTCAATTCAATGTTCATTTCAAACACCCCTCATTTCCACTAATCGTAAAGAAGGCAGGAAGTTGGAAACTAACCTTCGGGTAGGAAGTTTGGTTCTCTGTATCAATAAGGGGATACTGATGTATTCCTGCCTTCCTTCTTGCTGTGTGCAAGTAGAATAAAGATAGCCCTTCAAAACCAAAGAGGTAGTTCTTTCTTTTTTCTGTGTGAAAGGCTATCTTTCCAAAGAGAGAAAGGATATTTAGATTGCTTAGATGATGAAAACTGAATGGATAAGTCCCTTCTCTCTTTGCTTCCTGTGTAATGTTGGAAGTGTAATGGTTCATTCAAATAACCTTTTTTGCTGACTTGCATTTTCTATTCTTGCTTCTGCAATCTTAAAATATTCTTCTTCCAATTCTATTCCTACAAATCTTCTTCCTAAGTTCATACAGGCGACTCCTGTGCTTCCACTTCCCATAAACATATCTAAGACAACTTGGTTTTCTTTTGTTGTTAGTTTTATTAAATATTCTAAAAGTTTTGTGGGTTTCAAAGTGGGATGAGAATTATTTATTTCTAATCCTGCATTCCTTTCTGATTTACTTGCCTTTGCACAATAAAAAAAGCGAGATGCTCCTCCTTTGTCTGAATATTCTGGTGTATTATCATTCGGCATTCCAAAACTTCCTATTGTATTCCTATTTCTTTTTGTATCTGAACTTTTTGTTATCCCACTTTGTAAATCCAACAATCTTCCTGCTTCCTCGTCTAAAATTACATTTGCTGGGAATCTTCCTTGATTTATTCTTTCATCTTTTATATTATGATTTCCAATTATTTTAGAATTATCAAATATTGCATTTGTAGATTTTTGTCTGTTAATTCCATTACTATCATCTATGAATTGTTTTTTATCTTCTTCATTTACAAATCCCACTCTGCTCCCATCAATATTCAATCCTCCTGTTCCCCATTTCAAGACATTCTCGGCTATTGTTTTCTCACTTAATGGTTTTCTGGCTAAAACAATAGGTTCAAAAGCAGGTTTAAGAGCTGTTCCCCAACCTTCCCATTCTTTACCAAATTCTGTTTTTGGTATAAAATAATAAGCTGTTTTGCCTACTGTTCCACTTCCATATATTGTATTTTCTTTTGTGCAATTTTCTCTGCTATTTGGATTTCTTTCCCCTTTTATTCTCCAGCTCTCCCAATATTCTTTAAATTCATCTTTTATAATCTTGCCTTCTTCGTCTTTTATAATTTCTGGTTTTCTTCCAAACTCTTTTATAAATTCATTTCTACAAACATCTTTTTCATACATTTGAGATATGTTTTGAGATTTTGGGAATCCACTCCCATATATCCAAGCCAAGCAATCCCTAACTTCATAACCAGCATCTTCAATCGCACAAGTCATTCTGTGATATGTTCTTGTTCCTCCGAAAGATAAAAGATGCCCAGCAGGTTTTAGAACTCTTAATGATTCTTCCCAAACTTTTGGATTAAATGCAATTTCATTGTCCCACTCTTTTCCCATAAATCCTTTGACTATACTTCCATAACAAGAATTATTTTCTATATTTGCTCTTAATTTTCCTGTGCCTTTTATCTCATTAATTTCTTTTTGTTTTGAATATACTCTTTGAGAAGATAAACAATAAGGTGGGTCTGTGATTATTGCATCAACACTATTGTCTTCCAACTCTTTAAGCTTTTCCAGACAATCTCCGTGAATTAGTTTGTATCTTTCAATCATCTCATCGGACTCCAAGTTGATTTAAATTGCCTACAATCTTCACAGAGAGTTCCTCTGTTTGTCCAAGCTCCACATCTTTTGCATATTCTGTAAGTCATTTTGAATCGCTCTCCTTTTGTTTCTTTTCTCTATAAAAATCAATAAACTCATCTTTAAATTCTTGAAAAAACTTACTTCTTTGCCAAATTCTTCCAAAGAAAAAATAGATAAAATATAAAATGAAACCTATTCCACACAAACTTAACAAACCTAACAAAATAGTGAAAATCAAATACATAATATATTGAATTGAATTAGGAAAATTATTTTGAACAAAAACACCTGAGCAAAAACCAAAAAAATAAAAAATAATAGAGATAGATATAACTCCAAAAAATATTTTAGATATTTCTCCTTGTGCAAAATCTATTCCATCTGAAAATATTTGCTCTAACATTTTGAATCACTCTCCAAAAGTTTCTCTAATCTTCTTTCACGATTTAATTTTCTACTCCAATTTTCTTTGAAATATTTAGATTTTTCTTTTTTTTTGAATTTTTTATATCCTTCTTTTGCACACATTTTCTTGTTTTGTATTCTAAAAATAACTCTATACCTATTAAAGCCAGAATTAAGTCTGTATGCTCTGCATATCCACTCTGGTAAATAAAACCATAATCCTTTGGTTTCTTCATCTTTCTTTTTATCTAATGGTTCGAACCATAATAATTCTGGTTTTTTCATTTCTTCCACCTCACGAATAAATTTGTTGTTTTTTTCTCTGACGATTCCCATCTTATGAAATCTGCCTCTTTCTTCTTCCAGCAAGAAGGACAGAGGTAATTTGTTTCTTTACTTTTTCCTGTTAATTGTTTATTGCATTTTAG
The DNA here is from genome assembly GCA_964545925.1 of uncultured archaeon. Lineage (GTDB taxonomy): Archaea > Iainarchaeota > Iainarchaeia > Iainarchaeales > CAZJHM01 > CAZJHM01. Next base: position 19,849 of record CAZJHM010000010.1, read on the forward strand.
ACAGTTCATATTACTCCTCTTTTGGTAGTCATAGTAGCGATAGTACTCTACTTTCACTCCAACTATATATATAGAACTGGAATAAAATGTGAGTACTATCAGTACTATGAGTACTAAAATTACTCAAAATATATCACATCTTTCTTTTTTAACCCTAAAATTACAACTTTTTTCAAATATTTATCTCCCTCTTTAATGTTTTCGTGTGAAGTTTCATAACCAACATTAGATAATATACGACTCACTTCTCTTTTTGAAGGTTCTCTATATCCTTTTTTAGTTAAAAATTCCAAATATTCACTAAAGAAAATTTGAAACAATGTCTGACTATTTATATCTGTTTCATAAAATTCTTTGATAAAATTCATTATAGGATTACTTTTTTCCTCATATCTTTCTTTTCTTTTATCAATTTCTTCTTCTCCTGTGATTTTATTCTCTAAATATATCTTTTTTAATAAACCAACACACTTTAAACAAAGGTTTTCAAATTCTTCTTCTGGAATAGTAGATAAAATATCTGATTTTTCTTCAAAACAATGTGGAAAATCTATAATTCTCCATCTTCTATAGAAACCAATAGTTTTATCTGTAGTGGGAGGAAGAGTATTTGTTGCTATAAATAATTTAGCATAATTCACATCATCAAAAGGGTCTAATCCTTTTTTTTCAAAAGAAATTAAATCTTGTCCGGATAATCTTTTCAATAAATCTGTTTTGCTTAATACTGTAAAATTTGTTTCTCCCATAAGGCAAAGAGTTTTCTTATAAAGTTTTAAACCCTCAAATCTTGAACCGAGTAATGATTCTAAAGAACTTGAGCAAATATTATGACTTCCAATTAGCTTTTTTAGAAAACTAAAATATGTTGTTTTACCATTAGAACCAGAACCAATAAAACAAAAAATTCTATGAAGGAAATAATTAGGAGAAAACACATAAGCAGTTATTTCATATAACATTTGTTTTTTTTCTTCATTTGTCCAATCTTCAAATAATTTATCTATTGTCGGAGTTAATTCACTATTTCCTAATTTCCAAGGAATAGGATTAACTGCAAAATATTCTTTACTTGCAGGGAAGTTCTCTCCTGTTAAATAATTAATAATTGTATCTTTAAACTGCAAACAATTTTTAGGTAATTCTTTAGGTTTTTGTTTTCTTCCTTCTCTTTTTAATCCTTCAAGGATTACTCCTTTTATATTTTGTTGCAAACTTCCTGTAAAACCAATCGCAGTATCTAAACTAATCAATAAATCAATTTCATCTACATTCTTCCAACAATATTCTTCACTATCCCATAACCACCACATTTTGTTCTTATCATAATAAACTCCTTTGTCTTTTACAAAAAGTTCTATATATCTTGAAAAATCAAAACCTTTTTTTACATTCTCTGCAAAATCTTTAATTATAATATCTCTGTCTATACTTTGCCAATTTATTATATTTTTTTTCTTATCTTCTTCTGTTTCTTCTAAAATTCCAATCATTTTCCTTTCAAGAAGAAGAAAAGCAACTTTGTTTGGAATTTCTATTTCATTAAATTCTTTCCAAGGCCCATACTCAATCATATCTGGCCCAATAAAAGCAGGAACATCTTTGAGACAAATATATCTCATTGTTCCACCTCTTGTTCTCCACGATAGAAAGATTTGTGAAGTTTTTGTTTCAAACCAAACTTATCTATAAAAATATAAAAATCATTATCAAGTTTGTATTCTTCAGTAGAATACCAAATAAATTTATTCTTTTCAATTTCAAAAATTAGCTTTAACATTTCCTTCCTCTCCTTCTTTCAATCCTTCAATCATACTATTCTTTTGAAACTTTCTACTTAATAAACCTTTGCCGAATTTTTCTTTCTTTAAAATAGTTAATAGCCGTTGGTTGTTGTGGGACAACCAACGGGAGCAATATACTGTATAACAAGAAATGGGACAGGACAAAAAGACACCAGATACACAGTTGCCTGTGTAGATTGATACACAATAGTCCCAGAAAATATATAAA
>CAZJHM010000011.1:0-3807 GCA_964545925.1 uncultured archaeon
CCTGGAGTTTTCTCACAAATTTTCCGGAACTCTTCAATTAGTTTTTCATCTATGTCTGTTCCAAGATGTTTTTCAGTTAAAGGATAAGCTGCAATCTTGGCAATTTTTGCCTTGAAGCCTTCGCGAACTAAGGATTTCAAAAGAGCAAACTGATTTATCTGCCAAAGGGGACTATAAACTTGCAATCCAGCTTTCTGAGCTGTTTTTTCAATTCTTTCTCTTTGATAATTAGAATAAGTTGCTCCTGTGATAACTCCCTCAATTCCTTTTTTCTTAGCTTTTTTCATTGCTTTCTCCAAAGCCGACAGTTCCTTTTCTTTTTCTCCTTTTGTTTTCTCTAAAATCAATTCAATCCCAAGAGATTTTACTTGCATCTCTAAGAGTTCTTCAGATGGTTTCTGATACATATAAGAATCAGGATTTTCAGGAATTATTGAAATAGCCAAAGGAACAGAATAATTTCTACTTCTCATTATTTGCATAGATAACATTGAATCTTTACCTGAACTCATTAAAACAGCAAGTTTTCTTTTGTTAGAAAGAAATTGTTCTAAATATTTTCCCAAGTTCTGTTTTTTCTCAGAAGCAATTTTTTTAAGAACAGGCATTACCCCACTTCCATATTGGGCTGATTTCTTAAGCGCTCCTCTAATTCCAAACTTTTCTTGGAAAATATCTCTGAGCACAATTTTTCTCTCCGAAGAATCCAATAAAAGAGAAGAATCTAAATTCAAAGCAGATTGAATTAAAGTATAATCTAAATAAGGCAAGCGAATCTCTATATTGTTTAGCATTGAGATTGTATCATCTCTATACAAGTCATTCTCATATAAGCGGAGAAGATAAGAAATTGATTCTTTGTCTGTATTTTTCAAAGAAAATCTTTGGTAACCTCCAAAAAGCTCATCTGCTCCTAAACCTGAAAACAAAACTTTTATTTTATCTTTTTTTGCTCTCTGGCAAGCTAAATAATTAACTACTCCAACACTAACTTTAACTGGGTCTGCACTTTCAATTGTTCTAACAACTATTGGAATTGCTTCTTCAATCTCAGAACGGGAGACAGGAACTCTTTTTATTTTTATTCCATTTTTTTCTAAAAACTCTATACTAGGAATATCTTTTGCTTTTTCTTCAGCATGAACAAAATAATTATTTTTACTATGAGAAAAAAATGCAAGAAGAGAAGAGTCAATTCCTCCTGAAACTAAAACTCCAAACTTAACACTAGGAATTCTTTTTTCAACTGATTTTTCCAAAACTTTTTCAATCATATCTTTTGCTATCCCTCTATTTTCAATATTCTTTGTTTTCCTGAAAAATTCTCTGTCTTGAAATTCCAATTTTCCAGTTTTCAAGTCATAAGAAAGAATTTGTCTTGGGTTTAATTCTATTCCTGAAATAACTTTGTTCTCAGAAGCAAACTGAAAACCTTTATTTTTTTTATAAAACAAAGGACGCTCTCCTATTATATCTCTACCTAAGTAAATTTTATCATTAAGAAAATAAGCAAAAGAATAAACTCCATCTAACTCCTGCAAACAAGACAAACCTTTTTTTTCAATCAATTGGAAAAATAAGTGAGCATCATTTTTAACTTTCAATTTGTGTTTTTTTGCTAAATCTTTCCAATTATAAATTTCACAATTAGTCAAAAAAATTCCTTTTCCTTTGAAAGGTTGTTTCTGATTACCAACAACTGAATGAAGATAATGAACTAAAACCCAATCTTTGAATTTCAGTTTCAAATTTTCAGGTTTCTTAGAAAATCCTTTGGAAATATCACTAATAAATCCTGCTCCATCTTTTCCTCTATTCCTCACTAATTCAAGATTGCTGACACCTAAACCAAATGAACCATATATAAAGCACATAATAGATTCCTTGCTCCTAAGTTTTTTAACCCTTCCACTGGCACTTTCCTCTCTAAAAAAATAGTTATTATTTAAATTCCTAATCAAAAATACAAACAAGGTAGTGAAAAAGTAATGATTAAAAGAAGTTCGGAGGGAGATATATATAGAAGTTTATTGGACTATGCATGCTAAAGAAAGGTTCTTTGAACGCACCCTTAAATATAACATAAATTACGAAGAAATAGAAAAAAAAATAAGAAAACAAGAATTGAGGGAAAGACAAAAAAATGGAACAATAAAAACAATATTTCAAATAAATCAAAAAATATTTATAGTAATAAAAGAGGAGACAAAAAAATGGATAAAAGTAATAAGCATATGGGAAGCAAACGAAATGAAATAGTTTGTCCTTTTTGTAAAGGAAATGCTAAACTAGTAAAAAAAGATATAAATCTCTTAGATGGAAAAATAATACTTAAAAAAGAGCCTTATTATAAATGCAATAAATGTAAAGAAGAGTTTGTAACAAGCAAACAAATGAAAGAAACAGAAAAACAAATTAACAAATTCTATATAGATAGACCAATTATATCAACTGGAAGAAGTTTAGCAATAACCATTCCGACAGATATTGCAAAATTCTATAATTTAAAAAAAGGGGAAATTGCACAATTGATACCAGAAGATAACAATACTTTGAAAATTAAACTCAAATAACTATTTATTTAAAACATATCTTTCTCTTCTATAGTATGGATAAGGAATACAAAAAGCTCTTGGAAAAACAGCATTATGGGATTGTCGGAGAACATTCAACAGTTGAAATCTGCGGATGGACAAAAAAATCTTTGCAAGGAAAAGGAACTTGCTATAAACAAAGATTTTATGGAATAAATTGCCATAGATGTGTGCAAATGTCTCCTTGTGTAATTTGCGACCAAAAGTGTGTTTTTTGTTGGAGAGCAAATGAACATTTTTCTCATAAAGAAACAGAAGACAATTGGGAAAAACCATTTAGTATAATCAAAGGAATTATCTTTGAACACTTAAAAAAAATCTCAGGTTTCAAATCATATGTTGGAAAAAAATTCACAGAAGCTTTAATTCCAAAACATTTTGCAATCTCTTTAACTGGTGAACCAACTCTTTATCCTTATTTATCTGAAATGATTGAACTTCTACATAAAATGAAAATAAGCACATTCTTAGTAACCAACTCCCTTCATCCAGAAGTCTTGGAAAAACTATGGAAAGATGGAAATTTACCAACTCAATTATATCTTTCAATTGAAGCTGGAAATCCAGAAGATTGGAAAAGAATAGATATTCCTTCACTACCAGACTACTGGGAAAGAGTCAAGAAATCTATTGAACTATTAAAAAAAATACCTTGCAGAAAAACAGTTCGCATAACTTTAATTAAAGGATTAAATGATTCAAAAGTAGAAGATTTTGCTGAATTATTAAAAGATATACCTGACTTAATGATTGAATTTAAATCCTATATGCATATTGGATATTCAAGAAAACGCTTAACAGAAAATCATATGTTATCTCACTTTGAAGTTTTAAATTTCTCTAAAAAATTAGCTAAACTCTTAAAATTCAAAGTTAGTGGACAACAAGAAGCCTCAAGAGTTGTTTTAATTTCCAAAGACAAAAAGAATTTGAAAATTCCATTTAAAGAATTCTTTGCTGAAACATTCAAGAAAAAGAAATGGACTAAAAAAGAACATTTAGATTTATTAAAAGAAGTTTATGGAGCTTCAGACTTTGGTTTGAAAAAACAGGGAAAAACACTTTTTAAATTAGTTACTGAACTGGAAGAAAAACAGTGGTAATATTTTAAATCTTGCTAAATACAAATTCTTTAAGCCTTTGTAGTGTAGCGGTCAAGCACTCCAGCCTCTCACGCTGGCAGCTCGGGTTCGAATCCCGGCAAAGGCACTGA
>CAZJHM010000011.1:3907-18914 GCA_964545925.1 uncultured archaeon
AACTTTTTAAAAAAAAAGTTTCATCAAAAAACTTTTAGAAAAAAAAATCAAGTAAATGAACTTTTTTAAAAAAAGTTCAATCAGAAAGAAGCCTTCGGCTTAGGATTTTTTCTTTGAAAAGAAAAATTCAAGTAAAAGAAACTTGCCAAGGGTTTTTTCAAAAACCAAATCTAAAAAACCGTTTTGGGAAAAAATCAGAAATCAAGCTTTTTCAAAACAGAAGGAAGTTCATTCATATTTTTTATAATATATTTGGCTCCTGCTTTCTTGAATTCTGAAGAACTAGCAACTCCTGTTGTCACACAAACACAAACAACACTGTTTTCTTCAGCTGCTTTCAAATCCTCTAATGTGTCTCCAACAATAATTAATTGCCCTCTGGCTTTTATTTTAGCTTTATAAACAAGCTGACTTCTTCTAACTATTTCTTTTTCTGAAAAATAAGCAACAGAAAATGATTTAGACAATCCTGAATTTTTCAAAAGAAGTTTTCCTAAAACAGGAATATTTCCAGTTAAAACTCCTAATTTATAATTCTTAGAAAGTTTTGAAATTGCAGAACTAACTCCTGGTAAAACTTTAATTTTTAATTTTCCAGATTCAAGTCCTTCTCTCAAATATTTAATATGCATTAATTGAAGGTCCCAATCTCTTCTTTCAGTATTAAAAACATAACTTGAAAGTTTTTTGAAAAAAGTTCCGGAAGTTAAGCCGAAGTAAGAAGCTACTTTTTTACGATTTGCTTTAAAATTATATTCTTTCAAAAGGTATTCCTGAATAGCATCTGCATGAACATCTACTGTATTCAAGAGAGTTCCATCTATATCAAAAAAAATCCATTTTTCAGAAGGCATCAGAAAGAAAAAGGAAAGAAACCTTTTAAAACCAATCTGCCTTGTTAATATATACGGCCCTCCTTAGCTTAGCCAGTTAGAGCGCGCGGCTGTAGATTCAAAGACTTGCTGTTTCAGCAAAAAGAAGCAGCAACCGCGAGGTCCCCAGTGCAAATCTGGGAGGAGGGATTGTTTCTAAGAAAAAAACAAAACAAATAAATTCTGATTCTGCCTAATAAAAGAATGGAAAAAACAGATGTGGAAAAGGCTTTGGAACTTTTTAATGGAAACTATCACATAGTCGCACAAATAGCTCCTGCACTGAGAGTGACTGTCGGAGAACTATATAATTATCCAAAAGGAAAAATAATGACAAAAAAACTAGTTGGAGCATTGAAAGAAGCTGGTTTCAACAAAGTTTTTGATACATCAGTAGCAGCAGATATAGTAACAATAGAAGAAGGAACTGAATTCTTAAAAAGATATGAAAAAAAAGAAAATCTCCCTTTATTCACTTCTTGTTGCATACAAGCAGTACTTTTTGTAGAAAAAGAATATCCTGAATATTTCAAAAACTTCTGCACAGTAAAGTCTCCTCAACAAGTAATGGGGACTTTAATAAAAAGTTATTATGCAGAAAAAGAAAAAATTCTAAGAAACAAAATAAAAGTAATATCTTTTATGCCTTGCACAGTAAAGAAAAAAGAAGCAGAAAGAGAAGAAATGCAATACAAAAAAGAAAGAGATGTGGATATTGTTTTAACAACAAATGAATTAAGAGAATTTTTAGAGAAAAGAAATGTGAATTTCAAAAAAGCTAAAAAAATGGAGTTTGATTATCTTTTAGGAGAAGCCTCGGGGGCAGGGCAAGGATATGGAAAGACAGGAGGAGTAATGGAAGCTTTATTGAGATTTTTAGCAAATCAAGAAGGAATTGAAAAAATTGATTTCAAAGAAATAAGAGATAAGAAAAAGAAAACAATAGAAATCGGAAAAAGAAAACTGAAAATAGGGATAATACAAGGATTAGAAAATGTAAAGAAAATAATGGAAAATGAAAGATTCAAAAAATATGATATTATTGAAATGATGTCTTGCAAAGGTGGATGCATAGGAGGCCCTGGACAACCAAAGGCAACAAAAGAAACAATTGAAAAAAGGAAAAATGCACTTAGAAAAGTAGACAAAACCCAAAAAATAAGAAAAGCATCAGACAACCCAGAAATAAGAATGATATATAGAGATAAACTGCAAAACCCAGGCTCAAAAAAAGCAATTAAACTTTTGCATGCTAAGAAAACTGAACCATCTGTTTTTTAAACATTAAGAAAGAATATTAAATTAGTCCTTGTCTAATAAACAATATCCTTTCTTTTGGAAAAATTAAACCTAAAAATGATCATAATGAAATATATATTTTCTTCAGAATTAGTAACAGAAGGGCATCCTGATAAAATATGCAACAAAGTAAGTGATTTAAAGAAATATTTGGAAAAAGATTAATATGATAATGAAAAGAAAACCTGATAAAAATAAAGGAAAAAGAGTAAGGACAATAACAATAGAGAACAGCCCAAAAGTCAGGGCTTTGATTACAAAAGTAAGAAACAATGTTGCAAATTTTTTGTCAAAAAAAATAGAAATGTTATCACAAATATATATTGAAACTAAAGGAAACAAAAATAAATTTTATGAAGAATGTAGGCGAAGAAAATTTAATAAAACAGAAATGATTGCTGCAGAATTTTTCAGATTACAAGCTAAAAAAATGGATGCTGGAAAAAAGATAGAAAATGGATTGCAAAGTTTAATTGAAGCTATTATAAATATTGATGCTCTAACAGAAAATAAGAATGATTACACAGACAATTAAATAAAAGAAAGAATTGCTTGAGCGAGTTTTTCAGAGTCATGGCGAAGCCAATCTTGTTTTTTCCAATGTTCTTTTTTCTTATCAATCTTTTCAACAATATCTAAGCCAATCAGTTTATGGGCATATAACCAAGCTTGTCCTAAATCATTTTCAATCATAAAAGAATTCTCTTTTTCATAACTTAAAAGCAAATCTTTTGGAGGAACTCCTGTGTTGTAAATAACATAGTCAATCTTTCCATCTTTTAGATAACTTGTGAGAACTTTTAAATAATCAGACATTTTAGCTTTGTGCATTTGGTTTGACTGGGACATTATATTTGTTATAACTAATTTTTTAGCCCCGCTTCTCTTTATTGCTTCTGGAATTCCACTAACTAAAAGGTTTGAGATTACACTTGTATACCAAGAACCTGGACCTAAGACAATTAAATCTGCTTCTTCTATGGCTTTTATGGCTTTTTCAGAAGCTTTTACCTCAGGTTCAAGCCAAACTTTTTTTATTGGAATTTCTATATTCTTGCGAGTCACAATATCAACTTCGGTTTTGAGAATCTCTCCATTTTCTAATTCGGCATAAACATTGGCTGATTCATAAGTTGAAGGAATTACTTTTCCTTTAATGTTTAAAATTTCACTTGCTTGTTCAATTGCATTTTCAAACCCATTTGAAACCTCTGAAAGTGCAGCTAAAAAAAGATTTCCAAAAGAATGTCCTTCCAATGAACCATTTGAAAATCTATATTGAAATAAATCAGAAACTAATTTGGAATCAGAAAGAGCCAAAAGACAGTTGCGAAGATCGCCAACAGCAACTATTCCCATATCTTTACGGAGCATTCCACTACTTCTCCCAGAATCTGTTACTGTCACAATTCCAGTTATATTCTTAGTGTATTGTTTCAAAGCTTTCAAAACTTTAGGCAACCCAGTTCCTCCTCCAATAACAACAACAGAAGGATTGTGATAAGAAGCTGAATTAATTGTCTCAACTATACTTAATAACTGAGAATGTTTGTTAACTTTATAGTCGGGATATTCATACTTATCTTCAGGTAGAACATCTTTGAATCTTCCATGTTTGTATTGAACTGTTGTTATTCCTAATTTGTTTGCAATTTTTATTTCTGAAAAAATCTTGTCTCCTAAAACTAAAGTTTCATTTGGCTTTACTTTAAATTCATTTAAAATTTCAATTAAAGGTTTGTCTTTTTCTGGATAATTTGTAATTAAAACTTTGTCAAAATATTTTTCAATTCCTAATTTTTCTATTTTATTTCTTTGTCTTTTTTCTTTGCCAAAAGTCAATAAGACAAGTTTTATTCCTTTTTTTCTTAAGGCGGAAAGAACCTTTATTGCATCTAAAAAAGGTTCTATTTCAGGAACAAAATCATAATCATAAGCTTGAATTGCTTTGTCTGAAATTTCCTTGTTCTTTATTTCATGATTTTCAAGAAAAATATCAAAAGCTCTTGCTTTTGGCCCATGTAATTCATAGATATCTTCTATTTCTTCAACTATTTCTTTTTCTGGAATTTCTATTTCTTTTGAAAGAACTTTTGCCACATTTTCTATTGCTAGTTTAGTGACTTTCCCTGAACAATCATATAAAGTATCATCCATATCATAAATTACTAACTTTATCATAACTAATTCTTGGAATAAAACTTAAAAAATCCTTTGGTTCTATTTTTTTCTCTAAAAACAATCAAAATTTTCACAAATTTTTTTTCTCTAAAAAGTTCAAGGGTTGGATTTTTGAAAAAAAACCATGGTAAGTTTCTTTTACTTGATTTTTTCTTTGGGAAAGAAAAAATAGATTGGGTTTCGCAGAACCTCATGGTAACAGTTTTTTGATGAAACTTTTTTCTAAAAAGTTTCAGAGCAGAGGAAAGTAAGCCGCCTTCTGTTTTGAGCTGGCATTTATCTAAGCACCTAAAGGCTTGCACTCAAACCTCGGCCGTTTCATCCCTCGCGGGTATCGTTTCTGTTCCGAGGAATCCTTCTCAGGATTGATTTTAGTAAGAGTGGGCGGACTTTCCTCCTTTCGGAAGCCAGCCATCCTCTACTCTATAATAATTAGGAGTATAAAAGGTTTAAAATCTGTCTTTCTGCAATTTAGAAACCTTTATTGCTTTTCCATTAATAATAGCATCTGAAATTTTAGAACGAGCTGATTTTAATATTCTATGAAAAGTAGGTTGAGAAATTTGCATTTCTTTCGCCGCTTCTGTTTGTTCTTTTCCTAACAAATCAGTTAATCTAACTGATTCATATTCATCTGATAAAAGAACTATTTCTTGTAGTTCTCTCAAACCTATTCCAGATGGTTTAAAATAAAAAACAGAAGGGTCTGATAAAACCCTCCTAAACATTCTTGGTCTTGGCATATTTATTCTAACTCCTTTAATGCTTTATCTATATCTTCTTTTTCAGCTTTTAAGATTTTAATCTTTTCTTCTTTGCTTAATTCAGGATAAAAATAGCAATCTTGGAATCTTCCATAACCTCTTCCAAGTCCTCTGTTAAATCCTCTTGCACATGGGCCCATTCTGCGCCCAGTTAAAGCTCCTTGTCCAAAAGGACCTGTTCCATCTCTTGCAGGCATATTTACCTCACCTCTTTTTAAAAGTAATGAATTAATATTCATTACTATATAATGAATAAGTATTCATAATCTATATAAACCTATCTTTTTAATCTTTTTTAACAAAATTTAAGTAATATGTTTTACGAATTAGACAAGAAATGGCAGAAAGAATGGAACAATAGACAAATCTTTAAAACAAAAGAAACAGGAAAGAAATTCTACAATTTGGAAATGTTTCCATATCCTTCCGGATATCTTCATATTGGACATCTAAGAAACTATGTTTATGGGGATGTTTCTGCCCGCTTCTATCGCTTAAAAGGATATTCAGTATTATATCCAATGGGTTATGATTCATTTGGATTACCTGCAGAAAATGCAGCAATAGAAAACAAAGAAGACCCTTATGAATTTACATTAAAAAGAATAGAAGGAATAAAAGAACAACAGAAGAAAATCGGATTAAGCTATGATTGGAGCAAACAAGTGATAACCTGCTTGCCAGAATATTACAAATGGAATCAATGGTTTTTTATAAAATTTTTTGAAAAAAAATTAGCATATAGAAAAGAAGCAAATGCAAACTGGTGTAATAAATGCCAAACAGTTTTGGCTAATGAACAAGTTCAAAATGGAAAATGTTGGAGATGCGGAACAATTGTTGAACAAAAGAAAATGTCTCAATGGTTTTTGAAAACAACTGAATATGCTGAACAATTATTAGATGATTTAGAAAATTTAAATTGGCCAGAAAGAGTCAAGCAAATACAAAGAAACTGGATAGGGAAAAGTCAAGGAACTGAAATCTTCTTTAGTTTGGAAAATGGAAAAAAAATAAGTATATTTACTACGAGAATAGACACAATCTTTGGTGTAACTTTTGTAGTAATGGCTCCTGAAAATCCACTGATAGAAGAATTAATAAAACCAGAAAAAAAACAAGAATTTGAGAAATTATTGGAAGAAACAAAAAAACAAACAGATTTGGAAAGACAGGAACTAAAAGAAAAGAAAGGATTATTCACAGGAAGTTATGCAATAAATCCAATGACTAATAAAAAAATTCCAATCTTTGTTGGAAACTTTGTTGTTTATGGTTATGGGGGAGATGCTGTTATGTCTGTCCCAGCTCATGACGAAAGAGATTTTGAATTTGCAAAAAAATATTCTCTGCCTATAAAAGTTGTTATACAACCCGAAGGAAAAGAATTGAAAGCAGAAGAAATGAAAACAGCATTTGTTGAAGATGGAATAATGTTTAATTCAGGGGAATTTACAGGGATGAAAAACAGGGAAGCAATTGAAAAGATAAACAAGTGGTTAGAGGAAAAAGAATTAGGAAAAAGAAAAACAAATTATAGGTTGAAAGATTGGTTGGTTTCAAGGCAAAGATATTTTGGAACTCCGATTCCTTTTATATATTGTGAAAAATGCGGAATGCAACCAGTTCCTTATTCTGAATTACCTGTGCAATTACCAAAAGATATTGAGTTTGGAAAAGGAAATCCTCTGGAAACTTCTCAATCTTTTTTAAAAGCCAAGTGTCCAAAATGTGGAAAAGAAGCAAGAAGAGAAACAGATACTATGGATACTTTCTTTGATAGTTCTTGGTATTTCTTGAGATATTTAGATTCACAAAATAAAGAAAAACCATTTGAAAAAGAAAAAGCAGATTACTGGATGCCTGTTGATTTATACATTGGGGGAATTGAACATGCTGCAATGCATTTGATTTATGCAAGATTCTTCACAAAAGTTCTAAAGGACTTAGGGCTTTTGGAAGTAAAAGAACCATTCAAGAAATTATTCACACAAGGAATGGTAAATGCTCCTGCTCCGTTCTGTGAATCTTGTAATATATTTTTAAAAGTTCAGGATGGAAAAGAAGGAAAATGTAAGAAATGTGGAAAAGATTTAGTTTCAAGAAGCACAAAAATGTCCAAAAGTTTGGGAAACACTGTTTCTCCTCAAGAGCTGTTTGAGAAATATGGAGCAGACACAACAAGATTAACAATCCTAATAGCTGCAGACCCTGAAAAAGATTTTGATTGGACAGAAAAAGGAGTAGAGTTTGCATATAAACAAGCTAAAAAACTCTGGGAAAGTTTGCAAAAACAAGGGGAAAGAACAGAAGAAAATATTGAAGACACAATCTTTGAAGGAAGAATAAATATTCTAATCAGAGAGATAACAAAGGCAATTGAAAAACAAGATTATAGAAATGCAGGTTTAAGGATAATTGATGCAATAAATGAATATGATAATTATATTGATGATGGAAACAAAAAAATAGCAGAAGAGTATAGAAACAAACTTTGCATAATTATAAACCCTTTTATGCCTCACATCTCAGAGGAAATCTGGAGCATAAATAACAAAGGATATTCTTCTTTACAAATATGGCCTAAAGAAAAAGAAGAGAAAATAAAAGAATATGAAAAATTAGAACAAATCTATACTTTACAAGAAGATATTTCACAAATTGAAAAATTGGTTGGAAAAACAAGCAAAAAAATAAAATTAATTGTTTCAGAAGATTGGAAATATAGTTTATTAAAAGAAATATCAAGTAAAGAAAAGTTTATGGAAAACAGAAGAGAGATAATCTCAAAGTTTCCAGAAAAAGGAAAAGAAGTTAATGCAATAATGGAAAAGATTGCTAAGAACCCAAAACTCTTAAATTCCTCTTATGTAAGTCAAGTAGATGAAATAATTAGTCTTCAAAAACTGAAAAATTTGTTAGAAAGAGAAGTAATAATTGAAAAAGAACAAGAATCTTCTGAACCTAAAGCCAAAGCAGCATTACCTAAGAAACCCAGTATTTTGATTATTGATTAGTGGTTTTATGAATCTAAGAGAAATAAAAGAAATAATGATAAAATATGGAAAATCTTGGGAAAAACAAGATATTGATTTAATTTTAGATTGCTTTCTACCAAATGGAATTTACCAAGAAAGTCCTTTATCTAAACCATATAAAGGGCACAAAGAAATAGCAAGATTTTGGAAAAATATAGTGCAAAATAAGACAGAGAAAATAAAATTCAAACTAGGAAAATGTTATTTGGCAGAAGACAAAAAAACAGGATTTGCAGAATGGGAATGCTCATGCACACACAAATATAAAGAGAAATGGATTAAAGAAAAAATGGCAGGCATAATGATTCTAAAAATACAGAAAGGAAAAATTAGTTATCTAAATGAATATTGGACTAAAAAATCAGAAGGAAAAGTTTCAGGCGGAAAAATTATTTATCAATAATTCTTTTTTTGAATTCTAAAATTGATTTTTGTCCAAAGAGTTTGCTAATAAGCAAAGGGAAAAAGGCAATAAATAAACCAATAATTCCAAAAACAGAAACAGAAATAAAATTATTCTGATTCATAAAATAGAAAATTAAAACATAACAAAACATAAGAACAAAAGATATCAAAGCAGGGTTATTAATTGAATAAACTGGATTAGCATGTTTAACAAATATATATCCAAAATAGAAAAAGAAAAAGAAGGCAATGAAATTATAATAATCTTTAATCTGCAAGAAAACTAAAGAAAAGGAGAGAATTGCAAACAAAACAAATAAAATTGCAAGAAAGAGAAATTTGTTTTTGATATTAACTTCTATGATTTTCAAATGTCTGACTAAATATCCAATTACAAAACCAACCGCCATTCCAGCAAGAACATCTGAAAGAAAATGGAAACCTAAATAGATGCGGGAAAATGCAATTAAAAACAAGGCCAAACTAGAAACAAGCCTAGACTGTGTGTTTAATTTATCAAAGAAAAAAGCAAAAGCTGCTGTTGCTAAGACAGTATGTCCACTTGGAAAACTATAAATATCAGACATAAGATTATCAAATGTAAACAAAACAATTTGACTAATACCATAAACTGAAGGGCGAGCCAAACTAAAAAAATGCTTTAAAACAAAAGTAATTGCTGCAGAAGCTAAAACCAAATTAATTAAATGAAAGGAATATTTCTCTTTTTTTTGCCAATAAAGAATTACTGCAACAGCAATCCAAAAAAGAGGATTACCAATTATAGAAACAACTGAAAAAATAAAATCCAAGAAAGGATGTCTTAATAATTCTAAAAGTATAGAAAATTCTAAATCAAAAGGAAAAAGCATTTATTTCCCCTTTTTAATTTTCTTTAAAGAAGGAACCTCTGCCTCGCCATATGAAAACTTTATATCTTCTTTTTTCAAAGCATACCTAATTGCATAAATAGAAAGAATGTCTTTCATTCCTTTTTCTTGTTTTTTTTCCAAATTAATTTTTTCCATAAATTGATTAAAAAGACTAGACATTTGTCTGCTTTTAATTAGTTCAAATTTCTGTTGAAGAGTCTGCCCTGTATCTATTAATGCTTCAATTTCTCTCAAAGAACCTGTTTTTTCAAGATAATATTCAGCTTTTTTTTCAACTGAAAACATAAAAGAAGCAAAGAATTCCAAAATAGTAAATGGGGGTGTTTTTTCAGAAATATTGATTTTTTTCACCACTTTCCAATCATTGAAATTAGCTATTAATTGTATGCCTTCTTCCATCTATCAGATAAGAACTAAAAATGTATATAAACATTTGCTGTCCATATTTTTGTTAGGCCTCCGTAGCTCAGTGGTGGAGCAACTGCCTTGTAAGCAGTAGGTCATGGGTTCAAATCCCATCGGAGGCTTTTTTTAGAGGTTTCCAAAAAAATATATAGGGTTTGTTTCTAAGGTTTTAAGATGTTTGAGAATATTTTAGCAATAGATTTATTTGGAAACACACCTCAGCAAATTATATTGTTTCTAATTATTATTGCTGGTTTTTATATGGCTGCAAAAATAATTAAAAAAAATATTTTTCCATTGTTTAAGAAAGTCACAGAAAAAACAAAAACAAATTTTGATGATATTATATTTTCTTTTTTAGGAAAAACAATTGTGCCCCTTTCTCTTGTTATTGGATTATATTTTGGACTAGGCACTCTCCATATCCCAAGTTTTTACATATCAACTATAAATGATTTTTTTTATATTCTGATATTAATTATTTTGGCATGGTTATTGATATTGATATTAGATACTTTTGTTGAAGAATGGTTTAAACCTTTAGCAGCAAAGACAGAAACAGATATTGATGATCAATTAATACCTCTTTTTTCAAAAACAATAAAAATAATTGTAATAATAATAACAGGGATTATGATTCTTTCTGAGCTTAAGTTTGATGTCACTGCTTTGGTTGCAAGTTTTGGAATTGGAGGTTTGGCTTTGGCTTTTGCTGCTCAAGAAACAATTGCAGATATATTTGGAGGAATAACAATCTTAACTTCTCGCCCTTTTAAAACAGGGGATTATATAGAGATAGAAGGACTGCAGGGAACTGTGGTTGAAATAAGCCTAAGACACACCAAAATTCATAGATTTGAAGGAGGAATATTAACTATACCTAATAGAAAAGTCACAAATTCAATAATAAGAAACAACACTGCTGAAAAGAAAAGGAAAGTTGTTTTGAAGATAGGGCTGACTTATGAAACAGATATAAAAAAAATTGAATTGGCTAAAAAAACAATTACAGACTTATTAAAAGAAAAGAAAGAAGTGGATGAAGATATTATAGTAAGATTTGATGGTTTTGGGGATTTTTCTTTGATTTTAACTGTCATATATTATATAAAAGACAAAAAGAATTGGTTGATGATTAGAAGTGATATAAACACTGAAATCAAGAAACAGTTTGATTCCAAGGGAATAGACTTTGCTTATCCAACTCAAACTCTTTACATAAAAGCACCTGAAAAGGTTGATAAGCATCAGAAGAAAATAATTTAAAGCTATCTTGAGAAGAATACATATATGCCCTGGTCGTCTAGCGGTTAGGATGCAACCCTGTCACGGTTGAGGTCCCGGGTCCGAATCCCGGTCAGGGCGTCTTTTCTTTTTTTATTTAAAGAAAAAAATTAGTTTCCAACTGGAACCATACCATATTTTTTAATTAGAGAATTCCATTTAGCATATTCTACAGAAGAAAGCTTTTTCTTTGAAACAAGTTTGTTCCATTCAGAAGAATCTTTGAAATCTTCTGTAGCATCAAAAGATATACCATCAGAAATAAATATAATTTCAGGTTGAGTAGTAAGTTTTCCAATATTTGCATATATTCCATTTGAATCAGTAATTATAGATGGAGTAGTGGATTCAACAAAACAATAACCTGAATCTAAATAATCATATTCTTCAGAACACTTAATTCCAACTGCGGCATGATTTTGTTTATCAAAATAAAAATAAACAACCCCATAACCAAGCTCTCTAAAAAAGAAAGACAAGAGTTCAGACTTTTCTCCACATACTCCTGTATTATCAAAAAGAACTTCATAAGGATAACGATTGTTTAAAATATCAGAAGCAAGTCCTTCTTTATCATAAGGAATTTGCTGAACTAAATTTGTGACAATTCTAACCTTATCATCTGAATTAATATTCATATCAACAAAATGATTAATTAATCCAGATAATGCTTCTTT
This sequence comes from uncultured archaeon, assembly GCA_964545925.1. Classification (GTDB taxonomy): domain Archaea; phylum Iainarchaeota; class Iainarchaeia; order Iainarchaeales; family CAZJHM01; genus CAZJHM01. Next base: position 15,726 of record CAZJHM010000011.1, read on the forward strand.
CTGATAAGGGTTGTCAAGTTTCTTGAATATAAAGTCTTTTGTTGTTGGAGGAGTTTGTCCAGAATAATAAGTTATAGTCCTTGGTATGCTTTTTAGATAATCTCTCAATCCTTTGTATAATATTGTTGTTAAAATATGATTTTCCCCCCGTAAAGTATAACTAAAAGATGCTTCTTTTGGAAAAGTCATATATTCTTCTAAAGAAATTTCTTCTTCTATAACTATAGGCAAAGGTAAATCAATATTATAGAAACTAGGCAAATAAACAAACCCAAAATAGATAAAACCAGAGATAATTAAAAAAGGGATTAAAACAGAAAGGAATATCTTGAAAAATCTTCCAATTACGCCAAGAAACATATATACTTAATATTTAAACTTATTTAAATATGTCTTGCTAAACAAGTCAAAAAGAAAAATAGTCCAAAAGAAAGTCATAAGAACTTAAAACTGCATAGAAAGTATGAGAAAAACAATAATTGCACTGATTTTTCTGATAGCAATTCTAGGGAGTGGATGTTTGGAAACAGAGGAAAAAATCCAACCTTTAGAAAAAACATTCAATAATGAAACTGGAAAGACTGAATACAAAAGTCAACAATATGGATTTGAATTAAAAGCTGACAGTTTTTGGAAAGACTTTGAAACAAACCATCCAGATACATTCTTACTTTTGTCAGATACAAATAACTATGCTATAATAAGAATAATGAGACATGGAACAAACTATGAAAACCAAGAACAAGTAAACAACTATGTAACAAGTGAAGAATAAAGAAAACTAATTGAAACAGGAAATGTAAAAAACCTAGAAATAGAAGATTATGAAATAAAAGAAATAAAAACAAAAAAAGCACATTATGAAGACATAATGGAAGGAGAAAACAGAATTGCAATAAAAGTAGATACTGTATTTGTAGTAGCTAAGGGAGCATTGATTACTCTGAATTATTTTTCATCATACACTGAATATGATAAACACAAAGAAAAAGCAGAAGAAGTTTTCCAATCCTTTAAGTTAGTGGACTAACGAATGTCTCCTGAACCATGGATTTTTTCACGAGATTTACGACTGGAAAGTTTCTCAATATTCATTTGAGCAATTTCAGAAAGAGTAAAACCTAACTCAGTTGAAAGAGCTGAACAATACCAAAGAACATCTCCTAATTCTTTTCCTAGCAAAATGCGAGTTTCAGGAGAGATTTCTCCATTTGAATCTCTGAAAATCTTTTTAACTTTCTCACAGAATTCTCCAGCTTCCCCAGCTAAACCAAGAGAAGGATAAATAATTGGATGCCTTATGGAAGGATAAACAGCAGTTGTTTTACAAAAAGCCTGATAACTATCAAAGTCTAATTTTTCAGAAGTCATATAATCACCAAAAGAAAAAGATTGGAAATGAATTTAATAGGTTTGCAGGGCAAACAAAGTTTTCTTTTGTTCGATTTTTTCTTTTCCCAAAAGAAAAAATCGGTACCAATAAGGATTATAAGGAAAGAAACCAAAAATAAGTTATGTGCGGAATAATTGCCTACAAAGGGCAGGGAAATGCAGAGGAAATAATCTTCCAGGCACTGAAAAACATGGAATACAGGGGCTATGACAGTGTAGGAATAGCACTTATTGAGCAGGGAATAAAGGTAAGGAAGGCAGTTGGGCAAGTTGAAGAATTAAAAAAGAAAGAAAATTTTGGAAAATCAAAAGCAAAAATAGGGATAGGACACACAAGATGGGCAACTCATGGAAAAGTAAGCGAGGAAAATGCTCATCCTCATTTAGGAAAGAAAACAGCAATTGTACATAACGGAATAATTGAAAACTACAAAGAAATCAAACAACAACTAAATATAGTCTTCCAATCAGAAACAGACAGTGAAACACTTGTTCATTTGTTGGAAAAAGAAATGGAAGAAAAAGAAGAAAAGCAAGCACTAATTGATTGTTTAGGAAAAATAAAAGGAACTTATGCTTTGGCTATCTTAGAAGAAGATGGAACACTAATCGGAGCAAAAAATGAAAGTCCTTTGTTAGTTGGGATTAAAGAAAACGAATATTTCTTAGCAAGTGATGCATCTGGATTTATTGAATATACTGATAAAGCAGTAATCTTAGAAGACAAAGAAGGAGTAATAATAAAAGAAAAAGCTATTTTCATAAATTTAGAAACAGGACAAGAAATAAAAAAAGAAATAACAAAACTAAATTTCAACAAGGAAAATATTCAGTTAAATGGATATAACCATTTTATGATAAAAGAAATAAATGAAGCTCCTGAAAGTTTTGCAAACTCCTTAAAGCAGACAAACCTTAAGGAATTCAACAATGAACTTTTCAAAGAAGGAAAAATATTTGGAATTGCATGTGGAACATCAAGGCATGCAGGATTAATTGGAAAACATTTATGGAACAGAACAATCGGAAGAAATATAGAAGTAATGATTGCTTCTGAATGTCAACCTTTTGTTGATAATCTAACTGAGAAAGATTCTGTTTTAGCAATATCTCAAAGTGGAGAAACAGCAGATGTCTTACATGCAATAAAAAATTTTAATGGAAAAATCTTTTCATTTGTAAATAGTTATGACTCAACATTGCATAGAAAAAGCAAGCAAGCACTAATGCTTAATTGTGGGAAAGAAATAGGAGTTGGAGCAACAAAATCATTTATTTCTCAATTAGGACTTTTTTATTTAATTGCTTATGAAAAAATGGGAAAAAGAAAAGAATTGGAAAAAATTCCAGAATTAATAAGACAAACAATAAAAGAAAATGAAGAAAAAATAAAAAAATTAGCAAAAGAATTAGCAAGAGAAAAAAGTGTATATTTCATAGGAAGAAGTGTTAATTTTCCTGTAGCTTTGGAAGGAGCATTGAAAATGAAAGAACTATCATATATACATGCAGAAGGAATGCCTGCTGGAGAACTAAAACATGGAACAATAGCATTAGTGGAAAAAGGAACAAGAGTAATTGTAATAAACCCAGAAGATGAAACTTATGAAGAAACAAAAAACAATGCAATGGAAGCAAAAGCCAGAGGTGCTTTCTTAATAGGAATAACAGACAAAGGAAATGGAGATTATGATGAAATAATTAGAATACCTGAAACAGAAGACAAAAACATCTATCCTATTTTATGTGCAATACCTATGCAATTATTGGCATATTATACTTCTTTGGAAAAGGGAA
>CAZJHM010000012.1:0-1224 GCA_964545925.1 uncultured archaeon
TGTTAATTTTCCTGTAGCTTTAGAAGGAGCATTGAAAATGAAAGAACTTTCATATATACATGCAGAGGGAATGCCTGCTGGAGAATTAAAACATGGAACAATAGCCTTGATTGAAAAAGGGACAAGAGTGATTTTGATAAACCCTGAAGATGAAACATATGAAGAAACAAAAAACAATGCAATGGAAGCAAAAGCAAGAGGTGCTTTCTTAATAGGAATAACAGACAAAGGGAATGGAGATTATGATGAAATATTTAGAATACCTGAAACAAAAGACAAAAACATATACCCTATTTTATGTGCAATACCTATGCAGTTATTGGCTTATTATACTTCTTTGGAAAAGGGAAATAACCCTGATAAACCAAGAAACTTAGCAAAATCAGTAACTGTCCGCTAATTAAGACAAAATAATATAAAGGAGAAAGTGTTTAATCTAGACAGGGGGAAAAATGACTAAATTTATAGTAATAACAGGGGGAGTAGTCAGTGGTTTAGGAAAAGGCACAGCAACTGCTTCTTTGGCTAGAATTCTTAATGGAAACAAGATAAACATAATAAAATGCGATGGATATCTGAATATAGACCCAGGAACAATGAGTCCAACTGAACATGGGGAAGTGTTTGTATTAGAAGATGGAACAGAAACAGATATGGATTTTGGACATTATGAAAGATTTACTAAATTAAATGCAAGAAAAGAATGGAGTGTAACTTCAGGAAAAATATTCAATAGAATAACTGAAAAAGAAAGAGAAGGAAAATTCCTAGGAAAAACAGTTCAAGTAATACCTCATTTAGTTGATGAAATAATTGAGGTTTGGAAAGAAATACAGAAACAAGACAAGGCAAAAATAACCTTGATAGAAATAGGAGGAACAGTTGGGGATATTGAAAATTCCTGGTTCATAGAAGCTGCAAGAAGATTAAAGAAAAGAGAACAAGTAGTTCATGTGCATTTATCTTATGCTCCTTTATTGGATTGCACAAAAGAAGTCAAGACAAAACCAGTTCAAAGAGATATTGAATTATTGAAATCATATGGAGTAGAGCCAGATGTCTTATTGATAAGAGGAAAATATTCTCTAAATAAAAACCAAAAAAAGAAAATAAGTGATTCATCAGGAATAGAAATTGAAAACATAATTTCAGCTCCAGATATAAAAGATATATATGAAATTCCATTAAATTTCATAAAAGAAGGAATAGGAAATATATTGGAAA
>CAZJHM010000012.1:1324-18334 GCA_964545925.1 uncultured archaeon
AAAGTTTATGGAAAAACAGAAGTTAGTGAAAGACATAGACATAGATATGAAGTCAATCCTGAATATATTGAGAGATTAGAAAAAGCAGGAATGAGTTTTTCAGGGAAAAGTCCAGACAAAAAATTAGTTGAATTTACTGAAATTCCTGAAAAATTCTTCTTTATTGGTACTCAAGGACACCCTGAATTAAAATCAAGATTAGAAAATCCAGCTCCTTTGTTCCTTTCTCTGGTTAAGGCAGGAATGAAAAAAAGACATTAACTTTAAATATCTTTCCTTTAACAGATTAAGTATAAAAAACGAATTTTATCTTGTGTGGTGCTAGTGGTGGAAGAACAATTATTTGAAGTAGGCAAACATACTTTAGTTCCTAAGCACGAATTACTCACTGAAGAGCAAGAAAAAAAAGAATTAGAAATTTTAGATATAAAAAAGAACGAATTGCCAAAAATACATGCAAAAGACCCTGCAATAAAAGAAATAAAGGCAAAAAGAGGCAGTGTTATAAAAGTAATTAGAAATTCACCAACTCTTGGGATAAATATCACATATAGAATAGTAAGATAAAAAAGGTAGTTTTAATGGAATATTGGGAAATAGCCAAATCATATTGGAAAAACAAAAGTGCTGCACAAAGTGAGATGGACTCTTTTAATGAATTTGTAAAAGACAAAATTCCTCTGATTTTAGATGAAAACAAAGAAGTATTTCCAAAAATAAAAGAAATAAGAATGGAACTACAGGAATTGAAAATTGGAAAACCAAGAATAAATGAAGCAGATGGTTCAACAAGAAATGATTTTTATCCTATGGAAGCAAGAATAAGAAACAGAACATATGCAGGTCCTATTTATTTAACAATGAAATTATACAGAAGAGAAATTGAACAAGATGAAAAAACAATTTATATTGGAGATTTGCCAATAATGTTAAAATCTGATTATTGTCATTTGCATGGAAAAACTCCAGAAGAATTAGTTGCATTAGGAGAAGACCCAATGGATTTAGGAGGATACTTCATAATAAATGGAAGTGAAAAAGCATTAATGACTCAAGAAATATTAGCTGATGATAGAGTTATGATTGAAGAAAGTAAAGGAGTAGTAGATGCTCAAGTTATCTCTACAAAAGGAGCATTTAAAGGAAGAGCAACAATATCAAGAAGACCAGATGGAATTCTTTATGTAAACTTTCCTTCAGCTCCAAAGAAATTAAAGTTGTTTATTCTTTTGAAAGCCTTGGGTTTGGAAAATTTAAAAGAAATAAAAAATGCATTTGGCGAAGGACAAGAAATAGAAAATGATATTCTTTACAATATGGAAGAATTAGATGTTGAAACACAAGAAGATGCTTTGGATAAAATTGGAAAATATGTCGCTCCAGGACAAGCAATTTCTTACAGATTGAAAAGAGCAAAAGAAGTAATAGACAGTTTCTTATTACCACATATGGGACAAAATGAAGCATCAAGAACATTAAAAGCATATTATTTAGGAATGATGTCTACAAAAGCAATTGAAAGATATTATGGTTTAAGAGGAGACGATGACAAAGACAATTACAAAGTAAAAAGATTAGAAATCTCAGGAAACTTAATGGAACATTTGTTTAGATATAGTTTCAAATATTTCTTGAAAGATATAAAATTCCAATCAGACAGAACAGTAACAAGAAGAAGAAAACTAAACATAAGCACAATTGTTCGTCCAGGTGCAATAACTGAAAGAATAAAGTTTGCAATGTCCACAGGAAATTGGATGGGAAGAGCAACAGGAGTAAGTAAGTTTATGGACAGAGTCAATTATATGGCTCCTTTATCAGATTTAAGAAAAGTAAAAAGTCAGTTGAATAAAAGCAGAGAATTATATGAAGCAAGAGATGTTCATGGAACACATTGGGGAAGACTATGTCCAATAGAAACTCCTGATGGCCCACAATGTGGATTAGTTAAAAATTTAGCATTAATGGCAAGAATAACAAAGCCTTACAAAGATGAAGACAAGATTGAAAAAATACTCATAAACTATGGGTTAAAGAAAGAATAGGTGTTAAGATGAGCAAAGGATTAACAAAAGTTTACATAAATGGAAGACTGGTTGGATTTCACAAAGAGCCTGAGAAATTAAAAGAGGCTTTAATTGCAGAAAGAAGAAAAGGAAAAGTTGTTGATAGTGTTAATATTGGTTATTATGAAGATACAAATGAAATATACATAAACACAGATGAAGGAAGAGTTCAACGTCCTTTGTTAGTTGTTGAAAATGGAAAACCATTAATAAATGAAAATGATATTGAATTATTAAAAAATGGAAAGAAAACATTTGAAGATTTAATCAAAGAAGGAAAAATTGAATTTTTGGACCCAGAAGAAGAAGAAAAAGCATATGTTGCTGTTAAAGAAGAAGAATTAACAAAAGAACATACTCATTTAGAAATAGACCCAATCGGAATATTTAGTATAGTTACATCTCTAATACCTTATATAGAACACGATATGGCAGGAAAAGTTTTGCATGGAGCAAAAATGTTCAAACAAGCAATTGGTTTTGGACAGTCAAATTATAATCTAAGAACAGATACAGAAGCACATCTCCTTTACTATCCTGAAAGAGAATTAGTTTATACAAAAACAATGGAAATGTTCCAGACAGATGATAGACCACAAGTGCAAAATTTTGTAGTTGCTATCTTACCTTATTATGGTTTCAATACACAAGATGCAATAGTAATAAACCAAGGAGCAATTGATAGAGGATTAGGAAGAAGTGCTTATTTAAGAGCATATGAATCAGTTGAACAAAAATATCCAGGTGGACAAAACGATAAGTTTGAAATTCCTGCTGAAGATACTGTTGGATTTTTAGGTGAAGAATATTACTCTAAACTAGGAGAAGATGGATTAATTGAATTAGAACAATATGCAAAAGAAAAAGATATTATAATTGGAAAAACAAGTCCTCCTAAATTCTTAGAAGAAATAAGTGAATTTGGAGTTATAAAAGAAAAAAGAAGAGAATCAAGTACCTCAATAAAAGGAGGAAAGGAAGGATTTGTTGATAAAGTTTTGATTACTGAAAATGAAGATGGAAATAGATTAGTAAAAGTAAAAATAAGAAGTGTAATGATTCCAGAAATAGGAGATAAATTTAGTAGTAAGCATGGACAAAAAGGAATATTAGCTTTAATTGTTCCAGAAGAAGACATGCCTTTTACAGCAGAAGGAATCAAACCCGATTTAATATTAAATCCACACTCTATTCCAAGCAGAATGACAATGGGACATTTGCTTGAAACTCTAGCTGGAAAAGCAGGAGCATTGGAAGGAGAAAGAATAGATGGAACAGCATTTAGTAATGTAAATAAAGAAACCCTAAACAAATTATTGGAAAAAAATGGTTTTAGAAAAGACGGAAGAGAAGTTTTCTATGATGGAATAACAGGAAAAAGAATTGAAGGAGAAATATTTACAGGAGTTGTTGCTTACAGAAGACTATACCATGTTGTAAGACACAAATTACAAGCAAGAGCAAGAGGTCCAGTACAAATCTTAACAAGACAACCAACAGAAGGAAAAGAAAGAGAAGGAGGATTAAGATTTGGAGAAATGGAAGGAGAAACATTGATTGGACATGGGGCAGCAATGTTATTACATGAAAAATTAATTGAAGATGCAGACAAAGCAGCAGAATGGGTTTGTGAAAAATGTGGAGTATTAGCAATAAGGGATACAACAAAATCAAAAAATTATTGCCCACTTTGTAAATCAACAAACACTTTCCAGATAGATATAAGCCACAGTTTCAAATTATTATTACATGAATTAATAGCTTTAGGAATAATACCAAAAATAAGACTGGGGGACAAGGCTTAGGTGATACAAATGCTGAGAAAAAAAGTTGAGAGTATTGAATTTTCTGTTTTAGATCCAGAGACAATTAGAAAAATGAGTGTCTTGGAAATAAAAACTTATGAAACTTACGATAAAGATGGATTCCCTCTAGAAAATGGATTAATGGACCCTCACTTAGGAGTAATAAATCCTGGAATTAAATGTAAGACATGCGGACAGAAAATGAAAAGTTGTCCTGGGCACTTTGGAAGTATGGAATTAATTCGCCCAGCAATAAACCCTGGGTTTGGAAAAAAAGTTGAACAATTAATGACTGTTACATGTGAAGCTTGTGGAAGATTAGCAATAGAAGAAGACAAAATTGAGTATTATAAGAAAAAAATAGACAAAGGAGAGGCAATAGAAGAAGTTATAAAAAAAATAACAATCAGAGTAAGAAATACAAAAGTTTGCCCACATTGTAATGCTAAATTAGGAAAAATAATGTATGATAAACCAACAAACTTCTTTTTAGAAAAAGAAAGAATATGGCCAACAAAAATAAGAGAATGGATGGAAAAAATTCCAGATTCAGATTTACAATTATTAGGATATAAAAAAGGTTTGAGACCAGAATGGTTTGTTATGACAGTAATGCCTGTCCCACCTGTTTCAATAAGACCTTCAATAACTTTAGATTCAGGAATAAAATCAGAAGATGATTTAACACATAAATTAGTTGATATTGTAAGAACAAATGAAAAATTAAGAGAAAATATTGATTCAGGAGCTCCTCAATTAATTATAGAAGATTTATGGGATTTGTTACAATACCATATTACAACTTATTTTGATAACAATATTTCAGGTGTTGCTCCTGCAAAGCATCGCTCAGGAAGACCATTAAGAACTTTAGTGCAAAGATTGCAAGGAAAAAAAGGAAGATTTAGATATAACTTAACTGGAAAAAGAGTTAATTTCTCAGCAAGAAGTACAATTATACCTGACTCATATATTTCAATAAATGAAGTTGGAGTTCCAAAAGAAATTGCAGATACATTAACAATTCCAATAAAAGCAAATGCTTGGAATTTAAAAGATTTAAAGAAAATGATAAAAGAAAACAGTGTTGTTGTTTATGTAATACGTCCTGATGGAATAAGAAAGAAAGTTGATGAAAACAATAAAGAAATAATATCAGAAGAAATAAGTGAAGATTATGTTGTAGAAAGAAAATTGCAGAATGGAGATATTGTCTTATTTAATAGACAACCATCTTTGCACAGAATAAGTATGATGGCACACAAAGTAAGGATAATGGATGGAAAAGCTTTGAGATTAAATCCAATTGTTTGTGCTCCTTACAATGCTGACTTTGATGGAGATGAAATGAATCTACATGTACCTCAAACCCCAGAAGGAATTGTTGAAGCTGAAGAAATGATGTTAGTGCAAAACCAAATTATAAGCCCAAGATATGGTGCTCCTGTAATCGCACCAAAAGAAGATGGAATTGCAGGATTGTTTGTATTAACACATAATGCAACTGAATTTACAAAAGAAGAAGCAATGCAAATACTTTATGATATAGGAATAACTGATTTGCCAAAACCAGATAGAGGAAAAAAATATTCTGGAAAAGCAATATTTAGTTTGCTTTTACCTGAGGATTTAAACTTAGAATATAGAACAACAATGTATCAAAGATTAAAAAATGCAATCCCAGAATCAAAAATGCCAGAAGATGCAGTTGTTAAAATTAAAAATGGAAAACTAATACAAGGAATAATTGATGCTCAGTCATTAGGAGAAGGAAAAGGAATATTGATAGATAAATTAGCAAGAGAATATGGTGGAGCTGTTTTAGAAAAATTCTATATAAAAACATTAAGACTTTCAAACATAATCTTAACCTTGAAAGGATTAACAGCAACATTAAGTGAATTTGATGCTGGACAAAAAATAATGAAAATAAGAGACAAAGAAATTGAAAAAATGATAGAAGAATCAGAAGAAATAATAAAGAAATATAAATCAGGAAAACTAGAACCTATCTCAGGAAGAAGTATAGATGAAAGTTTTGAAATATATTTGATGAGAACAGCAATGGAAGGAAAATCAATTGTTGAAAAAGAATTGATAAATGAAAAAATGTTACCAATTGCTGAAGGAAATTTAGAAACAAATACTTTAGTTATGATATTATCAGGAAGTAGAGGTAGTAGTACAAACTTAGTTAATATTGCTGGACTATGGGGACAAGCAAATGTAAGAGAAGGAAGACCAACGAGAGGATATAATGAAAGAGTAAACAGTTCTCAGAAAAAAGGAGATTTAGGATTATTTGCTCATGGACTTATAAAACACAACTTTATTGAAGGAATGGATGCAAGAGAATATTTCTTCCACAGTATGGGAGGAAGACAAGGAGAAGTTGATACTGGTGTTTCAACAAAAGTCAGTGGTTATTTATACAGAAGATTAAGTAATAGTCTAAAAGATTTATTTATAGCTGATGATGGAACAGTAAGAGATTCAACAGGGACAGTTATACAATTAGTTTATGGAGAAGACAATGTATTCCCAATGAAATCAAGAAAAGGAAAAGGAATAAAATTAGAGGAGCTGGTATAAATGGATGAAGAAATATTTAATTATACAAAAGAAAAAGGATTGCCAGCAGGATTTGGTATAAGTATAGTTGCTTATTTGGAAAAAGAAGAAATAACAGGAGCAAAAGCTAAGAAAATAATTGATAAAGTTGTTGAAGAATACAAAGATAAAGGAGTACATTTTGGAGAAGCAGTTGGAATAATAGCTGCTCAATCACTTGGAGAACCAGGAACACAATTAACACTAAGAACAAAACACTATGCTGGTTCAGCTGAAGTAAGTGTTGGTTCAGGAATAAACAGAATTGAAGAATTAGTTGATGCAAGAAGTAAAGCCAAATATCCTGCAATGACTATTTATTTGAAAAAAGAATATGCAAAAGATGAAGAAAAAGCAAGAAAATTTGCAAACAGCATAAACTTTGTGAAATTTTCAGATGTTGCAAAGATACACGAAAACTTGCAAAATAAAACAGCAACAATAGAATTTTCAGAAAAAGAAATGAAAGATAAAGGAGTGACACCTAAACCAATTGCTGATTTAATTGAAGAAATCCTGAAACCACAAAGTATGGAAAAAGAAAGAAATGGAATAGATTTAAAATTTAAAAGAGAAAAATTAGCAGATATAAGAAAGAAGATTTTGAAATTAAAAACTGGAAAAGTTCAAGGAGAAAAAGGAATAGACAAAACAATAGTTGTAAAAGAAGGAAATGAATATGTTGTAAAAACAAGTGGTTCAAACTTAAAGAGAATCTTGGAAATGGAAGAAGTTGATCCTTACAGAACAAAAACAAATGATGTTAATGAAATATATGAGATATTAGGAATTGAAGCAGCAAGAATAAAAATAATTGAAGAAATAAGAAAAGTATTGGAAGAAAATGGAATTCTTGTAGATATGAGACACATAATGCTTTTGGCAGACTTAATGACAAATGAAGGAGAAATAAACGGAATTGTTAGATCTGGAATATCTGAAACCAAGGCAAGTCCATTTGCAAGAGCTGCTTTTGAAGAAACAGTTAAAAACCTACTGGATGCAGCATTTAATAACGAGATAGAAAAACTCAATGGTGTTGTTGAGAATATTATCGTTGGACAACCAATAAAGGTTGGAACTGGTAAAATAAATATTGTTGTTAAAAGGTAATTTTTATGAACCAAGAAGTAATAAAAGAAATAAGAAGAGCTGTAGATACAGGAAAAGCTTTCTATGGTGTAAAAGAAGCAAATAAAAAGATTTTAAAAGACAATGTAAAAATAATTATATTAAGTAATAATATTAATGAGCAAGACAAGGAATACCTTGAGAACAATGCTAAGATAAAAAAAATCCCTCTATACAAGGCAGATGTTTCAGGAGTTGAACTTGGTTCAGTTTGCGGAAAACCTTTTTCTGCAAATTCAATAATAATAACTGAACTAGGAAAAAGTGCTCTCTTGGAAATAATAGGTGCAAAGAATGAAACTAAGTAGTTCAGAAATGGCATATATAAAAGAATTAAGTGAACAAAGCAGAGTCTTAGCAATAAAATCCTTTGAAGTGGATAATGTAATTGCTTACTTAGTTAAACCAGAAGATGTAAGTAAAGCAATTGGAAAATCTGGAGCAAATGTAAAAAGTTTGTCCCAAAAATTAAACAAAAAAGTTGAAATTTACGAGGATGCTGAAGATATTCAAAGTTTCCTTGAAAAAGCATTAAGAGGTGCAACAATAAAGAACCTAGAAATACAAGAAAACGGAACTGAAAAAAATGTAAGTTTTGGAATGGATTCCGAGAGCAAGGCAAACCTTTTGAATAACAGTAAAAAAATAAGAGTTCTTAAAACAATTATTGAAGATAAATATAAAATAAAAAATATGAAAATAAAGTGATTATATGGGATATGGAGAATTTGCAGCAAGACAATTGGAAAAGAAAAGGAAAAAATGGAAAAAAAAGCAAATTAAATTTAAGACAAGACTACAAAAAGAAAGAAAAGACTTGTTAAAGGGAGCTCCACAAGCAAGAGGAATTGTAATTGCAAAAAGAGGAGTTGAAGCAAAACAACCAAACTCAGGAATAAGAAAATGTGTAAGAATCCAATTAAACAAAAATGGAAAACAATTAACCGCATTAGCACCTAAAGATGGAGCAATTAAATTTATTGATGAGCATGAAGAAGTTATTGTTGAAGGAATTGGTGGAGCCCAAGGTGGACCAAAAGGAGACCTTTGGGGAGTTAAATATAAAGTTATAAAAGTTAACAACCAATCTTTAGATATGCTTAGAAGAGGAAAGAAAGAAAAGAGTAAGAGATGATATTGAATGCTTGTTTTTGATAAATATGACACAACAAAAATCGATGTAAGAGATTTAAGCTTAAAGAAGTATATGAGCTTTGGAACAAAGATTGTGCCTCATTCATTTGGAAGACAAGCTGGAAAATCAATGGGAAAAAGTAAAATTTCTGTTATTGAAAGACTAATTAATAAACTTATGAGAAGTGGACAAGGAAAAAGAAGACTAAGTGGAAATTATATAAGAGGAAGGGGGGGAACAGGAAAAAAGTTCCAAGCAATTAATATTGTAAAAGATGCATTTGAAATTGTTGAAAAAGAAAAAAAACAAAATCCTGTACAATTATTAGTTCAAGCAATTGAAAACAGTGCTCCAAGAGAAGACACAACAAGAATAAAGAAAGGCGGAGTAAGTTATACTGAAGCTGTTGATGTTTCACCTATGCATAGAATTGATGAAGCATTAAAAAATATTGGATTAGCATGTTTTGCTTCTTCTTTTAATAATAAAAAAACAGCTGAGCAAGCTTTAGCTGAAGAAATAATTTTAGCAGCTGAAAACTCTAACAAAAGCTTTGCAATAAAAAGAAAGGAAGAAATTGAAAGAATTGCAAAAGGTTCAAGGTGATTTTTTTGGGACGTAGAGAAGACATGGCAAAATTAGCTCAGACATATATGAGTAATCAAAAAAATATAAGAAACATAGGAATTGTTGCACATATTGACCATGGAAAAACTACACTTACAGATAATCTAATTGCAGCCGCTGGTTTGATTTCAAAAGACTTGGCTGGAAAGCAACTCTTTATGGATTCATATGATTTAGAACAAGAAAGAGGGATAACAATTAATGCTTCTAATATTTCAATTGTTTACAAAAATGACAAGAAAGAAGAATATCTAATTAATATAATCGATACTCCAGGACATGTTGATTTTGGAGGAGATGTTATAAGAGCAATGAGAGCTGTTGATGCTGTTGTTGTAGTTGTTGATGCTGTTGAAGGTGTAATGCCACAAACAGAAACAGTCATAAGACAAGCATTAAGAGAATATGTAAAACCAGTTCTTTTTATTAACAAAGTCGATAGATTGATAAAAGAATTACAATTAGATGAAAAGCAAATGCAGGAAAAATTCATAAAAACAATAATGAAAGTAAATGACTTGATTGTAAAAAATGCACCTGAACAATTCACAAAAGACTGGCAAGTAAAAGTTGAGAATAGTACTGTTGCTTTTGGTTCTGCTTATAATAATTGGGCAGTTAGTGCAAACCAAATGAAAGACACAGGAATTAGTTTCAAAGATGTTTATAATTATATGAAAGAAGAAAGACAAAAGGAATTAGCAGAAAAAAGTCCTTTGTTTAAAGCTGTTTTAGATATGGTTGTTATGCATCAACCAAATCCACTTCAAGCTCAGAAATATAGAATACCTGCAATATGGGCAGGAGAAACAGATTCTGAAATAGGAAAAGCAATGGTTGAATGTAATCCAAATGGTCCTTTCTCAATGATGATTACTGATGTTGTAATTGACCCACATGCTGGAGATATTGCAACTGGAAGAATTTATTCCGGAACTGTAAAATCAGGATTAAGAGTAAATATAGTTGGAGCAGACAAAACAATTGGAATACAGCAGATTGCTATGTTTATGGGTCCAGAAAGAGTGACTATTGATGGAGCAATTGCAGGAAATATTGCTTCATTGATTGGATTAAAAGAAGTTTATACTGGACAAACAATTGCAGAAACAGATATGGAACCATTTGAATCATTTAAAACAAATGTTGAACCAGTTATTACAATTAGTGTTGAACCTAAACAAACAAAAGATTTACCAAAATTAATTGAAGTCATAAGACAAATTGCAAAAGAAGACCCAAATGTAAGAGTTTCTTTAAATCAGGATACTGGAGAACATTTGATAAGTGGAATGGGAGAACTTCATTTAGAAGTTACTCAATATAGAATTGAACACGATAATAAAATTCCTGTTAAAACAAGTCCTCCAATAATTGTTTATCAGGAATCCATTACCCAAGACAGTCCTTCATTAGAAGGAAAAAGTCCAAACAAACACAATAAATTCTTGATGAGAGCAGAGCCAATGCCTGACGAAATATTTGAGAAATTAAAAGATAAGAAAATAGAAGGAAAAATAAAGCCAAAAGACAAGATAATGTCTAAGAAATTTGAAGAATGTGGATTTGATATTGATACTTCAAAGAAAATATGGGCTGTGAAAAACAATTCTGTTTTAATAGATGAAACAAGAGGAATACAAGCTTTACATGAAATAAGAGAATTAGTTATTGATGGATTTATGGATGCAATGGAAAAAGGGCCACTAGCCGCAGAAAAAGTTAGTAAGACAATGCTTATAATTGAAGATGCAAAATTACACGAAGATGCAATACATAGAGGCCCATCACAAATCTTACCTTTAACTACAAGAACAATTTATGCTTGTATGTTATCTGCAAAACCAATAATGTTAGAGCCAAAACAAAAATTAACAATTAATGTTCCATTGGATTTTATGGGTTCAGTTACAAGAGAACTAAGTTCAAGAAGAGCTCAGATTTTTGATATGAGACAAGAAGGAGATACTTCAATCATAGCATCAATTGCACCTGTAAAAGAATTGATTGGTTTTAGTGGGGATATAAGATCAGCTACACAAGGAAGAGCAATATGGACAGCAGAATATTATGGTTATGAAAAACTCCCAAATGAATTAATGGATTCAGTTATCAAAGGAATAAGAGAAAGAAAAGGAATGGGATTGGAAGTTAAGAAAGCTGATTTCTTCCTTGAATAAGATTATTTAAAAAACGTTTCTATCTAAGTAATGTTTAAAAAGAGCCTATGAATAGGAGGTGTACTTCAAATGGCAACTAAATCACACATAAACTTAGTCTTCATTGGACATGTTGATCATGGAAAGTCAACATTAGTTGGAAGACTTTTATACGACTCAGGAGCATTGCCAGAGCAAGATTACAGAAAACTTGAGGCAGAAGCAAAAGAAAAAGGAAAAGGAACTTTCGCATTTGCTTATGCAATGGACAACCTGAAGGAAGAAAGAGAAAGAGGAGTTACAATTGACCTCTCATATAAAAAATTCCCAGGTAAAAAAAATCAATTTACAATTATTGATGCTCCAGGACACAAAGACTTTATTAAAAACATGATAACCGGAGCAAGTCAAGCAGATGCAGCTGTTTTGGTTGTTGCAGCAAAAGAAGGAGTTCAACCACAGACAAAAGAACATCTTTTCTTAAGTCAAGTTATGGGAATAAAACAAATGACTATTGCTGTAAATAAAATGGATGAAGTTAATTATGATCAAAAAGTCTTTGAAACTGTAAAATCAGATATGGAAAAATTAATGAAAGGAATTGGTTTCAGAATGGATAGTGTAAAATTCTTACCTACATCTGCATGGTTAGGAGACAATGTTGCAAAAAAGAGCGACAAACTTTCTTGGTTTACAGGAAAGACACTCTTGGAAACATTGGATGATTTAATCGCTCCAGAACCACCAGTAGACAAGCCACTGAGAATGCCAGTACAAGATGTTTATAACATCAAAGGTGTTGGAACAGTCCCAGTTGGAAGAATTGAAACTGGAATACTAAAACCAAATGATAAAATTATCATAATGCCTTCAGGAATACAGGGAGAAGTAAAAAGTGTTGAAATGCATCACGAACAACTTCCAGAAGCAACACCAGGAGACAATGTTGGAATAAATATAAGAGGACTAAGCAGAACAGATGTCTCAAGAGGAGATGTTATAGGACATGCAAGTAATCCTCCAACAGTTGTTGAAGAATTTATAGCACAAATAGTTGTCTTAAATCACCCAACAGCAATTCCAATAGGATATACTCCAGTCTTCCACTTGCACACTGCACAAATAAGTTGTTCAATTGTTGAAATACAAAAATCAATTGACCCAAAAACAGGGGCAGTAAAGGAAGTAAATCCAAAGTTCTTGAAGACAGGAGATGCAGCTATTGTAAAGATAAAGCCACTAAAACCAGTTGTTGCAGAGAAATACAAAGACTTCCCACAATTAGGAAGATTTGCAATAAGAGATATGGGGCAAACAGTTGCTGCTGGAATGATAATAGATATTGTTCCTAGAAAGTGAATTCCTTTTGGAATTCACAACTTTATTTTTATTTGCTCATTTGAGCATTTTCCCTCTAAATAAAAAATAGATGATACAAATGACAAATGCAAGGATAAAATTAACAAGTTATGACCAAAAGAAACTGGATAGTGTTTGTGATTCTATAATAAGAATAGCAGACAAGACAGGTGCAAAAAGGTCAGGAAAGATTCCCTTGCCTACAAAAAGAATGAAAGTTCCAGTAAGAAAATCTCCATGCGGAGGAGGAACTGAATCATACGAAAAATGGGAAATGAGAATTCATAAAAGACTAATTGATGTTAAAGCAGACGATAGAACATTAAGACATATAATGAAAGTAGATATGCCTGAAGAAGTTCATATAGAAATAGACTTATTAGACTAATTTTTTCTCAATAGAAACTGATTTATCACAAAAAAATTAAGTTTAAATAAAGCTAAAAAAGATATAAAAAATTTAGATAAAATAATGATTAACAAAATAGCAAAGAAAATAGATGAATTAAAAATACAAGAAACTCCATATATAGAAAAATTAGAAGGTTTTGATTTTTATAAAATAAGAATAGGGAAATATAGAATAATAATTGATAAATATCCTGCAACAAAAACACTTGTAATTTTAAGGATAGAAGACAGGAAAAAAGTATATAAAAAGAATTTCTAACTTATTTTTAACAATTTCTCAAGCTTGTTTATTTAGTATGCATGGAACTTTTGAACACAAAGCCGATATTGGAATATATGGGGAAGGAAAAAACTTCTCAGAAACTTTAGAAGAACTTTCAAGAGCTCTTTTTTCCATAATGTATTCTGAGAAAGGCAAGAAAAAGAAAAAGAAAGAAATAAATGTTTGCGAAAAAGACAAAAATCTTCTTGTCTTGAATTTTCTAAATGAACTTATTTCCATTGCCCAAGATATTTTGTTTGCTGATATTGAAGTTAAAGCAGAAAAAAATTGCATATCAGCTATTGTATATTTTGAAGATTTCAACCCCAAAAAAATCGTGACAGAAGTAAAAGGAGCAACTTTGTCTGGAATGAAAATAGATGAAAAAAGGATTCAAGCAATAGTTGATGTTTGATAAATTCTTAAAAAAAATAAAAAAAATCAGAGTTTTCCTAAGGACTTGTCTAACCATTCTTTTAAGCGAAGTTCAGAAAAAGCCCCTGATAATTCAGAAACAACTTTTCCTTGGCTATAAAGCTTAAGAGTTGGAATTCCCATTATAAACTGCTCTTGGGCAGTCATTGAACACTGGTCAACATTTGCTTTTGCAAACAAAACTTTGCCTGTATATTTTTCAGAAACTGACTGAAAAACAGGTGCAGACATCATACAAGGTGTGCACCAGCTAGCCCAGAAATCAACTAAGACGGGTTTGTTAATTGATTTCTCTAAAACTTCTTTTTGAAAAGATTCGTCTGTTAATTCAAGAACCATTTATATCACCTAGAAAGAATAGAAAATATAAATAAGGAAACAAATAAAAACAGAGTATGTTTAACTAATTAATGTTAAAAAGAAAGGATTATAAATATCAAAGTGCCTAATATTAATATGAAGCCTATATTTTGTATAATTGGATTGTTTATCTTGATTGGAACATCTAATGCTTTAAATATTGCAACAAACACTGTTGAACAAGGAAATGCATATGTTTATTTGGAAAATAATTATTCAAAAAGTTTCTATATAGATTATGTTGATTGGGTTGATGAAGTATATAATTATACAAAAGAGATAAAGCCAGAAAACACAGGAAGAATTGAAATAGAAGCTGAAAAAACAGGAGTAATTGAAGTTATTGGACATTATTCAAACGGAAAAAATGCAAGAATTGTGAAGAAAATAAAAGTCGTGGAAGAAGAAAATAAGTTTGTTCCTGATTATGTTGTTTATGCCCAAGAATACGGAAAAACAAACAAAGATTATTTTGCAATTGATATTGAAGAAAAACAAGATAGTTTGATAATTAAAGCAGAAAACTGGACTAAAGAAAGACAAGATATAGAAATAATTGCAGAAAATTGTTTGGTAGACAAGACAAAAATTTCAATGGCTAAAGAATCAGAAATAAATGAAAGAGTTTTTGTTTATGGAAAGGAAGAAAACTGCAAAGTTCAAGTTTTGAGTTCAGCTGGAATAAAAGAATTTGAATTCAATGAAGATAAAAAAGTAGGAATAATGCCTTTGATAAATAATGTTATTGGATTCTTTTTTATTGGACAGAATATTTTAATTGGAACAATAATATTTTTGTCTTTGCTTTTTTATTTGGGATTCGGAAGAATGGAAAAGAGAAAATCTGAAAAGAAAGTAGAAGATAATATTCTAAAAAATACATATAAAATCTGCGAATAGAATCTAATTTTTGTTATTGTAGTATTTTCAGGAATTAAGAAGTAATAAAAACATTTTTTGCTATTGTAAAGTATGGAGATAATACAAAAAGAAGACTATGTTTGGGAATTTCAGGAAAAAAGAATGAAAGTTCCAGCAAGAATATATGCTGACGAGCAGATAATGAATGTTCTAAAAGAAGAAGAAAAGACAGAATGGAGTTCTCTCCGTCAGCTTGGTAATATTGCTGAATTGCCTGTTGAAAAAAGAGTTATTGCTTTGCCTGATGTTCATCCTGGTTATGGTTCTCCTATCGGAGGAGTAATTGCCTCAGATTTGAAAAAAGGAATAATTAGTTTTGGGGGAATTGGTTTTGATATTAATTGTGGAGTAAGAACAATGGTTACTCCTTTATTTGAAAAGGATTTGAAAAACAAGAAAGATATTGCTGATTCTCTTTACAAAGACATACCTGCTGGATTAGGAATAGAAGGAAGTCTAAAAATTGAAAAAAATGAAATGGATGAAATAATAGAAAAAGGTGCAGAATATATTGTTTCTTTAGGTTATGGAACTAAAGATGATTTAAAGCATATTGAAGAAAATGGAAAGATAGAAGGAGCAGAGAAAGAAAAAATATCTGATAAAGCAAAGCAAAGACAAAGAAAACAAATAGGGACTTTGGGTTCAGGAAATCATTATAGTGAAGTTCAAGTAGTTGATGAAATTTTTGATGAAAAAACTGCAAAAGAATATGGAATAACAAAAAATCAGATTGTTATTAGTTTTCATTGTGGTTCTCGTGCTCTAGGACATCAGATAGGAATGGATTATTTGCCTTTATTGTATAAAGCATCTAAAAAATACAAACTTCCTTTACCAGATAAAGAATTGGCTTCTGCCCCAATTGAAAGCAAAGAAGGAGATGATTATTTAAAAGCTGTTTTTGGCGGAATAAACACTGCATTTGCAAATAGACAGATGTTGGCACATTTAATAAGACAAAGTTTTGCAAAAGCAAGTGGAATAAAAGAAAATGAAATTAAAACACTTTATGATATTGGGCACAATACTGCGAAAATTGAAGAACATGAAATAGATGGAGAGAAAAAAGAGTTGTTAGTGCAAAGAAAAGGTTCAACAAGAGGATTTTTCTCTGATGACTTGATATATAGGGCTCAGCCTGTTATTGTTGGTGGGAGTATGGGAACTAGTTCTTATATTTTAAAAGGAACTAAGAAGGCAATGATGGAAACCTTTGGTTCAACAATCCATGGAGCAGGAAGAGTCCAGTCTCGAACAGGAGCTATTAAAGCAAACAAAAATATTGACTTAATTAAAGAATTGGAAAAACAAGGAATAATTGTAAGAGCAAGAAGTAAAAAAGGGTTATTGGAAGAAGCTCCTTCCGCATATAAAGAAATTGAAAGAGTTGTTGGAATAGTTCATAGAACAGGTATAAGCGAGAAGGTTGCAAGATTAAAACCAATAATAAATATCAAAGGCTAAGATTTTTCGGTTTTCTTTTGCTTGGTTTTTTCTTTTCAAAGAAAAAATCATCAAGAAGGACTACTGCAGCAACGAAACCCATCACCATTGTCTGAACTACCAGAACTATATGTCAAATCCGCCGAGAAAAGCCCAGCATTAGAACCACGATTCCAAGCACCACCACGCCTGACAGCACGATTTGTTTTGGTTTCTGTCCCAAGATATACTCCATCATTTCCATATTTTAGACTTTTTGTTGTTGTATTACCCCATAATCCTG
>CAZJHM010000013.1:0-17749 GCA_964545925.1 uncultured archaeon
GAAAAATTATAGGTAAAACAGAATTACTTATGGGATATAATGTACAAATAAAAGAATTTTTCAAATTATTTGGATTTTGGTTTATTGTTCCTATTTTTCTTTTGTATATAGCAACTTTAGTTGGATTGTATATTCCTCAAGAATCAATAGAATTCTCAGAAGCTTTACCATTTCTCTTATTATACATAATATATTTGTGGATTTTCATAAAGCTTTTTCTCCCTCGCTATTATCTAACAAACAAAAGAATAATCATACAAAATATGAAATATACTGAACTAATAAAACTTAAAGAAATAAAAAGAATTCAAATAATGGAAAATGCATATCCTATAGACAATCTTTTTGCCTCAGGCACGATTTTTTTTGAAACAAAAAATACAAATCTAGACTTAGAAAAAATACATTATTTTTATTCCATATATCATCCAGAAGAAGTAATGAAAATACTAAAAAAACTTTAAACTTCTTTTTTCTAAAATATTTGGAAATCAAAAAAAAATAAAAGAAGAAACAATAAACCTTTAAATTACTTTTCAAAATCCAACTTCAAGTGGAGTTCTTTCAACTGCTCAGAGGAAACTTCAGAAGGACTTTCATCCATTGGGTTAATACCTGATTTATTACGAGGAAAGGCAATTACTTCTTTCAAAGATTCTTCCCCACATAAAAGCATAACTAACCTATCAAAACCTAAAGCAATTCCACCATGTGGAGGAACACCATAACTAAATGCTTTAAGAAGTTGACTAAATTGAACTTCAGCTTTTTCTTTAGAAATTCCCAAAGCAGAAAAAACAGCTAACTGAACAGAAGAATCATGTATTCTAATACTTCCACCGCCTAATTCATTTCCATTCAAAACAATATCATAAGTATATGAAGAAAGTTCAAGTGGTTTAGAAGTAATCTCTGAAATTTCAGAAAACTTAGGCATAGTAAAAGGATGATGTGCAGCCTGTAAGCGATTAAATTCTTTGGAAAATTCAAACATTGGAAATTCAGTTACCCAAAGAAACTTCCAACCTTCTTTTTTCTCAGTCTTTCCTAAATAAACTCTAACAGCACCAAGTGACTCACAACTAACTTTCCAATTATCAGCAACTAAACAAACAGTATAGTTTTCTTTCAAGCCGAGTTTTTTAATAATCTCATTTTTCTCTGAATCAGAAAGAAACTTGGAAATATTTGAATCAATCTCTTTTCCTTTAAGAGTCATAAAGACTAAACCTTTGGCTCCTTTTTCTTTTGCAATATCTAAAAGACGAGATTGCTCTTTTTTAGGAATCTCATAAGGAACAGTTATTGCTTTAATACATCCTTTAGAATCAAGTGTTTGCTTAAAGATTGAAAAAGAAGTCTTAGAAAAAAGAGAAGAAATATCTAATAATTCTAAACCATATCTTAAATCAGGTTTATCAGAACCATATTTGTCCATAGCATCCTTGTAAGTCATCCTGAGAAAAGGAGTTTTTATCTTGTGCCCTAAATCAGAGAAAACTTGAGAAAGCATTTTTTCAGTTAAAGAATACAAATCTTCTTCTTCAATAAAAGAAGCTTCAATATCTATTTGAGTAAATTCAAATTGTCTATCTGAACGTAAATCTTCATCTCTTAAACATTTAGCCATTTGAAAATATTTATCAAAACCAGAAACCATCAAAATCTGTTTATATTGTTGAGGTGATTGAGGCAAAGCAAAGAATTTTCCAGGTTGTAAACGAGAAGGAACCAAAAAATCACGAGAGCCCTCTGGAGTGCTTTTACCAAATAAAGGAGTGTCTATGTTTACATAACCAGCAGAAGTTAAAAAAGAACAAACTGAGGCAAAAGCGCGACTGCGAATTTCTAAATTCTTTTGCATTCTTTCTTTTCTTAAATCTAAATAACGATATTTTAAGCGAACATCTTCTCCAACATTGGAACTTTCAATCTCAAAAGGTAATTCATCAGAAGAAGAAAGAACTTGAGCATCAGAAACATTTATTTCTATCTCCCCAGTTGGAATTTTAGAATTTTCAGTTCCAGAAGGACGAACTGAAACTTTTCCTTTAACAGAAATAACACTTTCGCGAGAAATTTTGTTCAAAATTTCAAAAGCAGAATCTTTTTCATCAGCAACTATTTGTGTAACTCCATACTTATCTCTTAAATCAAGAAAAACCAAAGAACCATGTTTTCTTTTACGGGAAACCCATCCACATAAAACAACTTCTTTTCCTTTTTGCTTCAAGGTAAGTTCTCCACAAGTATGAGTTCGCATCATTTAGAATCACTCTATAATTTTCAATTCAAAATCAATACTGTCTTTTCTATCATCAAAAAGAACCTCAGCTTTAAACTTATAGCTTCCTTCAACTATGCCAGAAAATGGTTTAGGGCGAATTATGAAATCAACATATCTTTTTTCAGACGAAGCAATAGTTTTCAAAGTCTCAGTTTTAGGATAAATTATAAAAAAATCTTCGGAATAAGGACTAACTTGAACTAAAACTTCTTTTTCTAAATTCTCTGAATTATTTACAATTTCCAATCTTAAAAAAGTTTCAGAATCTTTTGAAAGAGAAAAATTCTTGTGCATTTCATAAACAGAAATCTCTTTAGGAACATAAGTTAAAACCCCATAAAGAACAAAAAGTAAAACAATAAACAAAATCAAGAAAGGTATTGCTTTACTTGGATTTGGTAATTTAGGCAAACTAAAACTAGGCAAAGCCAGCCTAGGCTTGTCTCTTGCATCTATTACTTCATCATAAATACTCATTTAATCACACAATAAATAAGGAAGAAAGAATAAAAAAGCTTTTTGTTGTAATAAAAAGCTTTTTCTAATGTAAAAATAGCAGAAATCGCCTTAAATAGTCAGAGAATTCAAGAAAGTTCAATAAAAACAAATTTTCAGGAAAAAGTCAAGGTTGGTTTTAAAAACCTTGCGATATCTATTAAACTTATGGCAGAAAAAGAAATTAAATTCACAAATGTTGGTTCATTAAAAGTTGGAAGTTATGTTTTAATAGATGATTTTCCATGTATAATAAAAGATTATGAAAAATCAAAACCAGGAAAACATGGTTCTGCAAAAGCCAGAGTAACAGGAATAGATATTTTCACTGGACAAAAAAGAACTCTTTTGAAAGCAACAAATGCAGATACTCAAGTCCCAATAATTAAAAGAGGAAATGCAGCAGTTGTTTCAGTTACAGGAGACAATGTTCAGTTAATGAATGGAGAAACATATGAAATTTTTAATGCTGTAAAAGATGCAGAAGCCGGAAAAATAAAAAGCGGCGATGATGTTGAATATATCCAATTTGGAGACCAAGTCAAAGTCTTAAGAAAGAAAGGCGAAGCCTAATTTAACGAATTCGATATAATTATATATTAATTATAACAAATATATAATATGACTAAAACTACTATTCAAGTAAGTTATAATACTTTAGAAAAATTAAAAACATTTAAAAAATACAATAAACAATCATATGATGAAATAATTGGCGAAGTATTAGATTATGCAGCAGATGATTATTTGACATCTGAAGAGATTGAGGACATTAAAGAAGCTTTGGACGAAGTAAAGAGAGGAAAAACTATTTCAATCGAAGAAGTTGCAAAAAAATACAAAATAAAACTAAAAAAATAATACTGTCTAATTTAATATAATCTTTAAATATAAGTTAAAATCCAATATTTAATTTATGTACTCAATTGAATTTTCGCAAAAAGCAGATAAATTTCTTGATAAATTAGACAATATTGAGAAAAATTTAATCTTAAATAAGATATATTTGCTAAAAAAAGAACCATTAAGGCAATTAAAAAGATTAGCTGCTTCTAAACTTTACAGATTAAGAATACAAAAGTATAGAGCAATAATCGATGTTATGATTCATCATAAAAGAATAATAATTTTAAGAATAGGATATAGAAAGAACATATATAATAAAAAATAAAAAAAAGAAAAAAAAATTAAAGCATTTTCTTGAGCTCGCGAGACCAGTACTTGATTTCTCCCTTATATTCTGATGCAAAAGCAACCCCAAAGAGCACACCAGTCACAAGTGCGAACACTGTGAATGCTATTTTGAATGCTTCTATTAAGATTGAGACATCAAAGCCTATTTGGGATAAAGCCATTACTGTTGCAGAATAGATAACAAGTATTTTTACTATTCCTGCAATAAATTTCCTCATTCTGAATGTTGATTTCTGCAATATGTTCTCAATATATTTTCCAATTAAAAGCCCTATTATTATTATTATTAAAGCTCCTAATATGGAAGGAATATAGAAAACCATTAGTTGCAAAAAGTCTTTCAGAACTGGCATTTCAACCAAGTCTACAGCCTGAGCCAAGAACAATATTATAGTGTACCACTGAACAAGTATTCCAATAATATCAGATACTTTGTGGCCACCTAAAGCTGTAGAAAGATTCTGTTCATGCATCCATTTGTCTAATTGGACTTTATCAGAGATTACTTTGATAAATCTTTTTAGAATGTCACCAATAAACACACCTACTAATATGATTATTGTAGCAACAATAACCTGAGGTATGCCTTCGACAAGTCTATTTCCAATTATTTGTCCTGCATTATAGATTCCTTCTTTCAGCATTGTTCCTATGTCAGCCATTTAGTTTTCACCTATATCTAATAATTTGTTTTTCTTAATAAACCTTTTCTTCTTAAATTTTCAAGCCAAAAAAAACTTTTTTCAGAAAATTTTCAAACTAAAAAGAAAATCTTAGAAAAATAATAGAATTGTTTATAATATGTTTATTGTAAATTCAAATATGAAAAAAGAAACAAATTTCACTGAGGGTTCTGTTTTAAAATCATTAGTCTATCTCTCAATCCCAATAATTCTAGCAAATATCTTGCAAACAGCTTATCAATTAACAGATATGTTTTGGTTAGGGAGATTAGGAGCAGAAGCTGTTGCTTCAGTTTCAGTAAGCTTTCCATTTATTTTTTTCCTGATTTCTCTAGGAGGAGGATTAGCAATGGCTGGAACAATCCTAGTTGCACAATACAAAGGAAAAAAAGATGAAACAGCAACAAACACAGTTGCTGGACAAACATTGTTAATGGTTTTAGTTGTTTCATGTCTTTTATCAATAATAGGATATTCTCTTTCTCCTTTTCTTCTTTCTTTGATGGGATTAGAAAATAACATATATGAAAATGCAGTTTCATATATGCAAATTTCATTTATAGGAATTGTTTTTATGTTTGGATTTTTTGTTTATGAATCTCTAATGAGAGGTTTAGGAGAAGTCAGAAAACCTCTTTTAATAGTTCTTTTTGGAGTAATTCTAAATCTTTTCTTAGACCCTTTGTTTATCTTTGGTTATGGAACAATCCAAGGATATGGAGTATCAGGAGCTGCAATAGCAACAATCTTTACACAAGGAATATCAGCAATTATAGGAATCTATCTTTTATTCAAAGGAGATAAAACAATTCACATAAGAAAAAGAAATCTTAAACCAAACTTAGAATTAATGAAAAATATTTTTAGTTTAGGTTTACCTATTTCAATAGAACAATCAGCAAGAGCCTTAGGTATAGCTTTGATTGTTTTCTTAGTTGCAGGATTTGGAACAAATGCAATTGCAGCTTACGGGATAGGTGGAAGAATTTTTAGTTTCATATTAATTCCTGCTTTAGGGCTATCAATAGCAACCTCCACATTAGTTGGACAAAATCTTGGAGCCGGAAAAATAGAAAGAGCTGAAAAAGTCACAAAAATAAGTATGTGGATTGGTTTTATTTCTCTTTCATTAATAGGAATTTTATTGTTTATTTTTGCAGAAAATGTTTGTGCTTTTTTCATACCTGGGGAAATTGAAACAATCAAAGAAGGTGCCTTATTCATAAGAATTATGGCTCCTTTCTTCGGATTTTTAGCTTTACAATTATCTTTGTTAGGTACTTTTAGAGGTTCAGGAAACACTCTTTTAGCAATGCTTATATCAATTATTTCTATTTGGGCAATAAGATTTCCAATAGCTTTTTATCTCTCACAATATACAGGCTATAATGAAATAGGAATTTGGTTTTCTTTTTCAATAGCAGATTTTCTTACAGCAATTATTGCTATCTTTTTCTTCATAAAAGGAGATTGGAAAAAGAAAAAACTCACTCAAGAAATAAAAATACAAAAGAAACAATAATTTCCTTTGAGATTTATTTAAATTAGAAATAAACTTCTTTTAGAATTTCTCAAAACCAAAAGAAATCAAGAAGTGTTCTGTTCAGCAAACTTTTCGTTTTTTATTTTCTCCAAAATCTCATCAACTTGCCTATACAAATCTTCTAAATTACCTGAATTATCAATTGAATAATCTGCTTTAGCAATTATTTTCTTGACTCCTAAAACATCACTATCATGCTTATCTCTATTGATTATATCTTCAATATTATTCTTTTCACTTCTCTTAAATCTTGTTTCTAAAGGAGCTTCAATTTTTATAATTTTCAAATCCGATAGTTCTCTGCGAAGAATTATTTCCTCTGATGGCTCCCTAGCCCCAGTAAAAACATTATCTTTAGTTTTATCAACTTTCTTCAAAAGTATTTCAGCAATAACTGACTGACTTCCAAATTCTTTCCTAACATTCATTCCTTCTGCAATCATTTCTTCTTTTGTTGGCTCTGCTCCTCTCTTTAAAATCCTATCGCGAAGAACATCTGAGAAATTGTATTTAAAAAAACCATATTTAGAAACTAAATAATCAGCAATTGTGTCTTTGCCTGCTCTAACTAACCCTACAACTAAAAGATTCATTACAAATATTACAACCTAAAAAAATATAAAGGGATTATTTCTTTTCCAATTCTAATTTTCCATCTTTTTTGCAGACTGAAAACTCAGCAGAAGAAGAAAGCAAAAAGGAAAAATCAGAAACAGGAAGAGAGCAAGAAAAAAAGAATTCTTTTTCTCTGCCTTCTTTGGATTTCACTATAAGAGAAATTTTCTCATCAGAATTAGACAATTCCCACTCATGCAAAACAAAGGCAGAAAGAGAAAAACAAGAATCATCCCCTAAAAGAGAAAGAGAAGTGCAAAAGGAAGAAAGAGAAGAGGAAAAAGACTGGGCATTTAAAACATCATTTGAATATTCTCCAGCTTTATAAAGAAAAGAATAAGAGCCAAAAACAATGCCCAAAAGTAAGAGAGAAACAGAAAGCATCAAGACAAACTCAATAGATAATTGTGCTTTTGCCCCAGAAGCAAAAGACAAACCATTAGAAAAAAAAGAAGGCAAAAGAAATCACTCATTAACAGCATCTATTTTGCTAAAAACATCTTCAACCTGACTATCAAGTTTTCCACTAACATCTTCTGCATTTGTCTTTAATTTGCCCACAAAGAAGATGACAACAGCAACAATTGCTGCTAACAAGACAATCATTTCAATAGATATCTGGGCTCTTTTTTTCTCTAAAAGTTTCATTTCATTCTCCTCCTTTTATTTACAAACACTATACTAAAAAAATAAGAAAAGAAGTTTATAAACAAAAACAAAGTTTAGACATTTGCCTAACTCTCTTTTTTCTGGAAAAAGTTTGAGAAAAACCAAGAAAAAAGGTTTATATTAAACAAAAAACAAACTAAACTATGCCAATATTAAGAAAACCAAAAGGAAAACAATTAGAAAAAAAACCAAAAGATACTAATCAAGATATACATAATTTCATAAAAAACCTAAATCAAAAAGAAGTAACAGACATATTAAGAGAAATGCAAACAGGAAAAAAAGGAAGAACAAATTATAAATATCTAATTAATAGAATAAAAACACTAATAGATAGAAAAGCAATTAATCCAAAATTAGGAAGAAAAATAATTGAAAAATTAAAAAAGAAAGCAGCTTAGGAAAATTCTCCTTCTGTTATTTTTTCCATTTCTTTAACAAATTCTTCTTCTTTCTTTTTCTGAGATACTTTCTTAGGTTCTTCTTTCTTTCCTGAAGAGTCATCTTTAAGATAGAAATATGCGATTGCTCCTAAGACTAAGATTATAACAATAACAAGAGCATATCTTTCTATTCCGCCTAAACTAAAAGCTCCTGTGACTTTTATGTCTTCAGAGATATTCTCTTCGGAATTTTCCTCATCAGAAACAATCGGAATTATTGACTCATCAAAAATTTCGCTAACTCCTATTCCTTCATTTTCTGAATTTGATTCAGAAATAATTTCAGAAACTTCTTCTGTTTTTAAATCCTCAGAAAATTTAACTAAAATTTCTTTGGTAATTGGTTCATTATTTCCTAAAAATGAAAGTTCTAAAATAACACTTTCAGATGGAATTGAAGTTCCAAAATCAACTTTAATATCAACTGTTTTTTTCTCATTAATTTCTAAATCAAAAGAAGAAGGAGAAACAGTTCCTGTATAATTTAAAATTTTTAAATCAGATATTCTAATTACTCCTTTTCCTGTATTTTCCAAATTAAACTTTGTATTCAAAGTTCCATATGTTTCAGTAATTAAATCTGAAGACTTTTCACTGACTAAAAGTTCATTTTCTTTAACACTTCCAAATAAAGTGATTTTTATTTCTTTAGAATCTGAGAAATTCTCAGCTTGAATATTTATCTTCAAGAAATATAATCCTGAAAGTTCATCAGCAGATGGACTTAGATAAACAAATACTTTACCTTCTTCCAAAGAAGAAAGAGAAAGTTCCTGAGGTTTCAAATAAGCCCAATTAGGCCCTTCAGCAGAAACTAAAATCTTCTGATTCTTTTTTCCAGTATTCTTAAATGCAATAGCATAAGATTGTGTGTCGCATGCTTTTTCTATTTCCAAGTCAGAAGGATAATTAACTTCTAAAGAATAGCATGAAGAAGAATCAACCAAAAATTCCTTTTCTTCAATATTACCCTCTGATTCTACTTTTACATTTATGTTTCCAGAAACTTCCAAAACTCCAGAAATTGTTTTGCTTTGCCCTTTATTTAAAGAAAAAACATATTCTGAAAGTTTGGCATTACTCTCCAACTTGAAGTTAGAGTTTTCTTTTCCTGTGTTCTTAACAACAAACTTAAATTCCTTTAAATCTCCTTCACAATATTCATATATTCCTGAATAATTCAATGGTTCAATTGAAAAGGAATAACATTCATTTAAATTCAATTTCAAGTCATATTCTTTTTGAGTTCCAAATGTTTTGGATTTTAGAATTAACTTATAGAGTTTAGTCCCAATACCTTCAAAAGAAGATTCCAAAGGCAATAAAACATCCAAAGTTTGTCTTGCTCCTAAAGAAATATCCTTTCCTTTTCCATCCAACTCCAAATTAATTTCATTTGGATAATTGGAATTATTTTTTATTTTTATTGAATAATTTGGATTTTCAATACATACATTTCCTGTCAAATTATAAACTGAAATATCTTCTGTTTTACCAATTGTGATTGAAAAATTCTTTTCCTCTGAAAAATCATAAGCATCTATTCTTGCTTTAGCTGTAATTGTGTAAGTTTTAGGTTCAGTTGAACAAGGAATAGTTATTTTAGAAATATAAACTTCAGTTTCTCCTTTAGAAACAATCAATTCTTTTTCTTCCTGAGAAAAATCAGAACTTAAAGAAAAGATTATTCTTTCTTCTCTAACTCCATCATTGAATATTCTAAAAGTCAAATCTTTTGATTGACATTGATTAACATAAGTATTAGAAGCTCCGGAAATTTCCAATTTGAGACTTTCCTTAACTTTAACAGTTAAAATCTTAGTTATTGTTTTTTCAGAATCTGAAATCTTCAAAGTAATATAATAAGTTCCTTCTTTAACATAACAATTATTTGGCTTGATAAATGCATAAATCTTTTGGCTTTCCCCTTTTGCAAGTGTTGTGTAAAAAGCATCTGTTCCTATTTTCTTGTCTCCTATGATTATCCATTCTTTATAATCTCCTTCTGAAATTATTTTGATTGTTTGTGTCTTGGAAGTTGTATTTGTTAATGTAAAAACAGGCATAGTGGGTATTGAACATGTTGTATCAAAAACACTATCTCCTGTAAATCCCAAACCATAAAAGTTTTGGGATAAAACAAGTGCAAATAAAACTATTCCTAATACTTTTGTTACATTCACTTTCTAATCACCTTTTAAGCCAAACTTCCTCTGTTTTTTTGCTAAAAAAAGCCCCCATTAAAACAAGAGCTATAAACAAAACAACTAATCCTAAGATTGTATTTCCTGCAAGAGTGAAAAATCCAGAAGAAAAAACTCCTGTGAAATCCACATTATTTTCTTGTTTTTCTTCTTCGAAGACAACAAATGTTATAGGGTATTCTTCTTCTCCTAAATAAATATTTCCATTGTATGTTCCTACTTCTCCATCAAATTCAATATCTATTTTAACAGTGTGTGTTTCTCCTGCTTTAACTAAAATTTTGTAAGGTTGATTATAGAAAAATTCAGAAGGCAAGTCAATAGACATCATTAATTCCTTGTCTGAATTTGAAAGATTCAAAATTGTAAATTCTAAAGATGTTTTATCTTTTTCCAAAACAATTTTCTTAGGATATGATATCTGCAAATCTCCGTTTGCTGTAGAATTCTTACGGGCATCTATTTCTATTGAAAATGTTTCTTTCTTTCCATTTATTGAAACTTCTAGAACTCCATAATATAATCCTTGTTTTGGAGGAACAACTGCCAGATAAACAATTTCACTATCGTCTTCCTGTATATAAAAATTATTTTTAGAAAATTTGTATTCTATTCCTTCAAATTTCATATTAACTTTAACTTTTAAATCTCCTGTATTTTTAATTTCAATAGGTATGACTTCAGTTGTACATTCTTCTGCAATTATTGAAGATGGAACATTTATAGTGTAATCTGTTTCTTTTCCAACTCTTATACAAAATGTTGAAGTTTCTTCTTCATCAAAACTCCAAGCCTTAATTCTTATATTATGTGTTCCGGCACTGTCAGAATTTTTTGTTTTTACATCCACATAAACATATTTTGTCTGATTAGCAGAAAGCTTGACTGAAGATGGATAATTTATTTCTAAATCCCCACTAAGAGAAAGATAGATTGTTTTAGAATAATCATCTTCATTGACTAACTTAAACCAAACTTGTTTTGTTTTTCCTTTTTCAGTGTTAAAACATTCAGATGTCTTTATATAAAATCCATCTGATTCAGCACAATCTGAAACTTTTATATCAAATGTCTTGTAAATTGTTTCATAATCTGTTCTTATTCTAATTCTAACTGAATGTGTTCCTTCCCTTATTCCATAAGTATTGATATAGAGTTTTAAGTTTTCTTCCTCATATCCATCTAAAATAATTTCACTATCTTCAAAATATGGTAATAACATTTCATTATCTGCTGATAAAGAAATTTCCTGAACTCTTGAACTTTCATTTTCAATATTTACAAATACATAAGTGTCTTTGTTTTTACAAATATTTTTTGAAGAAATCCAAACATTCAAATTTGAACTATCATTTTCTTTGTAAAAATCAATGGATTCTACTTTTCTTGAACCATCATATATATAGATTCTATGAAGTCCTGAATCTGCATCTCTTGCATCTATTCTTAATTTAGCTGTTGTTCTTCCGTAAGCAGATAAACAATAAGAATCAGGAGATATTTTTAGTTCTAAATCATTATCTGAAGATTCAGCATATAAATCATAACAATATCTTTCATCATTGTTGTTATAGATATCCAAATTAACTGTAATATTCTCTCCATAGACTGGACTATCAGCATCTACTATTAAAGCACCAAAACTTGCCTTTATCAATAATAAACCAAATAATATTACTATTATTTTCTTATTCATTTTTCACACCTTTGTAATTTACAAATCTTGTGACAAAAGCCAGTAATAGCAAAACAACTATTACTGCCAAAATAATGTCTAAAAATGTAACTGTTATCCCACTTAAAGAGAAAAATCCTGTGATAATTCCTGTATTTTTATTTTCTTGAAAAATAGATTTATCTTTGAATTCTAAATCAAAGGATTTAGCAATTGTTTCCGAACTATTTTCAGCAACCAACATACATTTGTAAGAATTATTTTCTGGTTTATACAAAACCTTAACAGGAATCACAGCTGTACTATTCTTCCCGACAGCAACATAATTCTTAATTTTTAAATTAGCTCCACAATAATATCTAATATAGTATTCTTTTACACTTGAACTATCATTAATTAAATAGAAATCTATTGTTCTATCACTAGATATAATATATCCATTATTTCCTTCTATTTTTGCTCCAGCTAAATTCCCAGCCAAAAGCAAAACCAATAATACAGATATTATTCTTTTCATTTCATCCCCTAATATTACTTAACTTATTAATGTTAATGGTTATAAATATATATGCTACTCAGGTTGTTTATAAACTTATTTCCCATTCTACATAATTAGAATCTTTTTTATTTTCCTCTTTCTCATATATACATATGCCCAGAAAACTTCCCGAATCCAAAAATAAAAAAATTCCAGAAAAATCCAGAAAAACAATAAGAGGATTTGAATCTAGATTTCCTTTTCGCAATATTTCTCCCGAAAGAACAAAACTAATTAATCAACATATGAAAAGAATGAGAAATGAAATAGATTCTGCAAAGAAATTTCCAATTGAACAAGTTAAAAAATACTTAAACCTAACTCTTTTACAAAGAGGGATTGATTTCTTTGCTTCCCGAAAAACCACAGAGATTGGAAAAGCAGTTCAATCACTTAAAACAATAAATTTCTTTTTCAATGAATTTGCTAATTCTTCAGGTAATCCAGAAAAAAGAACAAGAGTAAAAATTCAAATACGAGGATTTATGAAACCATCTGATTTCTTGTGGGCAGGATATTCAGAAAAACAAATTTCAGGAATTTTCTCAGAAAGAGAAATTCAAGAGGACAAAGTTTTTTCTTGATTTCTTTCCAAACTTTTTAATTAGATAAAAAATCCAATAGAATTTTCAAAATAAAAGGCAAGTTATTTTGCTCTTCTTCTGAAAAGATTTTTCACTCTACTA
Organism: uncultured archaeon; assembly: GCA_964545925.1. Lineage (GTDB taxonomy): Archaea > Iainarchaeota > Iainarchaeia > Iainarchaeales > CAZJHM01 > CAZJHM01. The sequence continues at coordinate 13,033 of CAZJHM010000013.1, forward strand.
AAAATTCCTGTTTCTGGTTTTGTTTCTGCTATTCTTGGTTTTACAACCACTCCTTTTCTCGCAAGTTTTTCCAGAGTTTTTACTCTAAGAAATTGTTCCAAAACAACAATTTCTCTTTTCAAACTTCTGTCTTCTAATTTAATTGGTTTTCCTGTTTGTTCAGCAACAGTCCTGTATCTTTCTTCAAGTTGTTTTTTTCTTGGAACCAACATTCCCCCATTAGGTGTAAAAACTTTATAATCTCCAAAACGTCTGAAAAGATCTCTATAAACCATTAACTCAATTCTTGTAGCAAGTCCTAATCCCGAAATATGAGGTAAATTTTTCTTTTTCATTTTTAAAAAAGGAAAATAATCTATAAGAACATTTTTGCTATTTATTGGAAAAACAGCTTTTATCTCTCCCAACATAAATGATTTAGCTGAAGATTGTAAATTTCCAAATGCTTTGTCTATTTCTGAGCTTGTGAAAACAAACCTTTTTTTTTCTTTTATTTTCTTTGCTGATAAATCTTTTACTGCAAAAATATTATATTTAATTATAAAATCAGTTAATTCTCTTTCTTCTACTGGAGTTACACATATGCACCATTTAGACATATTTATTATTCATTTCAAGCAATATATAAACATTTCAGAAAACAAAAGAACATATTTAAAAGGATTTTCTTGCTCTTTAAGACTTATGAGCTCAACTAAAAAAGAGGCTAAACCCTCTATTCTTAAAAAAACATATCCTTTCCAAATACTTGCCTTGGTTGCAATTGTTTGCCTGGCTGTTGGAAGTATAGGAATGTTAGGTATATCACAAACTGGACTTTTATCTCTCTCAGGAGCAAAAGTTGCAGAACCAACAGTCGTAAAAACAAAAGTATCAGAATATTTAAATTTAGTTATGAAATTCCAATATGGGGAAGAATATTCAGTATTAATAACTGATGTAAAAGAAGCTTCAACAAACTCAGAGTTATATACTGTGGAATTTGCTATTATGCAAGATGGAGTAGCAGTACAAAGTAATTCAATAAATGTCACAAAAGATGGTAAATATACTGTTTCAAGTGACATAGATGAAGCAATAAAAGAAGTTAAATCATATCTACAAGAAGAAACAGAAGAAACAGGACAATTAAAATCCGACAAACCTGTAGTTGAATTATTTGTAATGAGCCATTGTCCTTATGGAACTCAAATAGAAAAAGGAATAATACCTGTTTTGAAATCCTTTGGAGATAAGATTGACTTTACACTCCGTTTTGTTGATTATGCAATGCATGGAGAAAAAGAAGTCAAAGAGCAGACAAACCAATACTGCATACAAAAAGAAGAGCCTGAAAAACTTATTTCTTATTTGGAATGCTTTTTGAAAGAAGGAAATGGAGAAGCATGTCTTTTAGAAGCAAATATAAACACAACAAAATTAGAAACTTGTAAAACACAGGCAGACAACCAATTCCAAATAACTGCTCTCTTGAATGACAAAAGCACATATTTGAGTGGAGTTTATCCTCAATTCAATATAGATGCAAGTGCAAATGAAAAGTATGGAATTCAAGGAAGTCCAACTTTGGTTATAAATGGAAAACAAGTTTCAGCAGGAAGAAGTCCTTCAGCTTTAGCAACAGCAATTTGTGCTTCATTCAACAGCGAACCTTCAGTTTGTTCAGACGAATTCTCAACTGAAAATCCATCAGCAGGATTCGGATACACAGGTTCAGGAACTTCAAGCGGAAGTTGTAGCTGAAAATTTTCTTTTTTTATTTTTCTCTTTCTTTTAATTTTATTTTTCCTTCTTTTATTTCTCTATCTTTTTAGTTTTTTCTTTTAAAAATTATTTCTTAAAGTTCTTTTTTTGAAATTTCTAAGAATTATTTTATTTTGAAAGTTCTTTTATTTTGAACTTTTTCAAAATTATTTTTTTAAAACAAAACATCTTGTTTTTATATTTTAATAATCATCTATAATTATGCTTAATGACTTACAGCCATATCCAATAAAAAAAGGAGAAATATACAAATACATTCGTTTAAACCCCTTCAAAAAAGACAGAGAAGAGGAACTAAGAGAATTCTTAGGTGATAAATTAGTAGAAAAAAAAGGAAACACATTTATAGCAAGAGACAGAAATCTAAATTTCGGAAAATTCAAATATTTGGATTCAATAAACATACAAGATTATGCCTCAATGCATGCTGTTGAAAATTTAAGTCTAGGAAAAAAACATTTAGATTGCTGTGCAGCCCCAGGAAACAAAACAATCTATACTGCACAATTAATGGAAAACAAAGGAACAATATTGGCTTTAGATAAAAACATTGAAAGATTAAAAAACATGCAATCTCTTTTAAGAACTCATCTAATTACAAACACAGTTGTAGTCAGAGAAGATTTACTAAATTCACATTTACCTAAATTCCCAAGTATTCTTTTGGATGCTCCTTGCACAGGAGAAGGAACAATGGTTAATCAAGGGTTTGAAACAAATCTAAAAGAAATACATGAAACAGCAGAACTGCAAAAAAAATTGATAACAAAAGCTTACAAAATTCTAGAAACAGGAGGAACTCTCATTTACTCAACATGCACCCTCAACCATCTGGAAAATGAAGCAGTTGTTCAACACTTGCTAGAAACAACAGATGCTGAATTGAAAAAAGTAAAAACAAAAGTAGAAGTAGAAAAAGGATATTCAAAACCTTATTCAAAAGAAATGGAAAAAACAGTCAGGTTTTATCCTCATTTAAGTCATACAATTGGATTTTTTATAGCAAAGGTAGTTAAATGAATTCAGGGAAAAAACCAAAGGTGGGTAAATGAAAGACAAAGAAGAAAAACAAAAAATTTGGAAAAAAAGAATGAAAAAGAATCCAAGAAAAATAAAGGAAGAAGGATATTTGAAATTCATTATTGTTCCTGAGGAAGAAGTCTTATCTAAACTAAAAGATTTCCCAAAAGAATTATTAGAAGGAAAGATTTTTCTAAAACACAATAACTATGTTTGGATGGCAAACAAAGAATGCTTGGAATTCCTAACTCTTCCAAATTTACAAGGAATAGGAATACCAGTGATTTATCCAGAAGGAAAAATAAACGATAAATTAAAAGACTACAAAGTCAAATAATATTTATGCCTATAAAAAAAACAAGAGAAATAAAACCTCCAAGAGCAGTAATAAATCTAAGAACAAAAAATTCTAAAAAAGAAGATATTGAAAATTACACAAAAAAAATATTTAAGAAAAAACCTTTAGTTCCTATTTCAAAAGTTCAAGCATCTTTGTTGTTTTCACAAGCTCAAGCATACACAGAGGCAACAGCAAGAAGCACAAGAAGAATAAGAGAAAAAGGAAAAAAAGAAGCAAGAAGAATTTTAAATTCAGCAGAAGAATTTAAAAATCATGCAGGTTGGATTTCAGGGGGAATATTGGAATATAGTTTATCAAGAATAGATATTACAAAAGCAATTTCTGAAATAAGAAAAAAAACAAAAAATCAAATAAGAGTTTTAGACATAGGTTCTGGAACAGCAAGAATGTTAGCAGAACTAAAAGAAAAATATAGGAAAGAAATAGAAACACATTCTTTGGATTTATCTTTTGAACCCCAATATCCAACAGATAGAAAACATTTTCTTATGGCAGAATATATGCCAGAAGAATTCAGAAATAAATTTCATTTAATTGTTTCAAAAGATGCTTTGAAATACAGCATATTCCCAAATATAGCCTTAAAGAACATATGCCAAGCTCTAGCACCAAACGGAATTGCAATAATAAATTACAGTGATTTTGTTTCAGAAAGAATGATGTCTGTAAAAGCAACAGACAAAGAAGCATTTTTGGAAAAAAGAAATAATGATTTCAAAAGAACTGTTGATGATTTAAAAAGAGACAAAAGATTTGAAATAGAAGTTAAAGGAGAAGTTATAAAAATAAGAAAAAAATAAAACTAAAAAGAACTTTTAAAAACTTTCCCTGCTTTTTGATTATTAACGGGCCTGTAGCCTAATGGATAGGGCAACTGCCTTCTAAGCAGTAGGTTGTGGGTTCGAGTCCCACCGGGCCCGTTCTTTTTTATTTTCAGAGAAAAAGAAAAACATTTATATAAACAAATATATTTTGTATAGTATGAAAGTAGAAGATTTAACTATAGTCAAACAATTAAGGAAAGCCAAAACTCCGGAAGATGTCAAAAAAATCTTAGAAACAGCCACAAAAGCAGAGATAACTGTTCTTTTCAAACATATATCCCAGCCCGGAGCATATGAAGAAATCCACACTAAAATAGCCAAGAAAAAACAAAAACACAAAGGAGAGTCAGCATATGTGTGAATTATTTGGTTTGTGTTCAAGCGAAAAAATAGGAATTTCATTCGCATTAAAAGCATTTTACAAAAGAGGAGAATATGAACAACATGGTTGGGGAATTGCTTTCTATCCTGATGAATCAGCAATGATAATAAAAGAGCCTAAAAAATCAACTGAAAGTTCATTAGTCAAATTCATAAGCAATTACAAAGATATTCAAAGCAAAATGTTTATTTGCCATTTAAGAGATGCAACTTGTGGGGAAATACTTTTCAAAAACACACATCCTTTTGAAAGAGAATTGAACAGCGAAAATTGGGTATTTGCACATAATGGAAGTATCCCAAAAGCAAAAGAAATCAAACTTAAACACTTTTTCCCAGTAGGAACAACTGATTCAGAATATGTTTT
>CAZJHM010000014.1:0-17146 GCA_964545925.1 uncultured archaeon
TGAACTTTTTTCTAAAAAGTTCATGAGATTGAGGTTTGAAAAAACCCTTGGTAAGTTTCTTTTGGATTAACTTTTCTTTTCAAAGAAAAGTTAAGCAGCGACATCAATCTTTAAACGCTTTTTGAGTTCTCTGTAACGATTACGGATTGTGACTTCTGTTACACCAGCTACATTTGCAACTTCTTTTTGAGTTCTTCTTTCACCTTTCAGCAAGCCTGCAATATAGACTGCTGCAGCTGCAACACCTGTTGGTCCGCGTCCTGAGATTAATCCTGACTTCATTGCTTTTTCCAAGATTCTTCTTCCTTCTTCTTGTGCTTCTCCACTTAGATTGAGTTCAGAAGCAAAGCGAGGTATATAATGAACTGGGTTTGTTAAAGGTATGTCTAATTTCATTTCGCGAACTAAAAAACGATAGGTTCTTCCTATTTCTTTTTTAGTCAAACCTGATGCTTCTGCAATTTCGTTTAAAGTTCTTGGAACATTGTAGATTCTACAAACTGTGTAAAGAACTGCTGCAACAACTGCTTCAATTAATCTTCCTCTGATTAATCCTTTATCAATTATTTTTCTGTATAAAAGAGCTGCAACTTCTACTAATGATTCTGGGATATTTAAATAAGATGCTACTCTGCGCATCTCGGTAAGTGCGATTGAAAGATTTCTTTGCATACTTGTGCTTACTGATGCTCTCTTGTGCCATTTAATTAAACGATACATTTGGGCTCTTCCTTTTGTTGAAAGTTTATTTCCACGAGAATCTGTTCCTCTTCTGTCTATCATTGTAACTAATCCTTTGTTTAATTTTGCATATTTCATTGGACTTCCTGTTCTTGCTGTGTCTTCTGAATCATCAAAAGAACGCCATTCTTTTCCTAAGTCAATATCATCATCAGATAAAACTAATCCACATTTTTGGCAGATTACTTCTCCTTTTTCAGGATCATGTTTTAATTTTTTACTTTTACATTCTGGACATTCGGAAGTCATTAAATCACCTTTTTTAGAAATTGGGAATTGAACTAGCCCAACACAGAGATAATATAAAAGGGGTAGGGCATAGTTTATAAATGTTTTGGTTTGGGAGAATTTTGGAAAATTAAAGAAAAGGGAAAAGAGAGTTAGAGAATTTAATTATAAAGAGAGGATTTGTACTTTTAATCCTAGAATTTCTTGAATTAAATTTTCTTTTGGAGAGAAATCTTGATTTTTAGATTTTACTCTAATTCTTAGTTCTTGGGATTGGTCTTGTTTGAAAACTCTTGAAAAAGAAGATATTTGAATTGGGTCTAGAATTTGTTCTAAAACTTCTTTTTCAGGTTTGTCTATTGCAATTATTTTGAATTTCTTTTTGAAATTATTTTCCAATTGCTTTATTACTTTTCCATTTTTTCCTATGAAAAAACCAGATTGTTTTTTTGTTAAAAGATAGATTTTGTTTTCTATTTCAATTGCTTTTATGTATTCAATATCTCTTGTTAAAATTAAAGAATCTATTTTGTAGATTGCTCTTAAAATTTTCAAATCCAAATCTGAGCATAAACCCTTTCTTTTTTTTGCTTCACAGAGAAGACACATTTTTCCTGTTTTTATATCATTGAAACAAATTGGGGATTCCATAAATAAAACCTAAAAAGAAAAAAAATTATTTTTTCAGTTTTATGTCTATTGAAGAGACATTTAGAATTACTCCTTCTTCAGAAGTGAGTTTTTCAGTTGCAATGTCTATTCCTGAAATTTTTATATCAGGGATAAACCTGTTTTTGAGAATTTCTGCAACATCAACTGCTTTGCTTATTGATTTTCCTCTTGCTTTTACTGAAACTTCTGTTGCACCTTGATTTATTTGTGCTAAAACTGCTAAAACATAGTTCTTTGTTGGTTTTCTTCCTATGAAAACTGTGTTTTCTGCTGATTTTTCTTGTGCTGTCATTTGATGCACCTCCAGTATAAGACTCCTTAGAAATAAGTGGTTAGAAAGGTATTTATAGATTTGTTATAGAATAAATATGCCCTCGTTTTTGAGGGAAAATTTGAAAGAAAAAAAAATTATTTGAGGTATTGGAGTGTTTTTGCAAAGATAGTTGGTGTTAATCCTGGATTGTAGTTGAAGTAAATACTCTTTCCTAAAAGAGATTTCTTTTCAACAATTGCGGGATAAGTTGCTCCTCCTCCTAAACCTTTTGTGTCAGAGGTTGCATCTGCTTTTATGTATGCTAATGTTTCTCCATTTGAAGCTGCTACATCAAAAGTTATCATAGTGTATGGAGCATCCTGCAATGTTGCTGGAGCCATTTCTATTCCACTCATTATTGGGTGGTTATAACTTACTCTGTAAATTCTTCCAATGACTGTTATTGGTTGAGTACAGCTTGGCAAACCATTTACTGTTTTTCCGCATGTGACTGGAACTGCATCTCCTAGAATTCCTTTCCATCCTACTACATCCTTTGCAACTCCTGTTCCTGTTGTTCCACCTGATTTATAGATTCCTGAATCCATTATTACAATAAGTTTTCCGCCATTATTGACATATTTCTCAATTGCTTCTCCTGCTTGTCTTGATAATGAACGTGCATATTTATCTGCATAAGGATAAGCATGTTGGTCAAGAATAACTATATCATATTGAGCTAGTTGTTCTGTTGGTGCAACTTCAAGAATTGAAGGTGTTACTTGTTGGAAAACAAGCATGTCCCTGTTTTCATTTAGGACTGTAAGAAGGCTTGGTTCTGGAGCTCCGATTACCAGGATGTTTAATTTATCTTCTGTTCCCAAAATAGGTAAATCCCATAAATCCATTTTATAGCCAATAAAAATAGCTATGATTAGGATAAGGATAAAAGGAACAACTCCTTCTAAGTTTTTGAAGATATTTCTTGGTGCTTCTCCCAAATCTGAGAGTCCTGCTCCTACGTCTCCTCCTGAGTCTGGATACATTTGTTCACCTTTTAAAGTTTCTCTATATATATTTTGCCCTATGATATTTAAAATACCATTTGTTTGGGCTTTAATTAGAATAATATTCTTTTCTTTATAAAGGTTTTTATTTTGCTTTTTTTTATTTTTCAAATCTTTTTTCTATTTTTTTTATTGTTTCTTGTATTTCTTGTTTGTGTTCTTTAAATTCAGGAGTTTGTTCCAATAATTTTAAAAGAGGAAGAAAGTTTTTTGGATTTATTTCTGGATTAGGAAATTTTGTTAATTCAGTTGTATAAGTTTTTGTTTTTGGATTTCTTACTTCTGCTGTTGCTTTTCTTATGAGTGTTGGTTTGCCTGAAAGAATTCCAAGATAATCTGAAATAGGAGGCTGAGATGTTACTTTTCTTTGAATATCTTTTGATTGAGGAAGAACTATTCCTCTAACTAATTGCAAAGCAAATCTTCTTTCATTTGTGTCTTTTATTTGTCTTAAAGCTGAAAGAAGAGATTGATAATGTTCTTGTTTCATTTGTCTTAAATTTGGCCTTTTTTTTATTGGTTGAGGAATAAAAGGCTTTTTTGGTTTTTGTGGATTTGCGGGCATAACCAATAGATGTTCAAAGAAGTTTTTAATCTTTTTGTTTAAGGAAAAATTCTTTTTAAAAAAACCTTTTCTTTTTTTAAACTATTGGTTAGAGTAATTTATTAAGGGCTGGTAGATCAGTTGGTAGATCGCCACATTGGCATTGTGGAGGCCACGGGTTCGAATCCCGTCCAGTCCAATAATTTTTTTAGGAAAAAAATTAAGTAAAAACTGTTACCAAGGGTTTCTGCGAAACCCAATCTATTTTTTCTTTAGGAAAAGAAAAATTGAGTAAAATAAACTTTTTTAAAAAAAGTTTAATCAAAAAACTGTACCATGAGGTTCTTCGAACCTCAATCAGAAACTTTTTAGAAAAAAGTTTCATCAAAATAATTTTTTAGGGAAAAAATCAAATAAAAATATTTTGTGAATTTTAGCCAAGAAAAAAAGGCAGATAGAAAAAAAGACAAATTGTTTTCTAGAAAACTTCTGAGAAGAGATTTCAGAGAGAGATTGAGATTATACTATCTCCACGTACTAAAAGAGTTGGATGTTTTTCTTTAGGTTCTCCATTTTCTAAGATTTCTGCTTCTTTCAAGACAATGTTTAAGTGTACATCATATGAGTTGAAAACTCCGCGTACTCTTTGCTGTCCTTTCAAAAGTACTATGACGTTTTTTCCCATTGCATTTTGCAAAAAATCAAAAGGTCTGTTTGTCATTTTTATATCACCTAGTAGTTTCTTCTTTAATATCCTTTAAGGATGTTTTCTTCCTATGAAAAATAGAAAACAACCAACTTAAAAAGCCTTGCTTTTTTTCTGTTGGGAATTTGGATTCTGAGACTCCGGAAATTTTTGCTGCTACTTGTTTGAAACCATCATATGATTTGCTTTTAGGATCTCTAAGAACAAGAGGGAGAGAATTTAAATCTAAGAAATCTCTGCGAAGATTATCATCATAAGGAATTATTCCATAACAAGGAAGTTCAAGCATTTTTGAAATATCATCTCTTGTTGCTTCTCCTCTTTCTCCTCTGTAAAAATTAACTGTAAATCCAATCACTTTTGCACCTAAACGTTCTGCAATGTTTTTGGTTTTCAAAGCATCAACCAAACTTGCGGAATTTGGTGCTACAACTAAGAGAACTTCTTCTGCTGAAGAAATTGAAGAAAGAACACTTTTTTCAACTCCGGCTGGAGAATCAATTAAGACAAAATCAAACATTGGAGCGATTGATTTAACTATTGGTTCTAGTCTATCTGCATCTATTCTGCGATAAGAATCAAGAGACAAACCAGATGGAATAAAAGAAACTTTTCCTGGGCCTTCATAAATTGCATCTTCTATATTGCTTTCTCCTAAAAGAACATCATGAAGAGTTATTGGAGAAGATTGCATTCCTAGTAAAAGTGAGAGGTTTGCCATTGCTATATCTGCATCTATTAGAAGAACTTTATAACCTAATTTTGAGAGAAGGATTCCTGTGTTTGCAACAACTGTTGTTTTTCCAACTCCTCCTTTTCCAGAAGCTATTGTTATTATACGAGTCATTCTAATTCCTCATAATTGTTTAAGAGATGCATCTTGCTTGCATAATCTCTGGAAATTGCTCTTAGTTCTGAGAGAGTGAGAGAATTACCTGCTTTAATAAAAAAATGCTTATTGTCATAATTATAAACTATGTTCCAATCTTTTCTTCCTTTTATTAGGAAAACCTCTGCATCTTTAAAATCATTTTTAATATATTCAAATGCAGTTGTTGCTGAAAATGCTTTTTCAATATCGTTGTTGGAATTCATTAAAATTTCTTCATTAGATAAAACAGAAAGAGAATCTAAATTATGTTTTTTAATTAAATCATTTCCATTTGAAACCATATTTGGTTTTTTGGAGAAAAAAGAAGATAGTCTACCTAAGTCAAGTGAGATATCCTCTAATCCAAAGAGTTTGTCAAAAAATGATTTTACCATAGACATTATTTATCAACTCCCAAAAGCCCAAGTTTGTGGAGAACTTCCAGCCTTGTTTTTTTCTGGATTTGCTCACCTTCAAACAGGATTGGGTTGTATTTATTAGGTAGGGATTTATTTAAATCTCTTTTTGTTAGAGGTTTTATCTTGATTTCGTCATTAAAAACAGTTACAAGTTCTAATTGAGATTTTGAAAGTTCTACCAAAGAATAAGAACCTTTTTGAGCTTTCAAAAGATTAAATATGAGAGATTTGGCTTGTTCTCCAAATTTTTCTTTTCCTGAAAAAAGAGATTCATAAGCAAGTCCTATTATTGATTGGGAATCCAAGAAAAAAACTCCTTCATGCATAACATTTGCTTCTGCTGTTAAAACTAGATAGCCAGTTATTTTATCATCTAAAGCTTTTTTTAGAACATCTTCTGGATTTTCTTGAGAAAAGTTTTTTGTAAACAAGGTTTTTCCAGAGGGAAGTTTCAAATTATACACCTTTTACTCTTTTAAGAATTATAAGTTCGTCTGCTGTATTTTTCAAAGAAACTGAAGCTGAATCATCTACTAACATAACTATTACATCTTTTCCATATTTTTTTGCTTTTGTTATAACTGGTAAGAAATCAGCATCTCTTGTGACTAAGCAGATTGTGTTTACTGATTGGTTGAAAATTGCTTCTGTTGAATCAACAGCCATTGCTACATCTACATCTGTAACTGTTACTATTGGGTCAAATCCTTTGTTAATTATTGCTTCTATTAATTTTTGAGTTGCAAACTGATTAATATATACTTTTGCTATTTTTAGGTTGCCTTTATTTTGCAAACGGGATTTAACTAAATCTAAATCTATTTGAAATTCTTTTCTTAGAATGTTTGGCCCATCTACAAAAAGAGCTATGTTTCTGTTTTTTGCCATTAATTTATCTATTATATTTTTACCTAAGGATGCAAGAGCCATTATAGATTAGGAGTATAGGTTTTTAAATACTCTTTGGTTTTTTATTTTCTTTTGGTTTTTTTAGTGTTGATTTAGAAGAAGAGGATTTTGGTTTTTTTTCCTTGGGTGTTTTTTCTTTTATGGTTTTTCCTTTTGGTTTTTTATTTTTTAAAATTCTTTTTCTTTTGGGTTTTAAGAGTTCTTCCATTATTTCATCTTTTGGAGAATCTGTTTCAGAATTTGCGGAAACAGATTCAGAAGAGTTTTGATTTTTAATTGCTAATTCTTGGGCTGCTTTTTTTTCTTCCATTTTCTTTTTCCACTCGTCTTTGGAAGAACAATCCATGTTTATGCACATTTCAAAAGCTCTTCTTCCTGCTATTACTTTTACCATTGGGGCAGAACAAATTTCGCAAATTTTGTCTGTTGTTTGGACTAATCCTTTCTGAGGCAATGGAAAAGTGTTTGTGCATTTAGGATAAGCATTGCAACCTATAAATCTTTTTCCAAACCTGCTGTATCTGATTACTAGTTTTCCTTTGCATTCTTTGTTTGTGCATGAACCAACAGTTGCATTTGAATCAGAGGCTGATTTTATTTCGGAACCTATGTATTCTTTATGTTCAAAAAGTCTTTCAAGTTCCTTAACTAATAAATCTTGAGATTCCAAAACAGTTTTTTCCTTTGGAAGCTTGCCTTCAGCTATTTTGTCCATTTCAGTTTCTAAGTGAGCAGTCATTTCTGGGTTAATTATTCCTATGTCGTGTTTTTTCAGAGAATCAATTAATGCAAAGGCTAGTTCTGTTGGTTCCAAAGAAGAACTTCCATTTATGTAATGGCGATAAAGAAGTTTTTGAATTATTTCTGGACGAGTTGCCTTTGTTCCTAAGTTTAGTTCCTCCATTTTTTTCAAGAGAGCCCCTTGTGAATAACGAGCAGGAGGTTTTGTTTCTTTCTCTGTTAATTCCATTTTTTTTAAATTTAAGATTTCTCCCTCATCTATTGAAGGTAGAGTGTTTTCTTCTGTTTTTGAATAAGTGTAGATTTCTTTCCATCCTTTTTCTATGAAAATTAAACCATGGGCTATAAATGGTTCATCTTTAACTAAGATTTCTATTGATGTGCTTAAAACTTTTGCATCATCTCCTAAGACAGCCATGAAATTTCTTGCAATCAAGTCATATATTTTGGATTCTTGTTGGTTTAGGTTGTTTGGTTTAGAAACAGGGTGAAGAGGAGGATGGTCTTTTGTTTCTTTTCCAGCTGTGGGTTCAAGTTTCTTTTTTGAAAGAAGATAATCAGCATATTTTTTGTAGGCTGGGATTTGAGCAAGTTCAGAGAGAATTTTTGAGAGTTTTAAAGTTGGAGGATAAGTTTGATTGTCTGTTCTTGGATAGGAAATAAATCCTTTTTGATATAGGGATTCTGCTACATTCATTGCACTTGCTGCTGTGTATCCTAAGTTTGTTGCGGCTCTGAGAAAATTTGTTGTGTTAAAAGGAACAGGGCGTTTAAGGATTTTTTCTTTTTTGGAGATTGCAGAAACTTTTCCTGTTTTTTCAGTGTGCAAAGAATAAACTTTTTCAGCTTGTTTTTTGTCCCAGAATTTTCCTTGTTTGTGTTGAGCTTCTATTGTTTCTTTGTCTTTCATAAATTCAGCATTTATTTCCCAATAAGGTTGAGGTTTGAAAGCCAATCTTTCTTTTTCTTTTTCAACTATTAATGCTAAGGTTGGACCTTGGACTCTGCCCATTCCAATAAATGCCTTGCCAAGTTTTCCAGAGACAATTGAAAGAAAGCGAGTGAGGGTTGAGCCCCAGTATAAGTCTATTTCTCGGCGAGTGTTTGCTGAGTCAGCTAAGTTTTTGTCTATGTTTTTTAAGTTTGAAAATGATTCCTCAATGTCTTCTTTTGTCATTGCGGAGAAATTTGCTCTAAGAAGTTTTATTTTTGGGTTTATTTGTTGGACTAATTCAACTGCTTCAAAACCAATTGCTTCTCCTTCTCTGTCGTAATCTGTTGCTATGATTAAAGTATTTACTTCTTTTGCTTTTGATTTTATGAGATTTACAATCAGTTCTTTTTCAGCAACATATTCAACTGGAACTCTTGCTAATTCTCGGACATCTGTTCCTTTCCAAAAAGAATATTTTTTTGGAAAATCTACATTTAGAATGTGCCCGCTTAAAGGAATACAGAGAATTTTTTCCTGAGGATTTTTCTTGAGTTTTTGAAGAAGGGGGGAATCAAACTCCCAAAAATAAGCATCATTTTCTTTTTTTTGTTTTAAAGTTGTATCTGCTAAAATTTCGGAAATTCTTTTTCCAGCTATTGCCTTTTCTGCAATAATAAGTATCATTTAAACACTATAAGAAGAAAAGGCATTTAATAGTTTGGGTTTTTTGAGAAAAACGAATTTTCTTTGAAAAATAATATATATGAGTTAGCACGACAGAAGTAAAAACATATTGTATAAGTATATACAATATGATAAAAGATAAAATTCTTCATTATCCTAGATTGGACACTGTGTTAATGGTTGAAGAAAAAATCAAAAAAACAAAAAAATATTTGGGAAAAATGGAGTTGTGGAAAAAACTCCCAAGACAAGTCCAATATCAAACTTTTATTTTTATTATTGATTATTTGGAAGAAAGCAGAAAAATTATGATTACAAAAGACAAAAAGATTGTTTGGATTTTTGCTGATTCTTTAAAAGCAAGAAAACTGATAAGAGAAAGTTTTTCTGCAAAATAAATTAGAAATTGTTTTGGAGAGCAGAGCTGGGTAAATCACGAGTTTCTTTTTTGTGGGCTAGAATCAAAAGAGGATTGATATAAATAATACCTGATATTTTTGAAATTTCATCTAGCATTGTTTTTATATCACTGTTTTTTCTGAAGATTGCTTTTGCAGAAATAGAATATTCTCCTGAAGTCAAGATTAATTCTTGGACATAATCTAATTGGGATAAACGAGAAATAACTAAATCAGTTGATTCAGGATGTGTTTTAATTAAAATAAAAACCGGACTTTCATAACCTAGAACTGAATAATCAATTACTGCTGTTATTGACTGAAGGATTTTCCTGGTACGAAGAGAATCAATTCTTTTCTTTATTGCAACATCTGAAACTCCAACAACTTTTGCTATGTCTGTGTTTGAGGCTCTGCCATCTTGAAGAAGATGTTTAAGGATTATTATATCAACTTTATCTAACTTAACCATAAGATAGATAAGAAAGAAATTCTTTTTAAACTGTTGTTGAAGAAATTATTTTCATATTGAGAGTGGGAAATCTTTTGGATTTATTTTATCATAATCTACTTTATAGCCACCCATACTAAGAAAAAGAAGTATATTGTTTCTTATTTGTTCGGAGGTTTTTCCTTGTAATAATCTGGAATCTTCTTTAATTCTTGCTTTTAGTTCTAGCTGAAAAGCTTCTTTGAGAGGCATTTTTTTACTGAGAAAAAGTTTTGCTCTTTCTATTCTTGCACTATGAACTGCATTTAGTTTTGAGAGAGAAAAAGGTTTGTTTACTTTTCTTTTGGGTTTGGAAGGTTTTGGAGCAGGCATAAGATAAATAAGATATTGAAGAATAAAAATGTATCTTTAAGACAAAAAAAATTAAGGAAGGAAAAGTTTCTTTTCAATTTTCTCTGGGAGATATTCTTCAGCAACAAATGAAAGTGAACGATTAGCTAAAGCTTGTTGTTCTATACGGATTTTTTCCTTCAAGGCTTTCTGTAATTGGGCTTGCCATTCTTTTGTTTGGAACCAAGGATAAGACATAAGTTCTTTTGCTCTTTTAACATCTCCATCTTTCATTCTTTCTGTGACTTGTTTTAAATCATAATCTTCAACATCATCCAAAGTCATTCCTATGTATTTTGCATCTGGTGTTGCCAAAAGATGAGAATGAGCAGCCAAAGCCATTGAACCTTGTTTTATTACACTGTAAATATACCAACCATAAGGGTCTCCATCTGTGAAAACATAAACAGGTAAATCATACTCTCTGTGTATTCTTCCAATTAATCTGCGAGTTCCACGGGCTGCTTGTCCACCTGTGCTAATTAAAATTGCTCCGTGTTTTTTTGCAAATCTTTCCTCAACTAATCTTTCATACATTGCTTCTGTTTCAATTACTAAAACATATTCTGCATCAACATCAAGAATTTCTATTTCTTCTGGTTCTAAGCGAGACATTATACTCCATCCTCCTCTTCCTAACTTAGAGGCATTGAATTCATCTTCATAATGCATTTTATCTTTTAGAGTTATGTCTCCATAAAGAGTTCCTTTTGGATTTGCATGTAGATTTAGTTTTTCACGAATTGTATCTACTGCATGTTCCAAATCAACTATTACTGCATCACTTTCTGTTTGTCCTTCAAATGTGTTTTCTTTTGTTCCTTCAATTGTGTGTTTTAGTTCGTAATAAATTTCACGAATTGAAGCTGTTTTGTTGTGATTGAGATAATCATAAGTTTTTGCTCCGACTAACATTGTTTGCATGAATTTTTTTGCATGTCCAATATTTAGGAAATTTCTTGTTGTTCTTTTTTCTCCTAACTCAATTAAACCTTGGTCTTCATTGAAATTAACATTTGCCTTTCCTCTTTGGAGAGTGATAAATTCTGGGTCTTTGTCTGAAAGAATATCTTTGGCTATTACATTGAAATTTTTTTCTATTCTTGTTGCTATTTCTTTTGGAGTTATATCTGCTTCTTTTGTTTTCTTTTGTTTAATCTTCTTTCTCTGTACCATTTTCTTCAGCCTCCTTATAGTTGTTTTCTGCTGATTGTTTTATCTCAATGAATTCATCACTTAAATCTGCATCACTTTCTTTTTCTTTCTTTTCTTCTAATTTGAGTTTTTCAATTACCATTTTCTCTAGCATTTTTTCTAAATCTGCTTTTTTGGTTTTTGTTACAAATGAAACTGAAGATGCGATTTCAGGAATATATTTTAAGAAAACATTCTTTTTTGCTTTCTTGTCTTCTTCTCTTCTTCTATATGCGATATATGCTCCTGTTTTTCTTCCTGATTGCATTAAAGAAAGTCTTATTTCTTCTAAGATTTCTTCTTCTGAGGCAATTGCTTGTTTGCCTGCTCCTGTGTAAGGAATATGTACTGAAATAAAATTAACTAAAATTGTTATTGGACTATCTTCAATATTTTTTATTCCATATCTTTTCCAATCAATTGAATTAACTGCATCTGTTATTGCACAATTTCCTTGGTCAAACAAAAGAGGCACACGATTTGCAAAGCGCATTAGTTCTACTTTCTTTTCTCCTTCTGTTGCTGCCTTGAGTGTTCTTCCTGCTCCTCCGCCATATAAAACTGAAACTTCTACTTGGAAAGGAAAACCTCCTGAATAAACTGATGGCTTACGGCTGAGGACACTTAGGAATTCAGGTTTGACTATAGACATCAGAGATTTTCTTATTCTTTCTTCTCCAATTGGGATTAGTTTGGCTGTTGGAGAAATAAAATCTATTTCTTTGAAAGCTTTGACAATTGCTTCTGCTTCATCCCAGACAATTTGTTTTGGGTCTTTTCTTAAATCTACTTTTGATTTTAATGCAATATCTTCTAAACCTTTGTCTCCTATTCTATCAAACTCTTTCTTTAAGAAAGTTGAAAGTTTATTTGTTGTTGAATAACGAGAATAATTTAAGAATTCATCTACTGAGACTCCTTTTGGGTGCGGTTTTGTTTCTTCTGGGCGAGGAGGAATTTTAGTAGATGTTCTTTTGAAAGTGTATTTGTTTCCGGATGGGTCACGGAATTTAATTTCTGTGTGAGGATTTGCAATTGCTGTTCTTCTTAGATATTCCAAAGGGGATTGTTCGGAATCTTTGTAAAGAACATTTTTGAATTTTGCTTGAAGTGCTGTTCCTTGGAATTTCTTTTCTTCTTTTTTTAAGTTTGTTAATTTTGCTGTGTTTGTTTTTGTGTCTACCATTACTTCAACTGAAAAAGTTTGATTTCCATCTCCTGTGACTACTTTTACTGGTTTACCAGTTGTTGATTGAGATAAAAGAGTTACTCCAGCTGAACCTATTCCTTGTTGTCCGCGAGTTTGGATTAGACGATGGAATTTTGTTCCTGCTAAAAGTTGTCCAAAAGCTTTACCAACTGTTTTTTCAGTTAAGCCTGGCCCATTATCTTTAACTGTTACTAAATAATATTCTTTTCCTAATTCATCTATGGATACATCTATTGTTGGGAGAATGTTTGATTCTTCACAAGCATCCATTGAGTTAGTTACATATTCATGAACAACCATTGTTAAGGCACGGAGCTTTCCGTAGAGTCCGAGCATTTGCTTGTTTTTGTTGAAGAATTCAGCTACAGAATGTTCTTTGAAGTTTTTTGCCATTTCTTCGGCTTTTGAAACTCCATTCTGATATTCTTTTTCTTCTTCTTGTTTTGCCATTCTATTACACCTATAAATTGTATTCTGGTTGTCCTAATCTTTTTTTGACTAAATTATAAGCTGAGGAATGCTCTGCTCCTGAGAGAAGGAGTTCAATCGCATCTCTTGCTATTTTTGTGCTTTCATATTTTCCTATTATTGAGATTGTTTTTCCTTGGACTGAAATTTTCACATCTATGTTTTTTTCCAGCCAAATTCTAAAAGAGCCTTTTGTTCCGATTATTCGAGCTCTTTTTATTTTTTGGTTTTTTGGGGTTTTTGCATAATCATTTATTTCTATTATATCAAGAACAAATGAATCATCCAAAAGAACCATTGCATTTTCAGGGGAAAATCCTCTGGCAATAGCTCTAATAATAGAAAGTCCATTATAAAAAGTTATCGACTTTTTTTCTGCTGTTATCCTTATATTTCCTGTTTTGCTGTCTATGTCTAGTTTTGTGTTTGTTAATTTTTCAAATTTTCTTTTTGTTCTTCCTTTTTCTCCTATTAAAACAGCAACACGGGAAAGAGGGATATTTATTTCCTCAATTTGCATATATATAGATGAATTAAAAGGTTTTTATGCCTTTCCTGCCTTTTCTTGGTGTTTTAGAAGAATGAGAAGAAAGAGGGTTTTGAAGGGGTTATTTAAGGTTTTAAGGTGTTTTTTTAATTTTGATGGGGGAGGAATTTTCTAGGCTTTTTATTTCTTGTTTAAGGGATTCAGGAGTTGTGGGCAAACCTTGTTTAGAAAGATACTTGGAAAGATTTTGAATATCTCTCTCAAAGAAATCTTGGGCTTTTGGATGGCGACGGGAGACTGATTGTCCGCAATCAATTATTATTGCTTTGTTGTTTTGGTTGAGAATGTTGTATTCTGATAAATCAGCATGAATTAATTTTGAAGTATAGAACATTTTGTGTAAAGATTGGACTAACTGGGACTTGAGGGAAGAAAGAGGTATTGGGGAAGAGCGAAGCTGGGGACAAGGTTTTCCAGAGCAAGAAATCATTTCCATAAGAAGAACATTTGAATCAAAAGCAATTGGTTGAGGAACAGGTACACCTGCTGAATAAAACTTGTCTAAGTTTGCAAATTCTTTTCTAACCCATGTGTGAATTATTTCTTGTTGGGAATGTCTTATGGATTTAAAGCGAGGGTCATCTTTGATGTAAAGAGACATATTCTTGAAATCTGTTGTTTCTATTTTGTAAATTTTAACTATAATATGAGTTCCTGCTATTGTTTTTGCTGCAAAAACTTTGGCTTCTTTTCCCTCTAAAACAGGATAATCTAGATATTCAAAATATTTTTTTGATGAAAGACGATAAAGAGCATCTAACGTTCTTTTATCAAATACTTCAGAATAGATTTTCCTTAAGTTTTCATCAACTGGTTGCATACTAAAATTTAGTTAAAATTGTTTATAAATGAAAGTTTTTGGTTTTTAGAAAAAATTAGATTGGTAAGCCTTCCAGCATGCCTTTTCTTTTTAATAAATCTATTTGATTTCCCATATATCTCCAGACTAAATTTGCTTTTGTTGGCTCAAAATCCCAAGGTAGAATTACTATCACATCCCCTTCTCTTACCCAAACTCTTTTGTTTAGTTTTCCTGGAATATGAACTAAGATTTCTTTGCCGTCTTTTTTTAATGCTCTTATTTTGTTTGTTCCAAGCATTTGAGTAACTAAAGCATATTCTTCTCCTTTTTGGAGTCTTCTTATTCTGAATTCTTGATTTTCTGTTTCTTCCATGTAATCAAAACTTGTAGATTGTGCAATGAGGAATACCTTCAATTTGCAATATTAATTTTTCAGGAATATCCATCACTTCTCTTAAAAGAGAAATAGATTTTTTTCCAGTAATATTTATACTTGTGCAAGTGTTTATTAAGGTTTGTAATTTTTCTCTTGTAATTTTTTCTCCTTTGTAAAAATTTTCAGAAATTATGAAACCATTTATGTTTTTTCCTATTAAATCTGAATCTGCAATTGCTAAGATAATTGCTTCTGGGGAAGAATGAATCTTGTAAAAAATCATATTTCTTTCACTGGGGAACTTGCACCACATGCTTGGCATTTCAGGATTCTTATTCCATTTACCTCTGAAAAATTTGTGTCTAGTTTTCCACAGGTTGGACATTTTACAAATCTTTCAACAAACTTGTCTATTATCTGTTGAAGGGCAAAAGAATGAATTTTTCTGTTAAGAATTAAATAATCTTTTTCTTTTTGGACTTGGGTTGCGGCTTCTTTTGCAATATATTTTGCAAAAAGGGATTCTTCTCTACTGATTACTTTTAGAATTTGAGAAACATTCTTTATTGTTGTCTTATTTCCGGTTATTAAAATATCGGCTTTTGGAACTTCAAGACGTATGTCTGAAATCGCCTTTTCGGGAAGTTTTTTCCTTGCATTTTTCAATAGTTGTTCATATTCCATAGAAACTATAAAAAGAAATCTTTTTTTAAAGGAAACCTCTTATATATAAACGAGGAGAGGCATAAATGGAAAGAGAAAATGAGGTTTTAGAGAGTATTAGAAAGCTTATTTCGCTTAAAGTTGCAAAAGAAGAAATTGTTCAGCAATTAATTTCTATTGGGCTGTCTAAGGCTGCTGCTGAGGAACTAATTAGAAAAGCAGAAGGGGAAAAGATAACTGAAGAGGAAAAAGAAGACTTGAAGAAACAGAAAAAAACTCTTGAGATGTTTGAGGAGCCTGAGGAAAAAATTGTTTCTAAACCTGAAAAGAATATCCCAAAAGAAATAGAGGAAGAAGAAGATTATGAAGAACCTGTTTTAGATGAAAAAGAATTTGATTTGGGAATAGGGGAAGAAGATTTAGAAGAAGAAAGGATGGATGAAGAAAAAGCTGTTAAGAAGAAAAGTCCTGAGAAAAAAGAGGAAGTAAAAGAAATTTTTGGAAGAAGAGTAGAAGAAACAGAAATTGAAGATTATGAAGATATTAAGAAAAAAGAAGTTGAGAAATTTGGATTAAGTAAGGAAGAGAAAGAAGCTTTGGAAAAAACCAAAGACAAAAAACAAGAAGGAAAAGAACTATTTCCTAAAAAGAATGTTTTGAAAGAAGAAGAAATAGGGGAAAAAGATTTTTGGGGGGAAGAAGAGGAAGAAAAATTAAGAAAAGAAATTGGAAAAGCTTTAGATGTAAATAAAAAGAAGATAAGTTTTGATATTGATATTCGTAATGAAAACGAAGAAAAAGGACATGAAAGTATTTGGAAAGAAGGAATATTGGAAACTGTTGATTCAAGATTGGATGAAATGAAAAGGTTGAAAAAAGAGATAGAATCAGAGATTGAAAAAAAAGTGGATAATCTTGTTGAAGAAGAAATAAGAAAAATGAAAATTGTTATTGAGAGCGAAAGGGATTTAAGTGAGGACAAAATAAATAACAGTTTGGAAGAAAAAGGAAGAGAGATAGAAAGACAATTTGTTGAAAAAATCAGAGAATTGAAAGATTTGCTTGCGCAGATTAAAATTGAAAAAGCAATATTGGAAAATACATCTGTAAAAATTGAAGATAAAATAAATAGAATGAAGGGAGAAATAGAGGCAACTGAAAAACTTAAAGAAAATCTTTTGTCTAATTATGGAACTGAAAGTGGAAAGTTGTTGCAAAGAGTTGATGATGAACTTGCAAAAATGAGAGATATTGCAAAATCAATTGAAAAAAGAGCAAGTATTACTTTGAATTTGCAACAGAAAATTGCAGAAGGTTTGGAAAATAATGTAAAGACAATAATTGCTGCTAAAGTTCAGGAAACTGTTTTGGAAATTAAAAGACAATATGAGGATAATCTTAAACAAGTAATAGGAAGGGAAAAAGAACAGGAAAAGAAAGTTCATGATTTAATCAAAGAAATTGATTTATTGAAGAAAAAACAGATAGAGATGGTAATTGATGAAATGAGAAAAGTTTCTGACAAAGCAGAAGCAAGAATTGAGGATAATTTGACTGCTGAGTTTTCCAAAAGAGTAAAGACTATGTTAAGAAGTAGTCAGACTAAGTTGGAACTGAAAGAAGTAGTAAGAGAAAGTGTAATTGAAATTGTGAAAGATGAAGTTAGAGTAAATGTAAATAGTGAAATTATTGAGAAGGTTATTAGAGATAGTATTATGAAGGCAATTTCTGAAAGAATGAAAGAAGCAGACAGAATGTTAAATGTTCTTTCAACTGGAGAACAAGAAGTCTTGAAGATTAGACAAGAAAGGGAAGATTTCTCGGCTTTTGAAAAGCAGTTTGTTGAGACTGTTGAAAAGCATATTGAACAGTTTAACA
>CAZJHM010000015.1:0-16017 GCA_964545925.1 uncultured archaeon
AAGAATACAAAAAAATTGAAAAAGATATGGAAAAAGGAAAAGGTTTGGAAGAAGCACTAAGGGATTTTAATCAAAGACAAGATTCTGTTTCAATAGAAAGAGCAAACTCTGTTTTAGCAGGAGCATATTCAAAAGGAAATAGAAAATCAGCCGTGCAGTCAATGAAAATGCTAGCAGATGAAATTTTAGTAATGCAAAAAATTAGTTCAAAAGAATATAATGGAAAATTAGTTGTTTATTCTTTGATGTTCATAGTTGTCTCTGCAATTCTACCTGCTTTATTTCAAAGTTTCTTGATTGCTGGAACAATGGTTTTCAAAATGGATTTTTCTCCTTTAGAAACTTTTCTTATTATTTGTGGATTATTTCCTTTAGCAAACATTCTTATGCTACTATACATAAGAGGAAAAACACCAGTCCATCTTTTAGCTTCTGAAAAAAAAGAATTTGAAAAAAGAAATTTAAAAAAACAAATTGAAGAAGAGATAGGAGAATTTAAAGAAATTCTAAATGAAAGAAAGAGTTCATTAGGGAGATTTTTAAAAAAATACTCTTTTCTCGGAGCAATTATTTCTATTTGTTTGTTTTTCAGTGGTTTGGAAATTGCCCACCAACAAATTCTCGGGTTTTTCCTTTTTATTCCTGCTTCTATTTTCATAGGATATTTTATTGAAAATTATCTTTATGATAGAAAAAAATTACTGAAAGAAAAATCAGTAGCAGAAGTTTTATTGCAAGCAAGTATTTTTCCAAAAGGAACAGACACTCTTGAGATAATCAAACACCTGAGTCAAACAAATACTGGAGAGATGAAAGAAGAATTCAAAAAAGCAATAAAAGAAATAGAAAAAGGAGCAGGAATTAATTCTGCTCTTTTTAATATAAAAAAAAGATGTAATAGCAGAACAATAGATAGAGCAATTGACTTATTATTAGCAGGATATGAAAATGGGGCAGACATGAGTTCTGTTTTCAGAGATTCAGCAGAAGACATAATAAAAAGCAGAGAAATACTAATGGAAAGAACAGCATCAATGGTTGTTGAAAAATATACTTTGCTTTTTGCTGGAGCTTTATTAGTTCCAATGGTTTTAGGATTTCTTTCGCAAATGGTTTCAGGAATGGATATAGGCACAAACTTTCTTTTGCAAGCCGGAGAAATTGCAGAAAAAAAAGAACTTTTAGAAATAATTGGAATTGCAAGTTTAGTTTATATAATTGAATATTCAGTTTTAGCTTCTGTTTTTGTCTCAGTACAAGAAAACCAACCTAAAAAAGCTGTGTTCTATATATTGATAGTTTTGCCTTTGAGTTTAACTGCTTATTTCTTAGCAAAAATTCTAGTATAACTTCTAGAAAAATAGGAAAATCATTTTTTAGGTTTTTTCTTTTTCTCTTCAGTTTCAAGAGAAGAATCCAGAGAAAACTCAGATTCATCAAAATCCAAATCAGAATCTAAATCTTCAGAAAGAGATTTCTTTGGAGTATTTTTTTTAGAGGAAGAAACTAAATCTTTCAAAGATATATTTGAGTCAGAAAAAGGATCAGAAGAAAAAGCTTGAGAAAAGTCATCTTTTGTTTCTTTCTGTGGATTTCTTTTATCTCTTCTTTTTTCTTCTTTTTTCTGTTCTTGAACTTTTCTTTCATCTTTTTTCTGAGCAAAGGTTTTCTTTTCTTCTTTTTTCTGTTTTTCTTTTTCATCTTTAGAAAGTGTTTTGCGAAGAGAATCAAAGGTTTTTTTGATTTCCTCTTCTTTTGAAATCTCTTTTTTAGATTGAGAATAAAGATTATCTATTAATATATCATATTCTGATTTTTCAGGAAACCTGTTGTGTCTTTCTCTGAAATCTCTAACTTCGCGACGAGCTTCTTCTTCTTTTTCTTTGTCTCCAATCTGACTAACAACAGCTTTTACAACCTTTTCTTCCTTCTTGTTTTGCATAAAAGAAAGAAGTCCACCTAGAAATCCTGACTGAGGATATTTATCTCTATAAAATCTCCTTAAACGGCGAGGGATTTCCTCTATGTTTTCCGAAGAACTATCAGAGTAAAAAGGGTCTGAATCCATACTTTATATATTCAAATAGTTTTTTATATTAGTTTCCTTTTTAATTAAGTATATGGTTGAAGAGATTTTATACACAATATTTGAGTTTCTAAGGTTAACTATAACTTTTGGAATAATCTTTCTTCCATTTGCATATATTGCTAAATATGTAAAAACTAAATATGTGAAAAAATATTTAGAAAATGAAATTCTTTCTTTTGTTGTTTCAGCACATATTGTTTTTTTCTTAGTTTTTGCATTAATGTTTATCTATATACAATTTATTCCTGGACAATATCTTTATCCTGTATTTGAAGAATTTGGAATGAGTTTAACTGATTATATTGGATTAGGAATAGCAAAGATTGTATATTGGAATATAACTGCTTTTGTTTGGGCAATTTTATCAGCAATATTTTATTTCATATATTTGTTTAGTGCAAAATATTTAGATGAGAAAATTCAGTCTGAATTAATAAGAGATTTGATTTCTTTCTTTATTTCAGTTGGAGCATTTATGTTTATTAGCATATTGATACCTTGGATATTTATAGGAATAATGGGGATGTTATGGACAGGACTAAGCTAAATGCAATAATAATGCTTTTCGTGCTTTTGAACAGCCAAATTGCTTTTGCTGAAAATGGTTTAGATAGTTGCTATACAAGTAGTTCAAGTATAAATAATCAAGAAAGAAAAATGTCCCAAGAAGCATATGAAGCAATAAGAAATTTAGAAGCAGATGGATTTACTGCTGAAAATCTTGGACCTGCAACTGAACAATCTGATTTAGAAGATGAAATTACTCCAGAAATTTTAGTTGAAACAACAACAGATAATTCAGCAATTCCTATGGAAGTTCCACAAGAAATTTTCTATTTCACAGATATTCCTTATTTAATGAATACAACTTACCAAGGTCCTTATGCAATGGGAGTAATATTAACTGATACATTAAGAGCAGGAAGATGTACAGATATGGAATATTTCAGAGAAAATGGAATAACTTGTGCTTTAGAAGAAGGATTGAAATATAGAAATAGTGGAGAAGGATTTGCAAATGATTTCAAAATGATAGGTGAAAGAGTAGGAACAATTCTAGGACAAATAGGAGACACAAACAAACAAGAAGATTTCATAAATGGAAAACTTAATGTAGATGGATTTAATGATGAATTTCAGGAACAATTAAAACAAGACATAATAATGGGAACAGGAGTAAAAGAGTCTTTAAACCCAATAATAAAAACAAGAAATATTGAAGAAGGATATATACAAAATCATATAAAATTAGAAGAATTTGAGGCAGGAATGGAAGGAAATATAATGAATAATCCTCAAGCTGTTGTTGAAATTTACAGTATGTTTGATAAATATTTCAATGCTTGGTTTACAATGGATTTGGTTTTCTCAAACTTTGGCCCTACATTGTTAGGAAAAGCAAAAGACTTAGTTACAAAACCTTTAAGACAAAAAAATTGGGGAAAAACTTTATATGAAAATCTAGGATTAGACCAACTTTCAAGAGAAGCAAGATTGCTTAAAAAAGCAGAAAAAATAACAGATAGTAAAGCAATAAAAGAATTCAGTGAAGAAATAAAAAAAATAACAGCAAAAACAAAAGAAAGAAATATGTATTTGCAATCAAAATATCCAAAAGCAGGAGCAATACTAAATGAGATTGCAGATAAAAAAATGTTTTCTAGTTCTGGAAAATCAAGAAATTATCTTTCAACAGTTGCAGATAAAATCAGACAATTAAATGCAGATGAACAAGGAGCTCTTTATGAAATGATTGCAAATATAGAAAAATCTGGAGAATATGCAATGGCAAGAGAAACAATTGCTGAAACTATTCTTAAAAACACAAAAGAAGAAGTAACTAAATTAAAAACAGCAGGAGCAATAACTGATACACAAGGAAAACTAATGATTGAAGAAACAAATCTAAAAGCTCTTTCTTTAAGAATGCAATCAATGCAAAGTTGGGACGATATGATGGATTTTGATATTCCTGAATTTGCAATGAATTTCCCAAGAGGAGAATTTAGTAAATATGGTTACAAACAAAATGGAAATAATTACACTTTTGTTCATTCATGGACATTTAAATCTGGAAAAGGAATATTAAGTCCATACTATAAAGCTGTTGATGATGCAATAACAAGCGGAAAAACAGGACAAGATTTTATTGAAACTGTAAATAAAAACTATAAAGCAAACTTAGAAAGAATTGGTTATGAAGTCACAGGAGAAACTGGGAGTGATGGAATAACAAGATATGGATTATCTATGTATGAACCTGAATCATACAGTACAATTGGTTCTTTTACAAATACTACTCTTCCTGGTATGACAAGTGGACGCCCAAGTTTAGCAATCTTAGGAGCAAATGGAGATATGGAATTTTTAACAATTGAAAGAGCAAAACAATTAGCAGAAACAAGTCCAACTGGAACAACAAAAGTTTTTGCCTCAGGATTTAAAGATACTCCTGATTTTTCACTAACACCACAACAATTAGAAAACAGATATTTAGAAAACTTTGTTGCTGGAAGAACCTCCAAGATACAAGATTCATTCAAGAAATTAAAAGAAATCCTAGTAGAAGAAGGAGCAACAATGAGAAACAGAACAACTCTAAATTATATGGATGAAGTTTTCTCTAAAAATATGAAAGATTTAACAGATATGTATGTAAATCCAAAAACAGCATTATTGAAATGGACAGGCGGAAGTATAGCGTATTGGCAAGCAAGAAAAGGATTCTCAGACTTTGGTTTAGGAATCGCATCAGCAATAATGTTGCCTGAAAGTTGGGGAACATTTAGAACAAACTATAAAGAAGATTTAATCTATAATGATGCATATATAGACTTCTTTGCAAATTCGGGTTCAGATGATAGTGATATGTTAGCAAGAGTAATCAACTCTCCTGTTTTCTCAGGATATAAATTTATTTTAGATTCAGCTTCAAATTATTTAGAAGATAAAACAGGTTCACAAGCTCCTTTTGTTGAAAACATAAGAGTAAACAAAGGAAGAAGAACAAGTGTTCAAGATTTAGTTGTATTTAGTTATATTACTGAACAAACATGTGCAGATTGTTCTATAGGCTTGAAATTAGATACTCCTGATAAAACAGGCTCATATGCAGATATTCTCTTCCAATCTTCAAAACTTCTTAAAACAAAAATAATGGAAAATAGTCAAAAAATAGATGAAAAAGGAATTGCAGGAGGTTCTGTTTTAATTGCATTTGCACATCATTTAGATTTAGAATCTGATTTAGGTGGAGAAAAGATAGACATAACTAAAGCAATTGAACAAGAAGAAACATGCAAAGACAAAGCAACTTTCTTGGGAATAAATATTGGAAGTTCAGAAATCGGAGCAGTAATTGGAATAGCTGAAAACTTAGCTTATGCTGTAAACTTTGGATTTGGAATAATGACAAGTATAGCAACTCAATTAACAATTGCTCAAGATTTACAAGGATGTATTGATTCAGAAGAAGGATATTTCATTTATATGTTTGCTCCTTTCAAAATAGATGAAAGTCAAGGAGAGCAAGCAGTTGATGTAAAAGAAAAGAAAGCAGAAATTGCTTATGATGTTGTACAAAATATAGATGATATTGTTGGAGAAGTTAGTGGAACAACTGCTATTGATGCAATGAAAACAAAAGTAAAAGAAATAACAAAAGCAATGGCATACAAAGCAATGGTAAATACAACTATACAAGCAAGTTTAGATGCAAAAGGGAAAACAGAAGGAACATATACTTCAAATAGATTAACTATGTTGTGGTTTTCAGGAAATGCAAAAGCAAACTTAAACAAATATGATAAAGAATCAGAAATAAAACTTTGGGATGATAAGCATTCAGTTGTAATTGATAAAAAAAGAGATTTATTGAATATAGATGGAAATATAGTAAATGCTGGAGAAGATATAGCAAGAATGGCTCAATTGGATCCTGAATCTCAATCTTATATTCTACCATCTAGATTAGGAGCAATGAAACTAGATAATACAGAAACAACAATCTTCAAAATAAATAAATATTCAGAATTAGAAGTTCAAAGTGAAGCAATATATGATTGTTTAAAGAAAATTGTTGAAGATCAAACAGGATTATCAATAGATGGAAAAAATATAACACATGTATTTGGAAAAGTAAGAAGTATAGCAACTGAAACTCATAATATAGGTTTTGATTCTGTAAAAGATGAAATAAGTGCAAATGGAACTCCGAGAATAATTGCAACTAAAAATCCTTATGTAACAATAAAAGCAAATGCTGGAACTTTCTTGAATGGACAAGAAGGAGAAAGTCTAGTTGGATTATTAGATTCAATAATGTTTGATAATGGAACAATAGTTTATAACAAAGATACACAAGAATTAATTGTGCATTTGAAATATCATAATTCAGCAATTCTTTCACAAGAAGATGTTGAAAATATGATAATAACTCCAGCAACTGTACAAGGAGAGGATTGTCCAGAACCAGCAATTAATTTAGCAGCAATTGCTAATTCAGACAGTGAAAAATCAAAAATGAAAGTTGAGAATTTCAATAAATCAATTGAGAAAATGGGCCCATTCCAAGTTTTAGAAACTGAAAGCAGAATATATATGTTTTATTCTAAACTAGAAGATGATGGTTTGTGCCATGATTATTTCAAAATAATAGACAAGGCAACTGGAGAAACTATATATGAAGGAGAAATAGATGGCCCACTAAAAGCAACCCCAACAGGAATTGAATTTAATACAAAAGATGGGCAAACACATACAATTGATGCTGATGCTCATAATGGTGTTCCAACTATCTCTTATAATGATGGAACTCCTGAAACTTTATTGAAAGCCAAAGGTCCAAATGGTTCTTTCTGGTATAATCCTGAGACAGGACAATGGTATCCTGAAAATGGATATATGATTCCTTTAGATTCTGCATTTAAACAAGGATTCTTGACAACAAAAGAAAATGGGCAAATAACTACATCTGCCACAGGAAATATTTTGAATGTAAATCTTGGAAGTGATGCAAGCAATCCTTTGAATCTTCCAAGTCTGCCTATTCAGGATTTAGGAATTTTCTTCTTGCTCTTGATTATTTCTCTCGGAGCAATTTATTCTCATTTTTCTTTCACTGAGAATTTTAAAGTTGAGAAAAAGAAAATTAAAAAATAATCTTTCTCTTACAGAAAAAGTATCTTAACAGAAGTATAGAAAAAAATCTTTTTTTTAAAGAATATTTTTCATTGAAAAAAAAATTAGCTGTACATTCCCGAAGAATAATCATATTTGCGAGAATCCTGAGCTGTTTTTTCAACTTCTTTTAAAGAAGATGAAACAATCTTTTCAATTTCTTTTGCTTCTTTCTTTAAAGGTTCCAAATTTACATCTAAATCCAATAAATCAGAAAGAGTTCCTAAGATAGAAATTGCTCCTTTATAATCTGCATTCATAACAACTGGAGCCATTAAAGAAACTGCTTCTATTTTTTCCTCTCTTAAAAAAAGCATTATTTGTGCTGTAAGCCCAGAAGTTAATCCATCCTTAATTATTGTTATTCCTTTCTTTTCAAGTATTGGTCTTTCAGATTCACAAGAACAAACACCATAAACTTTAGCAACTGTTTCTTTGCCTGTAACTCTTAAACCATTTAAAGAAATAATTCTGCGAATATTCTTTTCTTTTATCCAATTGATTAATTCTATTGCTAAAGGATGAATTAATCCAGGATTAACTACTTGCTCCCCAAGGATAGCAACAATCTTATGCTTTTCATCTACAAATATGCGAACAGGATGTTGAGGTAATCCTTTTTCAATTCTAACTAAAGGAGAAAATAAATTTGAGTAAATATGTCCTATTTCTTTAAATTGCATTTTTTCAACTAGGTAACGAGTTGCGATTGTTCCTATTAATCCCATACCTGGGAATCCATCAATAAGAACATAATCTTCCAAATCAAAACCATTATCTTCTATCTCTATTGTTATTCGGTTGGGATATTCTGCCATAGTTTATTTAGGATTTGATTTTTATAAATCTTTCCTTTGTCTAAATTTAAAGAATATGTGATAAATTAAACTTGATTTTATGTTCTTTTCTTTTTTATGCAAAAAAAATGGAGTTATGAAAAACACTTGCTCAAAATCCAAAAAATATGCAATAAAAAAGGTTTTATATATCATGTTTTCTCTTTATAAGATATGATTAAAGGTATTAAATTCTTGAAACAAAATAGGGCACAATCAGAATTCTCAACTATATATTTGGTTCTAATCTTTGCAATAGCTGCTGTTCTTTTGATAAGTATAGTAAAGCCAATGTTTGCTAATACAACAAAGGTTCAGACACCTTTGAGCAAGTGATTTAAATGAACAAAAAAGCACAGGAAAGCGCAGTTTTTGAATTATTAGTTGCAGTTGTTGTAATGGGTTTTGTAATAATAGTTGGATTAAATGCAATGAATATGATTACTACTGAACAATGTAAAACAAATACTGAAAGTTCTTTAGAGAAATTAAAGACAAATATAGAAGCAGTTGTAAATAGTAGAAGTCCTAAGAGTTTTTCTTTTCAGACATCAGGATGTGTTTCTGAACAATACGAAGATATAAAACTCTTGGATTTTGATGAACCTAAATTATGTTCAACTTATTGTGAAAGTAATAAACCAATCTGCACATTGTTAGTTTATTCAGACAAAAGTCCAAATCCAAAAATATCCACAATAATAAAATGTGTAAATATTAATCCTGCAACTGTTTTCCAAGCAGAAACCAGCACAGGAAGATGCCAAGAAAAAGAAGGATATGAATTAATAAATTTCAACAACACAATACCTCAAGGATACTATGAACTTCAAAATGTAACAAAAATAGAAGAAACATTTCCTACAATCTGTGCATATAGAAAAAAGGTGGGATAATGTTAGGTTTTAGTTTAAGCAAAATGAATCTTTTGATTTTAGTTACAGCACTTTTTGTTATTTTTTCTTTTTTTGTTGTAACTATGTCTGATTTAATTGTTGCAAGTTCTGCAAAACAAGAATTAACAAAATATATGTCTAAGATTTCCTTGGCTGCAAATTCAGATAGTATGTGTTATGAAACAACAATATATATTTCATCTCCAATTCAATATTTAACTCAATCTCTTTATTTCCAACTTTTGTTTAAAACTGAAATCCTTTCTAATCAAGAAAAACTAATAATTGGATTAACAAAGAAAAAAAGAGACAACAGAGAGATTATTGCAACTGGCTCTTTAGCTTTTGATGGAGAAATACATTTGTATTCTTGGAATCCAAAAAAAGAACCACAAATAGAAGAAATTCAAACAGAAAGTGAATTAGAAATAAATCCTGATAAACCTTTTGATTTACAATTAGCAACTGCAGATGAACTCTTGATTTTAAAAGAAGTGAGAGAAGGAAAAAAACATTTGCATATAATTCCTTGCTCAAGTTCAATAACCAATTCTTGTGAAGCAAACAAGTTGATGGTTAAGAAATTAATAAGCAGTGAAAAACTTCCTTGTTTTGATACTGGTGGTAATTAATGTTTTGGAAATTACAAAGTGAAACAAATTTCAGAGAAGATAAAAAAAGAATTAATAATAAAGCATTTCTTGGAGCAATTGGAGATGATTTGCCAAGTTTAATTCCTTTAATTTTTGCAGTAATTGTTTTTTTAAGTGTTTTTACAAGCACATGGAATACATATGGACAGAAAACAGACAGGATGGAAATTTTTATTTATGCTTTAAAAATAGGGGATATTATTTCAAGCCAAGATTATATAGATAATCATGAAGCATTTCAAATAAATTGTGAAAAAGCAAAAGCAGAGAAAAAATACAAATTTACAGCTGGATTAACAAAACTAACTACTATTCCTTTCTCAGAAAATGCAGAACATTTGCGAACAATAAATTATTCTGATTTGCAAGCATATCAAAATGAACTAAAAGAAAGTGGAAGTCTGGAATATCTTCAGGATTCTGAAAAGAAATTTTTTTATGAGAAAGATGATTTTGGAAATGAAATGCATTATTATTGTTCAAATACAGATAAAGAACCATCAAAAAATGCAACTGTGCAATTATTTCCAGTTGCTTTAGAAAGAGATTATAAAGAAGGGGAAGAAACAATATTTTTTGTTGAACCAATGTTATTAGTGATTGCAATATGGGAATGAATTTCTGGCAAACAAATATTCCAAACAGAAAAGGACAAGCTTCAATAACTGATGCTCTTTTCTTTCTCTCAATTATTGCAATAATAAGTGTTATGTTGTTTGGAAAAGGTTTGGAATATGGACAAGGGGCTGAAGAAAGATTGCAAGATGTATATAAAACAAAATACACAATAAATGCTTTAAAGACAATAATGAATTCAAGTGCAACAAGAGATGGAAAAACATTTGAACAAAGCAAAGATATAGATTATTATCTAACTATTGTCAAAGAAGAATACTACAAAACAAGCACAGATGGATATTTTACAAATTCAAAATTGATTTCCTCACCTGTAATAGGAATAATGGAGCCCTATGAATCTTCTTTTGATTATATTTATTATATCTATAATAGAAGCACAGAAGAATTTATGTTTTTTATATGGGTTGCAACAGATTTTGAATCAACAGAAACAAAACCCGAAAAGAAAACAATTGTTGGAGAAAAAGATATTTCAATAAAAGGAAAAACAATGTATGTTTGTAAGCCATCAAAAACTCAACATTTAGAATTACTCTCTTCTGTTGGAGAAGTTTCTCAATCAAGTAATGTAATCCAATTAACAAGAAAAAAACAAGATTCATATTTAGAAGAGAAAATAAAGGCAGAAATAGGTTTAAGTTTATGGATTTCAGCAGGCGCAAAAGAAGAACAAATAACAAATATGCAATGTGCTTGTATCAAAAGAAAGATTTCCGGAGAATGGGAAGATTGTCAATAAAATCAAAAAAAGATTGCTGAGAAAAAGTTCATAGATAAAAAATCAAGCTAAATAAAAAGAAAGTTAAGAAAAAAGAAAGAGATTTAAAGGTATAAATAGATATTATATTGATGAAAATTGGTGGATTTAAAGTAGGGGAATATGTTCTCAAGGAAAAAGGGAATAGAAGAAATCTGATTTTTGATTGTAAAAATTGTATATATGGGGCAAATATAAGTTCTGATGCTCGTTGTAGATTTCATTGTCTAGCTGTATTAGGAAAAGAACAAGCAGATAGTTTAGTTCTTTCAGAAGTTTATGAAAGAATATATAATGAAAGTCAAACTGAAATGCTAAAACAAGTTGCAAATCTACAACAAAAGTTTATGATTGAAAACCCTTGGAGTTATTCACATTTGTCGGGAGAAGGAGATGCATGCAAAGAAGTAATTAGTGCAAGACATGATGTTGTTGTTAGAATAGCTCATGATTTACTTTCATATGATCCTGTTGGAGCATATATTACTCTTTTGAAAGAAGAAAATGCAGAGAAATTAAAAATGGAAAGTGCAAGCAGAGAATATATTAACTGCACACAAAGGTATATTGAAACTCTCTCATATATGAGAGGAAAATTTGAAGAATTAAATTTAATTAAAAAAACAAAAAAGATTTTGCAAGAAACAGATGTAAAAGACACAGCAGATGTTTACAAAACTTTGTTTGAAGTTGAAGTAAAACCTTCTTTCTTAGGTTCTCGTTTAAGTTTTGAGGGAATGGAAAACTTTGAATTAATGGATGAATATTATGTAAAGAATACAACTGTTCAAATCTTTAAAAGTCCAGACAAAATTGAGAATTTCTATTTCATAAATCCTCCTGAATATTCTTTATCTCCAGATAAATATTTCATAATGAGCAAAACAAAAGAAATTGTTGCAAACTATAAACCTGGAAAAACAAGTTTAAGCACAGTTGCAAGTTCAAGAGAATATTTTGAAAGAGTATATGAATCAACAATAAAAGATTTAGCAAAACAAAACAATGTTCAAATGAATGGAGAAGAAATTGATTCTTTAGCTGAAATAGTTGCAAGATATACAGTTGGTTATAGTGTTTTGGAAATTTTATTAAATGATAGAAAAATAACAGATATTTATGTTGATGCTCCGATTGGAGAAAAACCTTTGTATGTTATACATTCAGATTATGGACAATGTCAAACAAATATTTATTATAATAATGAAGAAGCAGAATCAATGTTAAGTAAACTAAGAGCTATGTCTGGACGTCCATTTGATGAAGCCCATCCTGTCTTAGATTATGATTTACCTGAGTTTGAAACAAGAGTTGCAGCTATTGGCCCACCTTTGTCTCCTGATGGAACTGCTTTTGCTTTTCGTTTACACAAAAAAACTCCTTGGACAATGCCTCAGTTTATAGACAAGGATTTCTTAAATCCATTTGCAGCAGGATTAATTTCTTTCTTAATTGATAACCAAGCAACAACAATTATAACTGGTTCAAGAGGTTCAGGAAAAACATCATTAATGGGAGCAGCAATGATTGAAATTACTATGAATTCCAGAATTCTTGTTCAGGAAGATACTATGGAAATTCCAGTTCCTTATTTGAAAAAAATAGGATTTAATATTCAAAGAATGAAAACAAGAAGTCCATTGCAAGTCAGTCGCTCAGAAACCGAAGTTGCTCCTGAAGAAGCTTTAAGAACTGCCTTAAGATTAGGTGATAGTGCAATAATCTTAGGAGAAGTAAGAAGTGTTGAAGCAAAAGTTTTGTATGAAGCAATGAGAGTAGGAGCAGCTGGAAATATTGTAATGGGAACAATTCACGGAGACTCAGCATATAGTGTTTGGGACAGAGTTGTAAATGATTTAGGAGTTCCAACAACATCTTTCAAAGCAACTGATTTAGTTGTTGTTGCTCGCCCAATAAGATTTGGAGGTTCATTGAAAAGACACAGAAGAGTTGTGCAAATAACTGAAGTCAAGAAACATTGGGAACATGATCCAGACAGAGAAGGAGGATTACTTGATTTAATGACTTATAATGCAAAAACAGATACTTTGGAATTAAACAAAGAAAATGTTAAAAATTCAGATTTATTAAACAAAATTGCAAACTTGTCTGGATTAACAAGAGATGAAATTTGGGAAGATATAAAAACAAGAGGAACTGCAAAAAAAATTCTTGTTGATTACAAAAGACAATATGATATTCCTCTTTTGTTGGAAGGAGAAAATTATATAATTGCTCATAACAAATTATTACTCTTAAGAGAAGAGTCATTGGAAGAAAATGGAAAACCAAATTATACGGAGGTTTTAGAAAAATGGCAAACTTGGGTAAAAGAAAGTTTAGTAAAACGCCTAGTGAAACAGAAGGAAGATTAGGAGAACTCTACAGAAAAATTACTCTAACAAGAGAAGATTTTAATGTAGAGCAAGAACTCGAAAAAACAAAAGAAATTCCTTATATTGCACTCAGCAAAAAACTAAACTCTTTAATGCCTAATTTAACAAAAGAAACAAAATTAACCAAAGAACACAAAGAAGCTTTGGATTTTCTTAAATGGAATTTAAAAGATGAAGAATTTGCAAATGCAATTAATGTTTTTTCAATTTTTTCTCTTGGACTTGCTCTTTTGCTTGGACTTTTAATTTTCCTAATACCTTTCATAAGTGAGCCAATCTTTGCAATGTTTCCAGATGTTTTAATTGCTTATTTGTTTATTTTTGGAATACCAATTGTTCTTGCATTAGGAGGAATTTATTTCTTTAGACAATATCCTATAATGGAAGCTGATAAAGAAAAAAATCTTGCTTTGAGTTATGTTCCTCAAATAATTGGATATATGGTTATGTCAATGAAGTTAGTTCCAAATATTGAAAAAGCAATTGAGTTTGCTTCAAAATCAGGCACTGGAAAATTAGTTGAAGATTTAAGAGAAATAAGTTGGAATATGAAACTAGGAGCACAAGGAACTATATATGAAGCTTTAGATGCATTGGCATATCGTTGGGGAAAATATAGTGAAGAATTAAAACAAGCTTTAATGAGAGTTCGTTCAAGTTTAATGGAAAATGACCAAGCATTAAGAATGGAAATTTTAGACAAAACAATGAATGAATTATTAACTTCTGTTAAAAATAAAATGGAAATGTATGCAAAAGGACTAACTCAAAAAACAGTTGTTCTTTTCTATGTTGGAGTTTTATTGCCTTTGATTTTAGTTATAATACTTCCAGTTGGTTCTGCTTTTTCAGGTTCTGATTTAGCAAGAGCTGAATATATGTTTCTCTTGTATAATGTTATTCTTCCTGCTGGTTTGCTTTTTTATTCAATGATTATTCTTTCCGAACGTCCACATACAAATGAACCCCCCGAAATAGATGATACTTATCCTGGTTTGCCTAAGAAAAATTATGCTTTTGTTATGAATACTCAAATTCCAATACTATTAATTGTTTTAGGTGTTTTAGCTTTTGGTTCTTTAGGTTCTTTGTTTATTTCTTCAAATGGAATTCCTCCAACCTCAATTTTCGGAGATAAACAAGATTTCCTTTTAGCACATGACCAATCTGAAAAAGAAGTTTTAGAAAGAGAAAATCTTCCTGAAAATTGGTTTAATGAAGATGGAGGAAGATATAAAGAATTATTAGGAGAATTAGGTTCTGCTGAAAAAGCCCAAACAGCTTTGCAAGATGAAAAACAGAAATTCTTTATACAGGCAGGAAATGATACTACTCCTTATAATTTAATTTTTGGTTTGATTATTACAATTTCTTTTGCAATTTCTTCATATATGTATTTCTCAGCTCGCTATAAAAGAAAAATTCAAAAAGAAATTCAAAAAATGGAAGAAGAATTTGAAGAAAGTCTTTATGTTATTTCTTCTCGCTTGGCTGAAAATAAACCAATGGAAACAGCTTTGAAATATACAAAAGATTTCTTTCCTAATTATACTATTTCTCAAGTTGTTTATAAGAAAACTTTAGACAATGTTGAGTTATTGGGAATGCCTTTGGAAAAAGCATTTTTTGACAAAACATATGGTTCTCTAAAATATGTTCCATCTAAAATAATCAGAAGCTCATTGAAAATTCTTGTTGATTCTGTTTCTTTAAGTGTAAGTGTTGCATCTAAAAGTTTGATGTCTATGGCTATGCAATTAACAAATTTGAAAAAAGTAAATGCTACATTGCATTCTTTAATTGGAGACACTACACAAACAATGACAACAATGATTCTTTTTATTTCTCCTGTTGTTTTAGGAATAACAACTGCATTGCAAAAGATTGTTATAGGAACACTTTCTTCAATTGCTGCAAGTGGAGTTCTTGAAAACTTAAATAATGCTGGAGTTCAAGATGCTTTAACAAATGCTTCAATTGAAATGCCTACAATAACAACAATAAATGCAAGTGCTGTTAGTTCAATTGCATCTCCTGCTGAATTCTTGATTATGATTGCTTTGTATATTATAGAATTAGTTTTGATTATGACTTACTTTACAACAAAAATAGATACTGAAAATAGTTTAGAAGTAAGAATAAATATTGCTCGTAATCTACCAATTGCCACAATTATTTTCTGTATATCAGTAATAGTTGCAAACTCAGTTGTAGGCACAATGTAGTTTTCTTTTATTTTTTTAAAAGAAATTTCAAAGGAAAAGAAAAGGTTGGAAAAATGGAAAACAAAATATTTGCATTGAACAGAAAAGCTCAGGAATTTGAAGTTTTCAGATTTTTAATAGCAGCAATTATGGGTTTAGCTATATTAACAATTATACTAACAATAATTGGAAATTTAGATGAATTGAAAAAACAAGCAAATACAACTGATTTTTATGCAAAAATGGACTCAGCAGTTGAAGGAGCAGGATTAGATGAATATTTAGTTTCAAAAGGAGTTTTTTTCACAAAAGGAGATGTATTAAGTGAGATTGCAATAAAAAACAGATATACAAATGTGGAAAGTATTT
>CAZJHM010000016.1:0-15976 GCA_964545925.1 uncultured archaeon
TCCTGATAAAAACATAATATAATTAGTTCTTTTAGTTTTAAAAATCTGCTCTTTTTCTTTTTTCTGCGGGAAATTTAAATTAAAAAATGCTCCCACAGGGATTCGAACCCTGGTCAAAAGCTCCGCAAGCTTCTATGCTATCCACTACACCATGGGAGCACATAATATATTTATCTGAGTAATATTTTAAGAAACTGTGTTTTTCTAGAAATTAGGTAAATTGGATTATTTCTTCATTATAAACTAGAAAACTTTCTTCTTCCTGTGAGACAGGTTCGCTTTCTTTTAGAACAGGATATTGGTGCATGTTGCCATTGTTTATCAGTTCTCTAAGAGCAAAATCTTTCGCCAATTTAGTCATTCCTAAGTTCAGCCAGCGCTCTGCAAAAGGTAGAGTTTGATAGTTTTCTTCAACAAACATCAATATTTTTCTTGCATTTGTATTTCTTATTGGTTTCAAATATTCCAAAGAAAAAATATCAACTCTTCCATATTCTTTTATATATCCCAAACCAGAAGTTGCAAATGGTTCAATAGCAAAAGCTCCTTCTTCAATTTTAAATTCTTGTTTTATATCAACATTTGGAATACTTGGAGCAGCATGAGTTAGATATTCTTCCAGAAAATGTCCGCTTAGATTTGCAACTGGACTAAATCCTTTTGACTTTATTGTCTTTTCAATTGTTTGTCCAATTTTCCTTAAAGAAACTCCAACTTCTAATATACTTTTAACATTTTCCAAAGCTTCAGAACTCGCCTCAATTAATTTAGAATAATTGTTTGCTGGATTTAAAGAAAAAGCAGAATCAGCAATATATCCATCTATATGGACTCCTAAATCAACTTTCAATAAATCAGTTTCCTTGAAAATATTTTTTTCATCTGCTTCTGGAGTGTAATGTGCGGCAAATTCATTCAAGCTTGTTGTTACTGGAAAAGCTGGCTTTCCTCCTTCTTTTTTTATTTCCTCTTCAATTTTCTCAGCAATATTTAAAAGTTTCATTTCTGGCTTTATCCATTTTTTAGCATTTTCTCTAACAGAATGGAGAATTTTTCCTGCTTTTATATATTTTTGATAAACTTCCTTTTCCATACTAAAAAATCAGTTGCAATTGTTTTTAAATATTCTTATTTCTTTAAAAATTAAATAAACTTTTTTGCTGTCCGCCTTTTTCCAAATCAGTTTTGCTATAACCAAATTCTCTCATTATCTTATAAACAACGGAAATTATCTGATGTTCAATATAATAGTCAATATCATAATCTCCTTCTTTAACATATTCCTCAATCTCAGCTTTATCACTTATAGTTTTTCCAGTTTTTGTAATTATATATTCTATAACAGAACCTTGTCCAAGAATTTTTCCTCTTTTTTTGGCTTTTTCTGCAGCTGCTACATGAGGCCCTCTTGCTTCATATTTTGTGGTATCTTTTATTAATCTTGTTATTATTGTTAATTCTTTTTTCTCAACTTTTCCTTTTTTTAATCTCTCTATTGTATCTCTTATTATTTGCAATGCCTCTTTTTCTGATCCTTTTTCCAAAATTGCCTGCAAAACTTTTCTTTGAGTTTCCCTTGCAATTTTAGACCAATCTCTTCTAACATATTCCAATCCTGCAATTTTCATATTTCCTTTTTCATCAATTAATGCATATCTTTTTTTTGCTGTTTCTCCGGAATCTTTTGTGACAAACAAACCTCTTTTGTATATTCCTTCTAATTCCAGATTCATTATCCCTGGAAGATTTTTATTTATTTTTTCCACAAACTCTTCAATATCTTTTTTATTTTTTCCTTTTGGAATTATCAGAAATTCAGAATCAGTGTCCCCATAAAGAACAGTGTATCCATCTTTTTCAGCTTTTTCTCCAACCATTTGTATGTATTCTCTTGCCCAAGAAGTTATTGCTGCTGCACATTCTCTGCAATAAAATCTGCTTCTAGCATATCCCAGATATCCATAAAAAGAATTTAAGAAAATCTTGTATCCCCAAGATTTTTCACTTAATTGTTTGTATTCCTTTGTTCCTTTTTTCTCATTCATCTGTTTTTTATATTCCAATCTTTTCTTTAGCAAGTCCTCAATAACTGAAGGAATGAAACCTTTTTTTTTCATACAAAAATAATGTTTTGTTGGAGCAGTATTTTTTTTGCACTCCAAATGTTCGCAATCCAAAGTCTCATTACTTACATTATGTGAGATTATGATTGTTGGATATAGACTTGAAAAATCCAAAACAGCAATATTTTCATGTAATCCTGCCAAAGGGGATTTAACATATCCTCCTTGAACTGATTGTCTGAATCTCTTTGAAAATTCCTCGTCTGTTGGTAAGCGAGGGACTAAGATTCCATATTTTTTACTTTCTTTCAGCAAAAGAGCTTCAATTAGAACAGAAGCTGAAGCCCTTGAAATTTCTTGAACATCTCTTCTGACTAAATCCGAGATTTCCAAAATTATTCCTAGATATTTCTCAACCAATAATCTGGTTGTTTCTGAATCTTCTATGCAATAATCAACAATTCTTTCTAGAGCTTTTTTGTCTTTTTCTCTCCAAGCTCTGTGTATTTCTTTGTAATCAATTTTTTCTTTTTTTCTTCCCAATAGATTTTCCACAACTGATTCCAAATCATATTTCATCAATGAAACAATGCTGAATCTTGTCAGAAACTTCAGCATTTGAAATCCATCAATATGTTGTTTTCCCTCTATCCCAATTGTTTGAGATTGCCCTTTTTTCTTACTGAATCTCGGAGCAGTTAATCCAAGTATTTTTGCTCTTTCCTCAATAAATGGGAAATCAAACATATCCCCATTATAAGTTGCCACTATCTCTTCTTTGCATTCTTCAATTTTTTTTATTGCTTCTTTTATCATTTCTTTTTCTGTTTGGAAATAAATAC
This sequence comes from uncultured archaeon, assembly GCA_964545925.1. Lineage (GTDB taxonomy): Archaea > Iainarchaeota > Iainarchaeia > Iainarchaeales > CAZJHM01 > CAZJHM01. Next base: position 2,906 of record CAZJHM010000016.1, read on the forward strand.
TGTTTTTTAATCCTTTAAATGTAGTTAAGAGTTCATTTTTTTCCCCAGAAAAAGAAACCATTATTATCTCACTGTTTTTTGCCTCAAATCCTCCTTTTTCAGTATATGTTTCTATATCCACAGCTATAATTTTTGGATTTCCAATTTCCTTGAACTTTATTTCTTTTATTTCCCCTTCTTTTTCCTCTATTTCTGCAACACAAGGAACACTTAATCCTTTATCAGTCATATATCTTTTTACAAAAGGAATATCGTGTTCATATTTTTCAGCATCTCTTCCAATTAATTCCCTTGCCTCTGTTAATTGATTTGTATTTTCAAAAACAACTTTATAATACTCTCCATCTTTTTCCATTCTCAAATTATAGCTTTTTTGCAGTTTCTCTGGCTTGTCTGTCTTTATATAGAAATATGGCTTGAATTCTTTATCACAAAATATTCCTTTATCTGTCTCTAATTTTATTATTGATTTTCCATCAGTTGTCTCATAACTTATGTTTTTTATTATTGCTTTCATTTCTATAACCAAAAGATTTTAATTAAGTAAACCTATTATATAGTTAGTAATTCTTTATAAAAAAGTGATGTAATGGCAAGAGAAGAACAAACTTCCAATACAAATGTTTCCTCAGACATAAGGGCTCTTAACAGTTCAGTCCTTTTGCTGACTCAAAAACTTCGTTTTATAACTCGCAATGAAAAGATTCTTGGAAGAAATATAGTCGTGATAAATAAGAAAATCTCAGATTTAGAAAACAAAATTTCTTCTGGACAATCAGGAGAACTTCAAAATATTCCTGATATTTCCTTAATCAAAGAATCAATTTTTCAATTACAAACTGAAATAGAAAATCTCAAAACAGGAATGGTTTCAAAATCCGAATTCCAAGAACTAAAATATCTTCTTGAATCAATCAATCCTTTGGAATTTGTAACTTTGGAGCAAGCCAAAAAACTTCTCTCTGATTCTCCTGCCCCCGTTAAGAAAGGCAGGAAATAAATTTAAAAAAAAATTAAAGAGTATTTAAGAGCAAACAAAAGAAATATTAACTCTTTTGGGCAAATAATATTTATGTTTTATGAGTTTTGGTGCCCATTCTGGAACAATATGACATGTAATATATGGCTTATTCTTTTGATTATCTACATTATCTGGATATATGGCTGGCTAAAGTCAAATGTTTCTTCAAAGATTCTTTCAGCATTCTTAACAGTTCTTTTTGTTTGGATGCTTTTTATCCAATTTCCACAATTAGTTTGGATACCTATTGCTCTTTATCTGATTGCAAATGTAATTGGACCAATCTTGGAAAAGGTGAAATAAATTGGATGTTGTTTCTTTAGCAACAGTTTTAATAATAATGGTAATGGCTGCCCAAATGCATCTTAATTGGTTGGCTTTTGGAACTGGAATTCTTTTTTTAATGGCAAGTAGAAATCTTAAAACAGCACTTTATTTGATAATTCTTTTAGGAACAATTTATATTTTTGCAGGATATATGGAAAGTTATTGGCCACATATTTTAATTGGAGCATTAGTTTTAGCTTATTTAATGGGAATAGTTGATTCAGGAGATTCAGGAGGAATGGGAGGATTAGGAGGATTGGGTAGTTTGTTAGGCGGAGGAATGTAAATGATTTTTTTTGCCTTGCTATTTGGAATTCTCTCCTTTTTTTTCTATGAAACTAATTTTTATCATGGATTTCTTGTTTGTTTTGGTTTAAGCTCTGCCTTTTTTTTAGGTTGGGTTTTAGATTCATTTTTTGGTTGGAAAATTTGGAGTGCAATAAAAAAAGACTTAGGCAAAATATTCAGTGCTAAACCCAAATATCCAAAAGGAGCTTTGGATAATAGTTTCAAAAAATCAGCTCAAAAACTTTCGGAAGTTTGGCTTGAAAAAACAGACATAAAAATAAGTCCTCATGGAAAGCACACAAAAAAAGTAATAGAAGATGCACAGAAGCTTTTCAAGTAAAATTATTAATTTTCTTTAAACTTTTTGGAAAAAATTCTCAGAGTTTGTTAAGGATTTTCCGATTTATCTCCAAGATATCTTTCATTATTTTTGTTAAAGCATTTAGTTTTGCTCTTATATCTTCTTGATTTTCCTCTAATTTTCGGAATTCTGACTTTAGTTGCTTTGTCTCTATTGCAGAAATTTCCGCAGCTTTTTTTGCTTGACTTATTTCAGTTGCTGTTTTTTCCACTCTTGCCCCTAAATTCTCAACTGTTTTTACATTTTGTTCAATTGCAGTTTGGGCGACTTCAGTTGCCGTAATTATATCTTCGTTTATATTCAAATCTGATTTTTTTAATGACTGTTCTTTGTCTATGTATTTCTGAACTTCTTGCTCCGACAACCCAATTCTTTTCAAAGTATTTGCAATTGTTTCTCTTTCCAAACCTGCTGACTTCATTCTTTTAATAGTATTTAGTATAAGTTCTTCATTAACCATACTAAAATATTGTTTCTATATTTTTAAAGATATCCTTGTCTTTATTTTTAAGTAAAATTTCATTAAGAAAAAGAAAATTTTACATAGTAAAAAAGAAAAGCAAGGATTAAAAATACTGGTTCCTTATTTAATTAATGCAGGAATTTAAGTTTATTGAAGGGCCTTGGACAGAATTCTTTTCAGGTATTGTATTTGAACATCAAATAAAAATATACAAAAACCAAGACAGCAAAATGATTGTTCTTATTTCAGATAAAGATGGAACTGGAGCAATTGTTGAAGTTTATGATTTTCTTTATGCAGAAGGAATGGTTGAAAGTTTTGTTTCTTCTTTGCCAAAAACAGTCATAACATTTTCTAAACACGATAAAGGAAGTACCTTGACTTTTATTGTGGCTCCTTCTTTACCAGCTTATTCTTCATATATAGAATTAGAAGATGTAGTAAGAGAACAATTAACAAAAACAGAAATAACAAAGCAAAATATTCTTGAAGTTTCAAAAGCTTATGGAGTTCCTTTACTTCCTTTATCTGAATCTGGAAAAGATATAAGAGAAGTTTTCTTTACACAATCTTTGCTTGTTCCTATTCTTTCAACTGCTAAACAAACAGAAAGAGGACTTTCATCTTTAAAATCCTATAATGATATTTTCTTAGGAATAAATAAAAAACAAGAAGAGATTCATGAGCCTTTGACTTTTTTCAAAAAAACACTTTTGTCTGGATTTGATTTTAGAGGAAGAGTTCATTTTATGCACATATTTGCTGAATCAATCTCTCTTGTTAAACTACCTGTGATTATTTTTGATTTTGAAGATGATTTCTTAGGTTTGAAGGAACAAACAGACAATCTTAAAGAATTAAAGAAAGGAAAATTAAACTTAGATCCAATAAGTTTTCCAGTACGAATTTATGAACTTAAGAAAGATTTAAGAGCAAACATATCTTTTTTAGATGCTGAAAGTTTCCTTTTTGCTCACGGAGTTCAAAGTAAGGAAATGTCAGTTTTTTTACAATCTGTTTTTTCTTTGGCTCCTGAAAATTTCAATGATTTAGTTAAGAAAATAGAATCAATTTCAGATAATAAAGTAAAACCATATTTGAAAGAAAGATTAGTAAGAGTAATAAATGTGATTTCTGAGAATTCATTTAGTTTCTATGGGGGAGCAAATAATATTCAACAATTGACTGAGAGCAAATTCAAAGGATTAGGAAGTATCCATATAATAAAAACTCAAAAACAAGAAAAAGAAAATATCTTTTTCTTATATTCTCTTCTAAATGAATTAAAAGAATATATAAGGGAAAACAATCGTTCTGGTTTTTTAATAATTCCAAAATTACACAGATTTATAGGTTTGCCTCCTTTTTCAGAGTTTGATGAGAAAATTATCCAAGAACTAAAACAATTATCTGAATTAGGTTTTGGAATAATTGTTGATGATGATAATCTCTCCATAATGCCAGAAAGTTTGAGAAGTTTTGAAACTGTTTTAAGTATAATAAGAGGAAGAGATGCAACAATTTCTTTTAAAGGAAAAAGAAGTTATCGCTTGTATGTTCGCCCAAGCATGAGCAAATCTAAATTAGATTATTCAGTTTGACTTTTACTTTCTTTCACAGTCAATAAATCTGAATTTTAAATAAAAGAAATTTTTTCTAAGAAATTCAAAAACTAATGTTTTCTGAACACTGAACCAATTGTCCAGACAGCCAATGAACCAAACTGAGCAGGCACAAGTATAAACAAGAATACATATATGGGTGCAGTTACAATTGCCCATTTTATTACTAAAATATAAATTAATACAGCAGATATAATCAAAGTTAATAATGAATCTCCGAAATGAGCCCTTATATTAGAGAATATAATAAATGCCAAACCTAAACGAATAATGATATTTAGAATAGGAGAAGCAGTCATTAATATTGCAGGTAGAATTAAAAGAAACACTATTGCTCCAATAACTAATTGCATTACCATTATCTTCCTCTCCTTTGCATATTCATTCTTTGCATATTGCTACTTATCTGTTGTTGTCTTTTAATTAAATCTCCTGATGTGCTTACTGGACTTTCTATATCTGGAGCTTCTCCTTGCATTCCAGGCATTGGTTGTCTTTTATGTTCTTCTCCTTCTTTTTTTCCTGTTATCTTTCCCAAGACTCCTTTTATTGCTTCTCCTCCCCCCACAAAGTAGAAGTCAATCAATATACTTGCAGCTCCTAACATTCCTAACATTACCAAAATATATACTCCTCCGAAAAACCAGAACATATCAAAGAGTATAAACCATGCTGAACCTAAAAGCACAATTGCTGCTAAAAAAGAATTTCCAATTCTATTTCTTACAAATCCCCAAATAGTTAGCAATACAAAGATTTTCAGAACAAATACCATATCTGTAAAGAGTTCAGTTATGAAAAATCCTGTTGTTATTAGTTCTGGCATTTATATCTTTCTCATTTATACTTAATAAATGTTTATTTTCTTTTTGTTTGTGTAAAAATCTTTTTTGGTTTATTTGATGCAGTCAGTTATTCCTGTTTCATATATTTTTATTGGAGTTCCTCCAATTTCATACAAAATTGCTGGATTCCAGAAAAATTTGGTTGTTTCAGAGCCTATTGACATACAAACTCTTTTGTCTTTTATTCCTTCTAACACTTTCTTTACACTGTCTATATATTCAGTTGCATTATTTTCTTTCATTGTGTTTATTCCTGAAAGTTCCACTGTTTTTGAAAAAGCTCCTGTGTTTGAAGTTAGGAAATCAGCATTTTTCTGTGCAACTAATTGATATGTTGTATCTTTTGGAGTGTAAACAACTGTTTTCAAATATAAATTTCCTTCTTTCTTTATACTATTCCATTTAATTACATATGAATTCAACCAGTTTGTTAAATCTCCTGCTTGTGCTTTTACATCAGGTGTTTCTCTGAAAACTTCCTGCACAGGCAATCCTTCAAAGTCATAGCATTGTCCTGCTCCTGTCCAGAATAAGAGTGAAGCTCCTGCTTCTATTGGAGTGCTGTTTCTCCTTAGAGAATAAGCAGATACAAATGGAATATCTTGTTCTTCGGCTGTTGTTTTAAGTATGACTGGTGTTGCTAAGTTTGGATAACTTATTATTTCATATCCTGCTTCTGCTTTTCCAATCTCCATTATTTTTCCTTTATTGGATGCTAAAGAATTTATCTCTTTTATGTCTTTCTTTATATTTGTTTTTACATTCAAAAGAGCATTACTTCCTGCTTTTTCTTCTGCTGTTACTTTTTCATTTATCTGCAATGGATTGCTATTATTTTGGTATGCAATTCCATATCCTTGTCTTCCATTTTCAGTGTTTAATCCAACTTCTCCATCAAATGGTAAATTATAAAATACAGAATATTCTTGTGGGAATTCAATCAAATATAAATCAATATTTATGTTTGCATCTGGCTGATATGTATATCCAAACATTTTCCAATCTTCCAAGAAGTCTATATTCAAGCGAACATTATATTTTCCACTTGACTGTAAATCATTATTTTCTAAATATCTTCTATTGATTGTTAATTTTCCTTTTTCATAGAACTTGTATAATGCTTCTGGACCTTCTGTGAAATATCCTGGAGAATCAAAGAATGATTCTTCTTTATAGTATTTATAGAAATCATTCATAAAGTCTTGGTTGTAAGAATCTTTGATTAAATAAGCATCAAACCTTAACATCTTTTGTAATCCTGCTAAATTATCTATATCCTTTGTCCATTCTAAATTTTGCAGGTTTGCTTCTGCATATTGCAATAATCCATTTGAACCTAACAAAGTTCTGCTTGTTTTTATTGTTTCACACACTGCTCCTGTATTATAAATAAATGAAACACTGTTGTCTTCTTCTTGCACTAATTCTCCTTGTTCATCTGTTAATTCAAAACTTATTGCTAAGTAATATGGGTTTGTTTTTGCTACCAAATTTTCAAATTCAAAGCTTGTGCTTGTTTTTCCTCTTTCTAGTATTTTTGTTTCACTCTTTTCTATGACTTCCATTTCAGGAGTTAGCAAACTTGCAATAATCTTCACACTTTGATTTGTATTTGTTTTGTTTTCAATTTCTAAATTCAATACAGCTTTTGCTCCATCTAATTCAACTTCTGATTTAGATACTCCGAACTTCCCATTTGAAATATTTGCATTAAATTCCCTGTGTGTTTCTATTCCTGAGCTTGGACAAATAGTGAAATTATCTTTGTTCTTTTGCATAAATTCTTTTATTGCCTGAACTTTTTTTACTAACTCAATATTAAATTGCACAGCATCACAATAAATATAATCTGGATTTCCAGAGTCACATTGATTTATAGATATTCCATTCCATGTCCAGTCAAGTTTTATTCTTGGCATTGCAGTTTCTCCTGTTCTTCCAATAACTGTTCCTTGAGTGCAGAAGTTTTCTTCTGTTATTTCTGGTAATTCAGGCTCTGGAATATCAGTTACAATCTTTACTCTGATTTTTTCACTTACATTTTCCTGATTGAAACTTCTTACATCTAATGGACCAAAACTACTGTCTTCTCCATAATTAGTTGGGTCTGAATAATTATGCTTTCTTGCACTAATAGTTATTGTTGCATAAGAAGGATTTTTATCTAATCCAATATTCTCAAATACAATTGGCACAATTTGTTTTGTGAAATCATGAGAAATGTCTATGTTTGCCTTGTCTAATCTTGCATTTAATCCAGCTAAATTATCAGTTATTCCTCCACTTTCTTTCATATTTATTAGATAAGCCATAATATCATGTGTTTGTGGATTACAATCATCTCCCCCAAACAAACTTGAAAACAAAACAAATACTCCCACTGCAATTGCTAAATATGGCATTATTGTGGATAAACTTGTAAGAATTGCTGTTCCTCCTCCTGCTGCTCCTGCTATTGTTGATGTTGCAGCTGCTTTTCCAATTAAATATGTTCCAACAACATAAGTTCCAATTCCTGAAACTGCTCCTGTTGCCAAAGAAGTTGCAAATTTCTTGCTGGCATTTTTCCAAGTTTTTGCACATGCTCTTACACTTGCTTGAGTAGTTAGTTCATTATTAGTCAGTTCAATTGCACTTGTGCTTCCCTTTCCTAATAGGAAAACTTTGTATTTATCTAAACTAAATGCAGAATCTTTTGGAAGAGCAGTAAATTCCACAACTTTAACTTGTTTCCAAAAAGAACTATTTCGGGCTTTAGCATAAACAAACAAATCATATGCTCCGGGAACTCTTGGGCGTCTAATGGTTAAATCTTTTGCATTTGTAAAACTATTTATTGTAAAGTTTTTATTTTCAATTTCTAAATGTTCAGATGAAGAATTCTCTTCTGGGCAATATGCACTATTGCTTGAACTTTGCATATAACAAACTTTTACATCTAAAGAAGCTCCTCCGATTATCTTGCAGTTTGAAAAATCCAAATTCAAAATCTTTGAATCTGCTGAATCCCCCATAACTAAACTGTTTTCTGTCACTAAGCATTGTTCTAAATCAAATATAGACAATTCAGAATTAATTGTCTGGGATTGCAAAGTTAATTCTCCTGAATCTGTTTTTACTTTTCCATCAATTGTAATTCCAAACTTTGCTGTTTCTCCAATTTCTTGTGCAGAAGAGTTAAACCTTAATATTACACTGTATTCTTCTTCTGATGGAATATCCAAAGCTATATCTACAAACCTGTTATTTAAAAGTGTGACATCTCTTCCACCTGAAGAATTACTTACAGACATCTCAACATTTCCATATATGTTTCCTTGCCAAACTAATTTAGCTCTTAATTTTTCAAGTTTAATTGGATTATCATTTCTTACACAATTATTTTTTATTGTAAACATTCTTGATTCAATATTACTGTTTTGGGTTGCATCTTTCCATTCAGTCATACTAATTGAAAGACATGGTTCATTATCTGGGCTTCCACCTAAACTAATATTTATTACAACAGGTAATTCATATTCGTATTTTTGATTGTCTTTCTCAGCAGTAATTATCAAATTCAAAGTATGCTGTTCTTTTGTTCTCATTTCTTTTGCATTTGGGGCTAATTGCACTCTTATTGGTTGCTCAAAATATCCTTTTCCAATTATTCTTGGTTTTATTGCAGACATCTGGGCAGTGAATGCTTCTATATTTATTCTTCCGTTTGCAGTTCCTTCTATTTGAATATTAGTTATGTAGATGTCTTGCTCTGAGAGATTATCTATTTTGAAAAAAGTTTGTGCTTCATTCATAGATGTTTCAATATCAAATCTTATTTGTTCTGGCAATCCAATAAAATCCCCAACTTTTATTGTGATTGTTTCAGAAGCATAATTGAGAGCTGTTGCATTTATTTTTACAATTGAGTTTTGTGGTAAAGCAGGAATATTAACTTCTATATGTCCTTGAGTGTTTGTTAATCCTCCCAAATGCAATTTCTCATTATCTGGTAATTCAATTTCTATATCCACATAAGCTTGTTTTTTTCTATTGTATTCCGAGTCTTTGATATCTATTTTCAAGACAAATGCAGAATCAGCAACTATTTTTTTGTCTTCAATTTCTATAGATAAAGGATTTGCATTTGCAACAGTAAATCCAATTATTTTCTCAAAAACAATATTATTTTCTGCCTTTATCTTTGCTGTTATTGAACAGTTTGCAGTTCCTTTTATTTTTCCAGTTCCTTTGAATATGGCTTGTGTTCCTTTTGAATATTCTCCTAATCCAACTTCTATTTCAGTGCTTCCCATACTTCCTGTTTTCTTTTGTCCTCCTGAAACAATCTCATACTGCAAATCCATACAATTACTTTGTAATAAAATTGAACTTGATGAATAAACACTATTTGAATTATTCAAGATTGAAAATCCAATCTCATACTCATTTCCAACTTTTAATTTGTAATCATTTACATAAAGCTTGTCTTTTTTATCTAAAACACTCTCTGAATCATAACAGAAATCTGATGAACACACTCCTGCTGTTCCAATTGTTTTTATTATCTTATAAGTAGCTGAATATAATTCCTGAGTATTATTGGTTGGAGGTAGATTTATTTCCCTGTCTTCAAAACTTGCTCTATAATAGAAAGGAATTTCTGAGCCTTTTATTGCTGTTCCTTTAACACGAAATTTCACAGATAAGAAATGGATTCCTGCTCTTAATTGACTCCATTCCAAATTAATCCATTTGGCATCTCTGTTTGTTAATTCACTGTCTTGTTCATAATCTCCAGTGTAATTTTCTCCTTTTATTGCTCCTAATGCAGTTCCTGAACTATATCCTGTTATTGCTGCTGATTCATTTTCAATATTTATTGAATCTCCTATCCGGAAATGGAAAACTGAATCATTATATTGTTCTCCATAAGGAACTTCAATTGAAAAAACAGCTTCATAAACTTCAGCTAAATCTAATTTATCTGTTTTTTCTCCTGCTTTATAGAATCCTTCAAATCTTATTTGTGGTTCTCCAATATTCAAAGGTAACATTTCTGCACTTATTCCCATTTTTTTATTTGCAAAAAGATTTACAGGCAAAGAATAATAATCTGAATATTCATCACTTTTGAAAACAACATAAGCTTGTCCAATTGCTTTAACTTCAACTTCTTTGCTTGCTCTTGATAAAGGATATTTTTCTATTCCAGAAGCAGAATGAACCTCTGCTTCTCCACTTAAATAATCTCCTGTTTCATCTTGCATTGAAAGAACTAATTTTGCTTTTCCAATTTGCATAACTGCTTTTACATTTGTTTGCTTTCTTTCATCAACAGTAAATGGACTATTGCTTGTATCTGCATAAGCAGGTTCTTTTTCAATCACTAAATAATAATCTCCTGATTTAACACCATATATTTTCTTTTTTCCATCTGTTCCTGTCAAATATGGGCCTCCAACAGATGTTGCTTTTTCCTTATTCATTAGCCATATTTTTGCATTTTTAATTGCCTTATCTTCTTCATCAACAACTTGTATCTCCACAACTCCACTGTTTTCTTCTGTTGCTTTTTCCATTTCAAACAAAATTGTTTCTATTTTGCTTAGATTCTTTGTTTCTTCTGAATATTCTTCATACAAATATCCTTCAGACATTACAACTATTTCCAGACTACCTTTTTCTCTTAATGCATAACTTGAATATTCTCCTTCTGCAATCATTTTTTCATCTACATATATGGCGACTGAATAATCTCCAATACTTGCTTTTGTTGTTTTATCTTTGACACTAAAACTTAAATTTGAAACAATATCTTTTGTCATCTCAATTTCTTTTTCTATTGTTTTGTTTGCCTCTATTTCTATTTCTTCATTTCCTGCTGCATATTTTCCAGATTCATCAACAACAGATAAAGTATAAAATCCTTCATCTATTTCTTTCAATAAAACTTCTCCATAATTAGCATAATCTGTTTTTACTCTTTTATATCCATCTAACAATGAAACTTCAAACTCTCCTTGTATTTCTTTACCATCTTCTCCTAAAATCTTGACTCTTAAATTTCCTTTTTCTTTTTTTATTTCTGCTAATTTCCAAACAATATTGTCTTGAGTTAGATTAATTCTCTTTCCTTTGAATTCCAAAGGTTCTAAAATCTCAGCATACAAAGAACAATTTCTTTCTATCTCAAATTCCAAGATTCCAGTTCCATCTTCTTGTAAAGTTTCAGCATAATCTAAATCTGAGCATGCAATTCTGACTTTGAAATTCTTTTCTTCAAGTCTTGCCCCAGAGGAATCTTGAAAAATAATCTTTTTTGTTGAACTTTCAAACTTCACACTTCCTTTTTCTAAAATTATTTTATGACTTCCTTTTTCAAAAAATTCATTTACTTCTTTGTATCCATCTTTGCTAATCACAATTGTTGCTTTGTCCAAAGGAACAATTACTTTTCCATCTTTTCCTGTTTCTAATTGTCCTTCTTTCAATCCTTCTGAATAATAAACACTAACACCAGAAATTGCTATTCCTTGTTCATCAACAATGTTTAAAACAATTCCTTGTGAGAAAATTCCTGCTCCAATTAATAAAATAAATCCCAAACAAAGAGCAAGAAACAAAATAAAACTTGGCACAATTTTGTCTATTGGAGCTATGACTTTATAGACAGGCAGAATTTTATCTATCTTGTCCAATAACCCATACCATTTGTCTTCTACTGAATTATATAAATCTTTTAAGATTTATATCACCTCAATCTTGTATGCAGTTATTTTCTGCTCTTAAAGTTTCATTGTAAACAGAATCTAAAATCATTTTAGGATTCCAATAGAATTTTGCATTTGTTCCTGAGCCAACAACACATACCCAATTATTTTCAACTAAATCAAATATTTGGTCAATTGAATCAATTTCACTTCCTAAGTAATTATAAGGCACTCTGCTTGTTCCATTTAAGGGCACTGAATCTCCTTGTCCAGAAACAGTATTGTTTGCCCCACTTGTTAGTTTGGTTGTCCCATTACTTCCTCTCAATTCCATCATACTTCTTGAATCTTGTGGAGTAAATACAACTGTCTGTAAATATGTTTTTCCTGTGTTTGTTGGAGAACACCATTCAATTCCATAGTCAGTTATTCCTGATGCTGGAGCACATTTCAAATTATTTGCTGTTGCATGTTTGTCTGATGTTTCTCTCCAATAATCTAACATTCCAAATCCTTCAAAGTCTTTACAGTTTGTTCCAACTCCATTCCATTGCAATAAACTTGTTGTAGTTGTTTGTGGAGTATTATCAACTTCAATTGAATACAAACTATATGCCCTTGTTCCTTGTAAATATTCCAATTCCATTAAGATAGGAGTTGCATAACTTGGACTAAACTTTATGTCTATGTTTGTTCCTTTTGTAATATCTAATATTATTCCTCTTTCTTTATTGTTCTGTTTTGCAAAGTCTTGCACATTTTCTATATTTACCCATCCATTAGATATAGGATTGCTTGATGGATTATTATAACTTAAAACTGCTTGATATTCTCCTCTTCCTGTTCTATATATGCTTGTTAAACTGTGGTTTTGGGCATTAAACAAAACAGGTTCAATTGATTCTTGTTTGAAATTAACTCCATATCCTTGTCTTCCGTTTTCACTATCTAATCCTATTTCTCCATCCAAAGGCACATAATAGAATGGATTGTCTGGTTGTGGGGCATCCAATCTTGTAAGTTTTATTTTTGGTTCAACTATTGGCTCATTTCCATTGAATATATCCCAACTATCCCCAAAATTTATCTGGATTCTGGCTTCATATATTCCTGCTTCTAATGCAGATGGAGAACCTGAGTAATCAAACTTTATTTTCTTCAACAACTTATCATATCCTTTTTGCTCATAATATTCAGGTGTATCAAAGAAACTGTTTTTCTTACTATATTCATCAAAGTCATTTATCATATCTTGATTATAAGCATCTTTCATTAAATGTGTTAAGAAATTTGCATATCCAATTATCTTTTCTCTTTCTCCTGCTGTCCAACTTGCTTTTCCTTCTGTTTCTGCTTGGTCTAAGAATAAATATAATCTATCCATTGTTCTTGTGCAGTCTCTTGTTCCTGTTCCTGCTTTTGAAATTTGGATATTTATACTATTGTTTGTTG
>CAZJHM010000017.1:0-15551 GCA_964545925.1 uncultured archaeon
GCTTTGGATTGAAGTTCTAAACATTCTTGAGGAGTTAGTTGCTCAACTGTTGTGAAGTCTCCGCGATTTATATTACAATAGAGAAGTTCATTTTCTTGATTTGTTATTTTATATATTTGGGCAACTTGTTTTTTGTTTCCAACTGTGACTATTAGCATTTTTGCCATTGATTGCATTTTGTAACTGTCTGTTGGAGAAAGAGGTTCATTTAGATTTGTAATTATATTGAAAGATGTTTTTTTGGAGATTTCAGCAAATGCAGTTTGAGGATTAACTGTATCTGAAACTAAAGGTAGATTATCTATTACATAATAGTATTTGTAATTTCCTGTGAAAGGTTTTATGAAAAGAATTGTTCCTAAGACTAAGATTAGAATTAAAATAAAGAGTAGTTTTCGCATAAGAAAAAGAGAGAGATTAAGTTTAAAAAAATTGGGTTTTTCAAACTTTGATTTAAAAACAAATTATTTTGATTTTTCTTTTTTAAAAAAAATATTCTAATTTAAAAGAGAAAATTTTTAGAGTTAAAAAATTTAGAAAAAAAGAAAATAAAAAGGAAAAAATGGGGCAAATGCCCCTTTTTAGACTTACATCAAACTCTCAAGTTGAGATATTAATTTCTTTGCAGCTGTTGCTGTGTCGTTTGCTGTGTAACCAGCTACAACAATATCTCCGTCGTCCATTATGTCAACTACATAGTCGCCTGATGATACAAGTGCTTCTTGCAATGAGGAACCGTCTGTTAAAACTAAGTTCTTTGCAAGTTCGTTTACTATATATCCTCCGACAATTATGTGGCTTCCTGCTGGAGCTGCTGTGTCTTGGTAGACCATAGTTCCAACTGGGACAACTTGTTTGTATGTACCTGATGCTGAGCCACCGACACTAGTTACAGTTACTTTGTAGTTGTTTAGTTCTTTTGGAACTCCAACTTCTAAGTCTGTAAACTCTGTTCCGCCTGTAACTGTTGTAGTTGTGCTTGCTCCTAATACAACTAACTTGAGGTATTCTCTAGATTCTGGAACTGAGAAGTATGCTTTTCCTTCGTCCAACCAAGCTTTTACTCCATAATCTGAGTATGCTTGTGTAAAGTCTGTTCTTGTGGTTGTAGCCATGTCAAATGATCTGTTTTCGGCTAAGGTTTTTGTATACTTTGTCTTATATGTCCAGTTTGCTAGATTATCTCCAGGTATTACTACATTTCCAGATTCTGTATCGATTGGGACTGTCCAAGTTCCGAAGTAAGCTGCTTCTCCAGTTATATTAAACTGAGCAACTTGGTATTCATCGGAGTTAGGCATTGTACTAAAGAGATTGTTTATCTTTGGTACATAATAGTGTGCATCGATTGTTCCATTTTCTGTAGTTGTTCCATAAGGAGTTATAGCTGTTCCTACTAACTTGATGTCCAAAGCAGATGTTTTATCTTGGTATTCTGTCTTAAAGTCTGTAGTTGAGTCTAATAACAAGTATAGTCTCTTGTTATATGCTGCAAGTCTGTATGCATATGTTGTTTCGTTTGTTTCGTCTTGTGTGAATTGTAGTGGTGTTGTTGCTACTTGCCAGTTTTGGTCTGAACTTAGGTAGACAGTATACTTGTATGGTGCTGTTGATGTGACATCTGATGTTATGCCTCCTGTTTGATTTGCATCTGTGAAACTGTTGTATCCTGTTGCTACTGCTGTTCCGTTCAAGTCCAATATATCTGATGCTGTTGGGCTTGAATCAAAGGACACTTGTGAGAACATACATGCATAGTCTGTATGGACTTGCCAAACATCTACAGCTGTTGCTGAATTTTGATCATAGTATACTTTTTGTATTGTTTCTCCTTTAGGATATCCAATATATGCTGCTGTTCCTGCTCCAGTATGTGCTGCAATTAATAGAGCTGTATTATCGTCTCCTGCAAGAGTATAGTTATTTAATTTGTCTCCTACTTTTAGTCCAAAGGTTGTAGCTGCTGCATTGTCGTCGTGTTCATAACATTTGTAGTAGTATTTCTTTCCTGCAATTGTTATGTCTGATGTTTGTCCGTGATTGATACTTAATTGTTGATAGAAATCAACTTCTCTCTCTACTCCGTCTAAGTCCTTAAAGGTCAATTTATCGTCACCTATATTTAGGCTAGTTCTTTCTAAATCTCCTTTAAATCCTTCGAATAAGATTTTTGCAAATCCATATCCTGGAGTATCTGATGTTTCCTTATCTAAGAAAATAGCTTCGTATTGATCTGTTTTTCCTGTTAAGGAATAATTTTTTGCAAAGAGAGCTTCGTCGTCTTCCCATTGCTTGTCTGTATTCTGGATTTTTATGTTTGTTATTTTCTTAGGTGCTGAACCGGATGTTGTGATTACTGCTGTCCAATAATCATCTGTTGAATCTGTATTTGTTGAGTCATAAGGATATTCGCTTGAATTTCTTAAAACTACAACATTTTGTCCAACAGTTGCTGTTAGATATCCTGTTCCGCTTGTTGTTTCTAATCCTAAGTCGCTTATATAGAAGACTGTGTCTAAGACATATTCAGCATCTGAATCCTGGAAAAGTTCATTTGCATATTCTCCAGTATTAAATGACTGTGTGTCTATCAAGTTGTCTTCTGAGTCGTAGAGTTCTAATTTTACTTTGTATGTTGCAGAACCACCGGCTTGTGTTATAGCGACAACTTTGATACTTAAGTCTTCTCCGGCATAATTTCCTTTTCCAGCTAAACCTTCAATTGTTTGGCCTTCTAAGTAAGTTGATTTTCCGGAATCTTTTATCAAAGTTATTTTGCTTGTTCCAGTTAGATCTACTTTTTGGACTGTGTAGTCTTGTCCAAAGAATGGGATTCTTATATTATCTCCTGTTGTATTCTGGAATACTCCCCATGCACTACTTGTATAGTGTTCTCCTGGGATTCCTGTTCCTAAGTCTATTTCATAATAGAAGTCTCCTAATCCCATTTCGGCTATCAAATCATATGTATCTTGGGAGTCAAATGATGCATCTACATTGAATCCGATTTTTTCTTTTATTGTTATATCTGTTGTGGCTGAAGTATATGCAGTATCTGTTCCGTCTCTATCCCATTTATATGATTTAGTTGCGCTTGTTAGGAAATTTAATGAACTATTTCCTAATGCTGTAGTACTGGTATTATACTTAAACTCAGAACCAGCATCTTCTGTATACAAGCGATTGTCATCTAGGGTTTTACTATCTGACTGACTGTATGAAGTTGTTCCGCCGATTGATAAATTGATTGTTGCATCTGAAACAGAACCTGATCCGCCAGTTGCATCTTTTGTTGCTAATTGAGCTATCTTAGCAGCTATGTTTCCTGCCCATACTGCGTCTGATGTTCCTGCGCCTGCACCAACGACTAAGCTTACTGTTGGTAAGCCTGTTGTTAATGAGACTACGTCTCCTTTAGTTATGCTTGAACTATTGTCCAAAGCTGAAACCAAAGGGGCGACAGTTGCACCAACGAGAGCAGTTCCTAAAGCTACTGCAGCTATTTTTTTTATATTTAAACCTCTCATTTGGGTTTCACCTCATTTTTTACAAAGATTACTGCATTCTTATTACAAGACTAAATTGCTGTCTTATAACAGGAAGGCATACATTTTATTTGCAAATTCTTGTTTAAATAGCTATCGCTTGGTACAATCCTTTACATCGGGTTTATAAAGGTTTAGGGTATTTTATTCGCTCTTTTAGGTAGATTGGTTTGGGGATTGCCTATGTTTTTTTCTGTGTTTTTCTTTAAGATTGTTTAAAATAGGCTTAAAATATGGATTAGATTTGTTTTAAAGGGGGTGGTTTTCAAAGATGGAAAAAGAAGTGTTTTAGGGGGGATTTAGAGGGTTTTGACGAAATCTTTTCTTTCTGAATTTTGATTTGAATTTAATTAATTTGATGAGAAAAAATTAGATTATTTTTTTATAGAGCTTATCTATTTCAGTTTGTTTTAGATTCTTTGAGATAAAAGTTGTGTATTTTTGTAAGATATCTATTAATTCTATATATGAATCTTGAAGTTCTTGAATATCTAAAGTTATTTTATCTTTATTTAGGAACTCTATTGAACTTGGACCATAATAAATAACAAATCTCATTAAATCTAACATATTTACCATTGATAATTCTAATTCTAAATAAGAAGCAAAAAATCCTTCTGATTCTATTATTTCTGCTATATCACAAGCATAAACTTGGAATCTTTTTTCTTTCTTCATTGTTTCTTCTATTCTTTTTAGGTTTTTTTCCAGAAGTTCTTTTGAGACTGCTTGGATTTCTATATATGCTCTTATATGGAATTTTCTAAAATCTTTTTCTTTTATTTCTTTTTTTTGTTTTAATTGTTCAGCAATTTCTTTTTTTAAAGAATAAAGAGTTGGAAACCCTTCTTTTTCTATAAGTTTGAGTTTTATTAATGGTTTCATTTCTTCTAGAATTTCAGGCTCAGACATACTTAGTTGAGAGGCAATTTGTTCAGATGTTTTTTTTCCAGCTAAAAGTAATGCTGAGATTCTTTTTTGTTTTTCTGTGAACTGCATATTGAATTATTAAAATATAAGTAATAAAAAGATATGTATGGGAAAGGTTTTGGTTAAAAAAAACAATTGGGAATATTATGATAGTTTGGAAAGATATGATGACTTGCATTTTGAAGAGCAAAAGAAAAAAATAGAACAAACTTTAAAGATTTGTTCTAAACTTGGATTAAAATTTGAAAATAGAGGATTGGATATTGGAAGTGGGACAAGTTCTTTTTTCAGGATTTTAAATGGAAAAGTGATTAATCTGGAACCTTCTATGTTGATTTTTCGTGGAGAAGGGATGAGAGTTCAAGGCAAAGGGGAAAAAATGCCTTTCAAAGATTCTTTTTTTGATTATTGTGTGAGTTTTAGTTCTTTGCATCATTGTAATTTGGAAGATGTTTTGGGAGAAGTTAAAAGAGTTTTGAAAAAAGATGGATTTTGGGTTTTTAGTTTCTTTAAAAGAGGAAAAGAGATTGAGGAGTTTCGGAGAAGATTTTCTGGAAAAGAGTTTGATATTGGTTTGGATATTTTGAGGATTGGGAAAAGAAAAGATTTGTATTAGATTCTTGGAGAAAGAAGTTGCAAAGAGAAGAAAGAAGTTATAAAAGAGGTTTGGACTAAAAGTTTTTATGACTTACAAGGATTTTCATGATAGATATCCTTATAGCAATAAGACAAAAGAAAGGCTTAGAAAAGAAGGATTCAAAGTTTCAGATATTAGTGATGAACTAATAACAGAGGCTGCTAAATTGATTATTTGGGCTAGAGATAAAAAAGAATATGAAGTATTAGAAGGAGGATATAAGGCATTTCCTGTTGCTAAGATGATTCTTTATGTGATAGGAGATGAATTTCTGAAAAGAAAATTTGCTCAGATGTTTGCTGATTTTTTAGATAGTGAAAATAAGATTCATTATACTTTGCTGGAAGACTTTGGAATCAAATATGAGGTAGAAAAAGAAGAAACAGTCGTAAGATTACAAGATTATTTGAAAACAAATTTTTCCTATGCTGAAAAGATTGTTAATTTAGGAATTGAAAAAGGAAAAGTGTATTTGGATTATAATGAGGCAAAAAGATTTGTAAAAGGATTAGTTTTTAACAAAGTATATAATTTTCCTGAGATAGATGACAAGAAAATCAAACAAGCTGCTAAAGAAATAAAAGAATATATTCTTGTAAAAGAAAAATCAGGGAAAAAAGATGGAGAAAAAGAATACAAAGGAGTATTACAGTTTGAGAGATATGCTCCTTGTATGAAAAGATTATTCAAGGATTTAAAAGAAGGAAAGAAATTGAATCATATGGAGCATTTTTATTTGGCTGTTTTTCTTAAAAGAACAGGATGGAAAAAAGAAGAGATATTGAAAGTGTATATGGGGAGAGCAGATTATAATGAAAAAATTGCTAAATATCAGATAGATAGAATATGGGATGGAAAGTTTTCAGTTGCCTCCTGCGAGAAAATGAAAGCATATAATATTTGCAAAGAAGATTGTGGAAGAAAAAATCCTTTTGGGAGGAGATTAAATGAATAATGAAGATTATTTCAAAAATGTTTTTCAGGAATTTTATAAAAAACATTATATTAAAGCTCCTTATGAGATTGAGAAAAGAGAATTTGGTATTGGGTTTTTTGGAAAAAAAATTGGAAAAAGACATATGGAGTTTAAGAATAATGATGATTTGAATTTATTTCTTAAAGAAAATGTTCCTATGTTTATTTCTTGTTCAGATAGTTTGTATGAAAAACCAAGAGCAAGTCCTATGAATGCAAAAGGATGGTTGGGAAGTGATATAACTTATGAATTTGATGCTGATGATATTTCTGAGGCAGAATATTGGTATTGTGAATGTGGAAAAAAAGGTAAAGGAAAAATTGAGAAATGCCCTGAATGTGGAAAGAAAGTTGAGGTTAAAGAATGGTTTTCCTCTAAAGACTTAGAGGGGACTAAAAAAGAAATGTTGAGACTGATTGATTGTGTTGAAAATGATTTTGAGTTTAAGGAATATGAAATAAATTTTTCAGGTAATGCTGGATATCATTTACATCTAAGAGGAGAAGAAGTTAGAGAATTAAGGAAAGAAGGAAGGATTGAATTAGTTGATTATTTGAAAATTGAAAATTATAATTTAGTTAATATGGGATTTTATGACGGAAAAATTCCTGAGAAAAAAAAAGGAATTGCTAAAAAAATTCTTAAATATTTGAGAGAAATGAATAGAAAAGAATTAGTTGCTGTTTTGGGAAAAAAGTTTGAGGGTGAAATTGAAGGGAACTATTTTCCTGATGTTGGGAAAGGAGGGGGAGAAAGATGGGAGAAAGCATTGGATTATGCTGCACATAAATTGAAGATTGAGATTGATAGACAAACATCTGTGGATATTCATAAGATACTTAGAGTACCAAATACTTTGCATGGAGGAACCGGGTTATTGGCTAAGAAAATTCTTGTTGATGAATTTAAAGAATTTAATCCCTTAGATGATTGTGTTGTTTTAGGAGAAAAAGAAATTGAGGTTTATGTTAAGTATGCTCCTAAGTTTTATTTGAAAGGAGAATGGGGACCCTACTGGGACGAGAAAGTTAAAGTTCCTGAATATGTTGGGGTTTATTTGATTGGAAAAGGAGTTGCTGAGATAAAGAAATAAAAATAAGTAGGCAAAAGAAAGGATTAAGTTTAAAATGTAATTGTACCTTGTTTTCTTGGGGAGCAAATGGATATTAATTATGATGAGATAAGGAGAATTTATAGGCTGGAGAAAAACACTGCTAAGATTTCTGATGTTGATGATGATTTTTATGTTAAGCTCTCTGAATATTTGAAAGAAAGTAAAAAAGAATATTTGAAAAAAATAGATGAATTGGATTCAAAAGATACAAAGATGTTTGTAAATATTAAAAAAATGATTGAAGAGATTTTTTTATTAAGAATGAGGAAAATAATAAACAAATCACTTCTTTTTGTTTTGACTGAAGATGAACAAAAATTCAATATGAGTGTTGAAGAAAGAAAACTGTTTAATAATTTAGTAAATGATTTGAAAAGACATAGGGAATTGGAAAAGAAAATATTTAATGGAGAAGGGGCTAAAAGTGAAAAGATAGAAATTGAGATAATTAAAGATGTTCCAGAATTTGTTGGGCCGGATATGAAAGAATATGGAGAGTATAAAAAAGGAGAGAAAATAAATGTTGATTCTAAGATTGCAAGTTTGCTTATTGAGAGAAAACTTGGGAAACAAGTTTAGGTGAGAAAATGGTTGAGATTGGAGAAAATGTAATTTGTAAGATAAAGAAAATTCTTCCTTATGGTGTGTTTGTTGAGATAGTTGAAACTGGACAGGAAGGGTTTGTTCATATATCTCAGGTTGAAAGTGGATGGATAAAAAATATTAGGAAAGTTGTTAAAGAAGGAGAAATGAGAGTTGGAAGAGTGATGGTAATTAATAAAGATAGGAAGCAGATTGATATTTCATTTACTAAGGTTTCCAAATTGGCTGAAAGAAGCGAAATAAATGATTGGAAAAAAAGAAAGAAAATAAATATGTTAATGGAAGTTATTTCAAAAGAAAAAAAGAAAAGTTTAGAAGAAGCTTGGGAAAAGGTTGCTGAACCACTTATTGAGAAATATGGGGATTTTGATAATGCATTGAAAAATATTGCAAGTGAAAAAGAAAAAGGAGTTGAATGTATAGACAAGACTTGGAGAAAAGTAGTATATGATATTCTCTCTAAAAGTGCTCAAACAGAAGAAAAAACAATAAAAAGAATATATGAGATTAAAGTTGGTGGAGCAGACGGATTAAATAAAATTAAGAAAATGTTTGAAAAAGTTCCTGAGGAATCTGAATCTAGTTATATTGGAGGAGGACAGTATTTGATTGAGATTAAAGGAATGAATGTTAAAAAAGTTGATGAAAAACTAACTAAGTTTGAAGAAGAATTAGAAAAAGAAATATTAAAAGCAAAAGGAAGTTTCAAGAAGGTGAAGGAATGATTAAGATTAATGGGAAAAAGCAGAATGCAGATTATCTAATTAGTGGATTGCCTGGAATTGGATTAGTTGGAAAGATTGTTGTTGATTATTTAATTTATAAATTAAAACCTGTTAAGATTGCTGAAATTTATTCTGATAACTTTCCTCCTTTAGTTCAATCAGTTAAAGGAGTTTTAGAACCAATCAAACTTGAAATGTTTTATAAGAAGATTAAGGGAAAAGGAATTATTTTTTTGGCTGGGCCTGTGCAACCAAGTATTGAAGGAAGAGGGGCTGGAAAAGAACATTTTGAATTTTCAGAGATAATTATTAAAGAAGCTAAGAAAAGAAAAGTCAAACAAATAATTACATTAGCTGGAATAAATATTGGGCAGAAAAGAGTTTTGAAAAAACCTTCTCTTTGGATTGTTGGGAGTTCAAGCAAGAATTTGAAAAAGTTTATGAAAGAATTTGATATTAAAAATATTTATGAACAAGCAATAAGTGGAGCTGCTGGGATATTTATTACTGAAGGCTACAAGAAAAAAATAGAAGGAATTTGTTTAATGGGAGAAACAAGTGCTCAAATGCAATATGGGGATGTTGGGGCTTCAAGAGTTGTTTTGGATAGTTTAGAGAAATTTTTCAAGTTTGGGTTGAAATATGATGATTTAGATAAAGATGTTAAGAAGTTAGAAGAAGAATTTGCTAAGATAAACAAAAGTGTAGAAGAAGTAAAAGAAGAAAATCCAAGTTATATAAGATGACTATGAATTGTTTTGAAATTTTAGAGAAAAAAGGAATCAAATATAATATTTTATTTTTATCTAGTGTTTCTGTTTCATTCAAAGATGTTTTAGCTAATTCTCAAGAAATAAATGAAAAAGAAATTTGTAAAACTATTGTTTTGAAGAATAATGATGGAAAACAATTTGCTTTATTTTTAAGAGGAAAAGACAAAATTGATTTTAAGAAAATAAAGGATATTTTTGGTAAATCAAAAATATTAACAAAGGAGGAATTGAAAAAAGAGACTGGAAAGGATGCTGGAGAGATTTGTCCAATTTTGTTAAAAATACCTATTTTTGTTGAGAAAAAAGTTCTTGAAAACGAAAAAATTAATTTTGGCTCAGGGAATTTAACTAAAGGAGTTGAAATTAAGAAAAATGATTTATCTAAAGCATTTAAATTTGAAATTAAAGAATTTGCAGAGGTTTAAAAGAAGTTTTTTTCTTTTTTAAGTATGAGTAGAGGATTTGATTGTGATTTGCATTTTCACGGATTTAATAGTGGAGGAGTAAGCAAGAATATGTTGCCTTCTGTTATTGGAGAACAGACTGAATTGAAAGGATTGGATATAGTTGGAAGTGCGGATATATTGAACAAAGAATGGTATGATTTGGTTAAGAAAGAGACTATTGAAGAAGATGGATGTTTTAAATTTAGAGATTCAAAAACAAAAATCATTTTGACTACTGAGGTGCAGATTGGAGCTGTGCATTATTTGGTTTTTCTTAGGGATTTTTCAAGTGTTTCTAAAATCCGCGGGATTTTGAAAGAAACTAGATTAGATGGAAAAGGATTTGGGCGCCCTTGGTTGAAAATGGGGTTAGAGGAATTTTATAGTAAGATTGAAGGAGAAGGAATAATTGGTCCTGCACATATATTTACTCCTTATTTTGGGCTATTGGGCAAGTATAATGACTTGGAAATATTTGGGGAAATGAAAGACAAGGTTTATTTTTGCGAATTGGGTTTGAGTGCGGATAGTGAAATGGCAAATAATAAGATTTTGGAGAACTTGAGTTTTTTGAGTTTTAGTGATAGTCATAGTCCTTGGGTTCATAAGATAGGAAGGGAATTTACAAGGATTAAAATGGGAAAAGGGAATTATGAGGGATTAGAAAAAGCATTAAAGAAAAAAGAAATTGAATTTAATGTTGGATTAAATCCCAAAGAAGGAATGTATCATTGCACAGCTTGTAATAAATGTTATAAGAAATATTCTTTGGAAGAAGGGGAAAGATACAAATGGAAATGTTTTGAGTGTGGAGGAATTATAAAGAAAGGAGTTTATGAAAGAAGTTTGGAGTTTGAGAAAAGTGAGAAAAAAAGACCTGAATATAAATATGTTTTACCTTTGGCTGAAATTATATCTTTGGCTTATGGAGAAATGGGAATAAATTGTGTTAAAGTCCAAAGTAAATGGATGGATTTTATAAGTGTTTATAAAAATGAGAAAAAAGTTCTTTTGGAAATTGACTTAGGAGAATTGGGAGAGATAGACAAGAAAATTGCAGAATATATTGGAGCTTTTAGGGAAAATAGAGTTTTGTATATACCGGGAGGAGGAGGGAATTATGGAAAACCTAAGATTTTTTTGGGTAGAGAGGAGTTTGAGAGAGAGAAAGGAAAAGAAGAATATTATTGTTGTTCTAGGAAATGTAAGACTATTTTTGATTATTAGAAAAGTATTGGGATTTTTGAATTGCAGGAAGGACATTTGTTTGAAGAAATAAAGATTTTTTCTGAATGCCTATCTATTAGAAGAGTTTGACAATGAGGGCAAAAAGTGTTTTGTTCTCCTATGTTGCCCAGATAAACAAAATCTAATTTTTCCTTTGCGATTTTTTCTGCCTCGTGCATTTCTTTCATAGAAGTTTGAGGAAGATGAGAAAGTTGGTAGTTGGGAAAAAAGCGAGAGATGTGCAAAGGAATAGATGGAGAAAGAGAAGAGATAAAGGAAATCATTTCTTGGATTGTTTGAGGAGAAGTGTTTAAAGAAGGAATTAGAAGATTTGTTATTTCTAAGTGAATTTTTTTCTGATGGAAGATAGAGATTGAATCTTGAACTTTTTCTAGGGAAATGTTTCCACATATTTCTTTGTAGAATTTTTTGTCTCCTTTGTAGTCTATATTTATTGCATCTAGGTAAGGAGAAATTAAGTTGATTGTTTCTTCTGTTTGATAACCATTTGAAACCCATAAATTAGAGAGATTTTTCTTTTTGGCTAATTTCATTATGTCTAAAGCATATTCTAAGAAAATTGTTGGTTCTGTGTAAGTATAAGAAATTGATTGGGCTTTTTTGGAGAGGGCTAATTGCACAATTTCTTCTGGTGTAAATTCAGGTTGCTCTAGAATTTTAGATTGAGAGATTTCATAGTTTTGGCAATGTTTACAAAAGAAATTGCATCCTAAAGTTGAGACACTTAGAGTTTTTGAAAAAGGTTTGAAATGATAGAATGGTTTTTTCTCTATTGCATCTAAATGGATTGAGCAAGGCTTATTATAAACTAAAGAGAAAAGTTTTCCATTAATGTTTTTTCTTGTTCTGCATAAACCTGTGCTATCTGGTTTTATTATGCAATTTCTATGGCAAACTAAACACTCTACTGTTTGATTTTCTAATTCATTGTAAAGAAGTGCTTTGTGCATATTTAAATTTGAAAGATTGAAAATAAAAAGATTAGTTTTGGTTTAAATAATTAGATTATTTCCATTATTTTCAAAAGAATTAAAGAACCTACTCCTGCTAAACCAAAGATTACAGAAATTACTAAAGAAGGAATAAATGGAAGTTGAATTTTTAAAACAAAGATAACTATTGCCCATGCTACTACTCCTAAAATTGAATTAATTATAATTTTTTTCATAACTGCTATAATGACTATTGCTGCAATAATTAGAACTATGCCTGAGCCAGTAAGAAAAGATTGAGATTGAGCAAAAGATAAAATTGTTGAAAAAACCATATAAAAATATGAAGAGAGAAGATTAAAAAGATTTGTAATATTTGTATAATATGGTTAGTGAGATTTTACTTGAAGCAAAAGGAATAGAAAAAATATATAAAATGGGCAAAGCTGAAGTTATGGCTTTGAAAGGAATTAACATGAAAGTTAAGAAAGGAGAATATATTTCTATAATGGGAGCAAGTGGTTCTGGTAAAAGCACTCTTTTGCATGTTCTTGGAGCTCTATTAAGGCCAAATAAAGGAGAAGTATATTTGAAGGGGAAGGCATTTTCAGAAATGGATGATGATGAACTTGCTATTATAAGAGGAAGGACAATAGGATTTGTTTTCCAGACTTTTAATTTGATGCCTCATTTGACTGCTTTGGAAAATGTTGCTTTACCTTTATGGATATGTGATGTTTCTGAAACTGAAAGAATAGAAAGAGCAAAAAAAGCACTGAAAGAAGTTGAGTTGGAAGATAGAATGTATCATAGGCCAAATGAACTAAGCGGGGGACAAAGACAAAGAGTTGCAATTGCAAGAGCAATTGTTGTTAATCCGGATATAATTGTTGCTGATGAACCAACTGGAAATCTGGATTCAAGAACTGGAGAAAAAATCTTGGAGATAATTGAAGGACAAAATAAAAAAGGTAAGACAGTGATAATGGTTACACATGAAGAAGAAATTGGAAAAAGAGCAAAAAGAAAAATAAAATTAAAAGATGGCAAGATATTGAGTGATAGATAATGGATATTTTATACGGGGTTTGCGGAGTAGGTATGGGACATGTGTCAAGAAGTTCAAAGATAGTAAAAGAATTAAGTAAGAAAAATAATGTGACAATTATTGGACATGGGAATTCTGCTGATTATTTTAAAAAAGAAGGATTTGAAGTTTTGAAATATGAATATGTTAATTTAGGGGTTCATGAAAATTATTTAAGTGGAAGAAAATTGCTTATAAATACAGCATATGATTTGCCCAGAGTTATTTCAAGTTTTGTTAAACCTTTTGGGAAAATAAACGGTAGAAAAATTGACTTTGTTGTTTCGGATTTTGAATGGGCTTCACTCGCTTTAAGCAGATATTTTGGAGTAAAAAATTTAACAATTAGTAATTATCATTTAGTTGATTGTTTTGATTTTGAGAAACCTCTTTATTATTATATGAGAGAGGTTCCTATAATTTCTTACTTTAAGATGAATGCTGATAAAATAGTTATTCCTTGGGATGAGAGATTAGTTAAAAAAAAGGCGAAATATGTGTTTGCGGGGATTGAGAAAATTAAGAATGGGAAAATTGAAAAAGGAAAAGAATATTTTGGTTATTTCCCTGATGGAATTCCTGATTTTTATACAGGGGAAGCTGCAAAAGGATGGAATAGAAAAAAGTTTTTAGATACTCTTTCTAAGGCAAAAGCATATTTTTCTCATGGGGGTTTTTCTGGAATTATTGAGGCTTTGAATTTTCAGAAACCTATTGGGGTTGTTCCTACAAGAGGATTTTATGAAAGAGATTTTAATGCTCAAATGATAGAATATCTTGGATTTGGGAAAAAGATTAAAGACAAAAAAGATTATGAATTATTTGGAGAAAAAATTTCAGAATATTCTAAGAATATAAAAAAGAAAATCAAGCCTGAAAAAGATGCTTTGAGTAGATGTGTTAGAAAAGAAATTAAGAAAGTTTAATTTTGTGAATTATTCTTTTTGTTCTTTCTTTTTGAGATTTTGTATAAGAGTCATATTTTCTTTTATGGTAAAGAAGAATTGAAGAATAAGAGAAAAATGAATAAAACCATGCTGTGAAAATTACTATAAATAAGATTGAGAAAAGTTTTATGATGTGAGAAACAAGAGATATAAAAAGGAAAAAGAAATCTGTTTTTTGGAATGTTATTTTATCAAGAGATAAAAAAGAAGTTGTTGTTATTGCTGAAAGAAATAAAAAAAGAAGTGAAAAGATAATTATTGCTCCTAGGACAAAAAGTGAAAAAGAGAGGGAAGAATAAAAATCTGTTTTTATTAAAGAGTAGATTTTTTTTATGTGAGAATGTTTTTCTTCATGGAAATTCTGGTAAAAAGAAACTAAGAAAAAAGGTAAGAGATAAAGAAAGAAGAAAAGAATTACAAAAACTGAAAGGTAAAAGAAAGATTGAGTTAGAAATTGAGTTTCTGTGGTTGCAGCAGTGTAAAGAAGATAGGAGATAAAAATGAAAAAAAGAATTACTGAAAGCCAAAGAAAATTTGTGCTTAATGTGTATTTGGATTTGTGTAGTGTTTGTTTTAGTATTTTTTTTGGGTTTAAGGTTGTGTTTTCAAAATCTGCTTGGGCAAAAGAAAGGAAAAAAGATTGAGATATAGAATGGATTAGAAAGATTAAGAAAAAGTAGATTGCAAATATAAGAGAAAAAATTATTGTTGCTTCTAAGTTGTATCTGATTAAAAAAATTGAAGAGAGTTTTAAAGGCAAAAGATAATGGGAGGATAAGAAAGAAAGACAGAGATAAAAAATACCTGTTAGGATTGTTAGGGATAAGAAAAAGAAAATTGAGAAAAAAGTAGTAAATGTTAGGTTTTTTAGGGAAAGGCTTCTTTTGAGAATATGTTCCAAAGAAAATGAATTATCCATGCAAAAAATAGGTTAAAAGTTTTTAAAAAGCTACTGCTTTTATTTTTTTGAGAGCATATTCTGGATTTCTTTTTTCAAAAAAGTATATTTCTTTTCTGTTTGAGAGATTGATTTTTTTATTTTGGATATTACCTTTGTTAGTTTTGCTTTCTCTTTTTTGAAAAGAGATAATTCTTTTTCTAATTTTCTTAATCTTTGTTCTAAGAGTTTTAAATGTAAATTGGAGTTTTTGAGCTCTTGTTTTAAGATTGTCTTTTTATCTAAGAGGTTTTTTTGTAAAGAGTAGATTCTTACTATTTTTTCCAACTTTTTTTTTGAATCTTTGGATTTCTTAAGCTCTTTTCTTTTCATAGGAGAAGTAGGAATAAGAAGTATATAATTTTTTCTTTTTGTGGGTTCTGTAGAAATCCTTTATAAAGAGAGGCTAATTTTTAACAAAAAAATATAGAAATTTATTATCTTCAATAACACATAATAAATTTTTTCTTAAACTTCTTTCTTTTTTCTTAAACTTCTAGTTTTAGATAAAAAAAAAGCTCCAATTTTTTTTTCTGGCTTCCTTGAAGCCAAACTTTTCAATTTTGCTTTTTACTTTGTTTTTTTTCTTGTTGAAGTTTTCCTTTGAGAATTTGCTTTAAAACTTTTAGCCTTCTATACGAAACAAGAGTT
>CAZJHM010000018.1:0-13863 GCA_964545925.1 uncultured archaeon
GTTCCACTTAGAACCATTAAGACAATTGCTGCAACCATTATTGCTCCTCCAATAACTAAGAGATATTCTAAGGAGCCCTGATATTTTTGTTTGATAATATTCATATTTTGTTTAGGCTTTTGAGATTAAAAATGTTATTTGTTAATAAAAAAGAAAGAAAGGTAAGTATTTAAGAGAAAAAGAGTAGAATATATAGGGAAAATTCCTAATTAAAAAGGCGAGAAAATGGAATTTAAAATAATTGCAGAGTATTTTGAGAAGATTGAGGAAACAAATGCAAGACTAGGAATGACTAGTTTGCTGACTGAGTTGTTTGAAAAAACTCCTGCTGAAGAAATTGATTTGTTAGTTTATTTATGTCAAGGAAGTCTAGGAGCTTTTTATAAAGGTGTGGAAATAGGGATGGGAGAAAAGTTTGTGATTCAAGCGATAGGTAAGGCAAGTGGATATGAAAGAGAGAAAGTTGAAAATGAGTTTAAGAAAAAGGGAGATTTAGGAATTGTTGCTGAAGAATTTATGGATACTAAAAAACAAAGTTCTCTTTTTTCTGAGAAACTGAGTTTAAAGAAAGTTTATGGAAATTTTGAGAAAATGGCTGATGCGGAAGGAAAAGGAAGTCAAGAGAAAAAAATTAAACTTCTTGGTGAGTTGCTGAATTCAGCAAGTGGAGTTGAGGCAAAATATATAGTTAGAGTTCCTTTGGGAAAATTGAGATTGGGAGTTGGAGAACCAACACTTATAGATGCTGTTGCTGGATTGTTGAGAGAAAGAGAAATTGGGAAAAAAGAGGGAGATAAAAAAGAGATGGAAAAAGAAAGAAAAGAACAAGTCAAAGTAAAAGAAGAAATTGAATCTAAATATAATGTGCATTCAGATTTAGGAAAGATTTTGAAAATTGTTGTTAAAGATGGATTAAAAGGATTGAAGAAAATAGAGATGGAAGTAGGTGTGCCTATAAGAGGAGCAGCAGGAGAAAGAATGAGTAGTCCGGAAGAAATAATCAAGAAGTTGGGAAATTGTTTTGCTGAGGCAAAATATGATGGATTTAGAATGCAAGTGCATAAAGATGGAAATAAAATTAAGATTTTCAGTAGAAATGAAGAAGAAATAACAGATATGTTTCCTGAGATTGCCGAGAATGTTAAAAAGTGGATAAAAGAAGAAAAAGTTATTTTTGAAGGAGAAGCTTTGGCTTATAATGAAGAAAGTGGAGAGTTTTATCCTTTTCAGGTAACAATGCAAAGAAAAAGAAAATATGATATAAATGAAAAAGCAAAAGAACTTCCTTTGAAACTTTTTGTTTTTGATGTTCTTTTTTTAAAGGAAGATATTAGCAGGAAAAAATTCAAGGAAAGAAGAAAAATATTGGAAAAGATGATAAAGGAAAATTCAGAGATAAAAACAACTGAAGGAATACATGTAGAAAATGCAGAAGAATTGGGAAAATTTTTTGAATCTTGTGTGGAAAGAGGATTAGAAGGGATAATGGCTAAAGATTTAGAAGCTGTTTATACTGCGGGAGCTAGGAAATTTGCATGGATAAAATTAAAACGTTCGTATAAAGGGAGTTTGGAAGACACGATTGATGTTTGCATTGTGGGTTATTACAAAGGAAAAGGGCAAAGAACAAAATTTGGGCTAGGGGCTTTGTTGAGTGCTGTTTATGATAAAGAAAAGGATGAGTTTAAGACAGTTGCAAAAATTGGGACTGGATTGAGCGAGGAAATGTTGGAGAAACTAGAGAAAATGTTGAAGAAAGAAAAGATTGAAAAGAAAAGTGCAAGATTGGATTCATTGATTGAAGCAGATGTTTGGGTTGAGCCAAGATATGTAATTGAAGTTTTGGCTGATGAGATAACCAAAAGTCCTATGCATACCGCAGGCAGAGAAAAGGAAGAAGGTTTAGCATTAAGATTTCCAAGAATGATTAAAATAAGAAAAGATAAAAACCCTGAAGACAGTACTAGTGTAGAGGAATTGATGAAAATGTTTGAAAAACAGAAGAGAGTGAGTATGGAATGAGGTTTGTTTGGAAGATATTGGTTTTTTTGCTAGGGGTAGGAATTGTTGCTTATGTTTTTTTTAATTTCAAGATTTGGCAGGATGATTTTGTAGGGTATTTTCTAAAAGCTGGAAAATGGACTGAATTGATTTTTGTTTTCTTGATTGGATATTTGGTTTTGCATTTGTTTGAGATTTTACTAAAAATGCAGGCAAGGGTGAGTAGATGAATGTTTTTCAGATTTTGGTTTTGGGAATCTGTGCTATTGCACTTGTTTATTTGGGAGCTTCTTTTTTTGGATTGTTGCCTGTCGATAGTGGAAAAGAAATAGAAGGATTGTTGAAAGAAGGAGTTGTAAAGACAGAAGATATGTTTGTCAAAGAAATAAGTTTTGTCAAGAATTCGGTTTTTTTAAGTTCTGGGTTTAAAGATAAAATCAAAAGTGTGCAATTTTATTGTTTGGGAGATGAATGTTGTAGTGAAGAAGATAATTGTTCTGGAATTTTTGCTGAAAAAAATAGAGTTGTTTTTAAAAGAGATATGAAAATTTGGACTTATGTTAAATGTAATGAATATGAAGAAGAATATAAGTGCTTGATTGGATTTGGAAAAAAACCTGCTTATGTTAAAATTCTTAAGGCTGAATTTTCAGGTAAAAGAGAAATAAAGATTGAGTACGAGATTGAAAACCCAGGGGAGGAAGATTTGTTTCAAATTATTTTAGAGATAAGAGGAATTGAGGTTTATAAAGATGGTAAACTTTGGAAAAAAGGAAATTATGAGATTGAGAAAGCAGAAGTTATAGAGGTTTTGAAGAAAGGCGAAAAGAAAGGTGGGAGTTTTGTAATGAGTTGTTTGGGATTGGAAGAATATTGGAGTGAAGAAAACAAAGATGAAAAGTGTATAACAAATAAGAATTATGAGATTGTTTTTAGGATAACAGATTACAAAGGAAACAGAGTTGAAAGAGAAGAAATTTTAGAGGTGATTGGATAATGAGAAATAGAGAATTTTTAAGAAAAAAATTAAACAAAGGATTGATTGGATTTAATGTTTTTGATAAAGGAAGTTTTTATTCTGTTGTTTGCGGGTACAGACAAAGGAAGTTTGCATTTATACAAACAACAAGAAAAACAATTGATTATTATGGGATTAAGAATTTGGTAAATATTAGAAGAGAATGTGAAAGAGAAATGGATGTTCCTGTGTTTTTGCATTTGGACCATGGAGATAAGAATTTGGCTATTGAGGCAATAAAAAATGGGTATGATAGTGTTATGGTTGATTACTCCAATAATGGATTGAAAGAAAATATAAAAAAAACAAATGAAGTTATAGAAGAGGCTTGGAAAAGAGAAGTCTTGGTTGAAGCTGAGGTTGGGGAGCTGGGGGGATATTCACAGGTTTCTGAAGTTAAAGAATTTTTGGAGAAAACAAAAGTTGATAGTTTGGCTGTGTCTATAGGAAGCAAACATGGGGTGCATAAAGAAAAGATTAAACCAGAGTATTTGCTGAAATTTAAAGAATTAGATGTTCCTTTGGTTTTGCATGGAGCTTCATGTTTTTTCAAAGAGGATTTGAAAAGCATTAATAAGAATGGTGGAAAAGTCAAAGGAGCAAAGGGAATTGAAAAAAGTGTTTTGAAAGAATGTATGAAAAACGGAGTTAAAAAATTAAATATGGATAGTGTTTTAAGATTGAGTTATATGGCGGGAATTAGAGAACATATGAAGTCAAAGCCTTTTTGTATTGATGCCCGAGAAATTTTCAGTGCAGGGGAAGAAAGAGTTTATAGAAGAGTAAAAGAATTAGTTAAGGAATTTGTTCCTTGATTTTTTAAAAGAAACAATAGTTATTGCAAGAAAATTGGTAATTCAATAGGAATAATTTACCAAAAGAATAAATAAAAAGAATTATTTCTTTTTGGAGGAAGAATGTTTTCCAGAAGCTTTGTCTACGATTTCAATTATTCTTTGCAAACCTTTCTTTAAAAGAGATTCTTTCTTTGCTCCGGCAATAATCATTTTTCCGTTCTTGAAAAGAAGGATTGTAAGCATTGGTTCATCTATGCGAATAATTGCTCCTGGGAATTGTTCAGGTTCATATTCAACATTATCTAATTTTACTGCTAAAGAAAATAAATCAACATCTCTTTCTAAAGCAGCTGTTGCTACTAGATTTACTATTTCATATTCAATAGTTTTTGGAATTTTAATATCTTTTTGAACACCTTTAACTATCTTTGCTGCTCTTTTAATTCCGATTTCTATGTCTTCTTCTGAGGAAGCTCCTGAACAAATTAATTTTCCATTTTTGAATAACAAAAGAGATATGTGAGGTTCTTTGATTTTTAAAATTGCTCCTGGAAATTGTTCAGGTTCATATTCAACATCTGGCAAAGTTAAAGCCAAATTATATAAATCTAGATTTTGATTTAAAGATGAAGATGCGACTAAATTAACTATTTTGTATTTCATTTATTTCTCAGCCTCACTAAATTTTTAAGTATTTAAAAGGAGGAAAGGTTTAAAAAGGGGGTTTATAAAGGAGTTTTGTTTAAAAACCTTTTGAAAGAGATATATTTTAGATTAGCGATCATATCGCAGGGGAAACACCTGGTCCCATCCCGAACCCAGAAGTTAAGCTCTGCGAGATACTTCGGCCGTGCACTCAGTGTGTAGCCTTGTACTGTTGCTAATCTATTTTCGCTTATTCTTTTTTTCAATTTCTGATTTCTTTGAGAACATAGTTTTCAAAGAAAGAAAAATTCAAGAGAAAAAATTCTTTTTCAAGTAGTTGGAGAGGATGGATTTCATTAAAGAGTTTGAGATTTTTTTCTTTGGATTTTTTCTTTGAGATTCATTTATTGCATTTGTTAAGTCAGATATATTGCGAACAACTAAGGCTATTTTTTCTTTTTCCAATTGGTTTGCTAATTCTAATTGATGGTTGTTTGTATGTTCTTTGAATTTCAGAAGACGAGGAACTATGATTAATGGTTTGTTTTCTGAGAGGGCTGTGCCTATTATGCCTGCTCCTCCATGTCCTATAATTAGTTTTGATTCTTTTGTTAATTGTTCGTATTCCTCAGGGGATACAAATTGTTTGTATTGATAGTTGTTAGGTTTGTAGGTGGAGGTTCCTGTTTGGACAAAGATTTTCAATTTAGAAGTTTTTGCGAAGTTGTCAAGTTCTAAAAGAAGACGATTGAACGGAGAAGGATGGGTTCCAACTGAAACAAAAATATCAAAAGATTGAGCCACCATAAACACCTCTTGGAAAATATTTCTTCATTGATTGCCATTGGTAGATGAAAAGATTTGAGATTGGATAGACTAAACGAGCTGTGAGAGAAGGTTTTTCTGTGCGACAGAAAGATTCTATAAAGATTATTTTTGCTCCTAGAAGTTTTCCAAGATAACAAGAGGCTAAAGAGACATCTGCTCCTGTTGTTAAAATTAGATTTGGTTTTTCTTCTAAAAGAATTTTCAAAGTTTGGAAAAAAGATTTTAGGGTTAGAAAAGGATTACGAGCTGGACGTTCTATGAAATAAACTTTTTCTTTCTTAGCGAGAGAAAGAGTGTCGTCTCTTTTGAAAGTAATGTAAAAATGAGAGTAAGGAAGATATATAGAAGAAAGTTGGGAAAGTTCGCGAAGATGTCCACCTGCAGAAACAGGAAGACAAATTTTCAGATTATTTTTCTCTGAAAAAAAAGAGGGAGACATTAAAACACCATATTAAAATAATAAAGTAAAAAGACAATTAAACAAATTATAAATTGAAGAGAAATTATTATTTTTGTTATTTGGGATTCAGTGTATTTTCCTAGGCTCATGATTAGATGAGTAAAAGAAGATTTTATTTCTGGGGGTTTTAGAGTATTGTCTTTTTGAGGCAAACCAAAAGATGAAAGTTGAAATTTATGTTTTTGTTTCATATAAAGTTCTATGAAATAAAGAAGCATCATTAATACTGCAAGTTTTTCTATGTTTGCTAAAATTGCGATTGTTGCGATTGTTGCTCCGATTGAAAGAGTTAGAGAATCCCCACCAAAAACTTTTGCTGGACATTTATTAAAAACTAGGAAAGCTAAAAGAGAACCCATCATTGCAATTGAGATTGCTGCTGCTGTTGGAACTTGTTGTAGAAAAACAATTGCAAACAAAAAAGAAAGAATTGTTAAACCTAAACCTGCTTCTAAACCATTTAAGCCTGCTAACATGTTTGTTGCATTTGAGGCTCCTGTTATCCCTATTGGAACTATGAAAAGAGAATAAATTAAACCAAAAGAGACTACTCCAAGATAAGGAATTAAAAATTCATTTGGGAGAAGTCCTATAATTGGAAGAACCATTGGGGGATTTGTTATTTTTATTGCCATTAAAGGCAAAGCTGCGAAAAGAGGGAAAAGAGCATGTTGCCATTGTCTTATTCCTTTTCTCCAACCTACTAAGTCATCAATTACTCCTAAGAAAAATACCATTGAGATTGTTGCATAACCTGCTAAAAGAAGAGTCATATCTAAAGGGAGAAGGAAAAGATAATTAGAGAGAAAAATTGCAAGAATTATTGAAGAAGAAAAACCTAGCCAGACAACCATTCCTCCTAATTCTGCTACTTCTATTTTAGAATTTTTGTTCATGTCTTTTCCTGTCAAACCTCTTGCATGCATCCGTCTTATGAAAAATGGCATGGCAAAATATGTTGGTAAAAAACTTGCTAGGAAAAGCAAGAGATAGATGTATATTTGCATAATTAATCATCTTTTTGTAAATTTAAATATGTTTTGGTTAGTTTATTTTTCTTAAAGTTTTTCAGCTAAGATGCACATATTTTCACGGAGAGAGAAAGGTAAGAAAAAAGAAAGAAGTTTGCGAAGTGGGAAAAGATAAGGTTTGTGCGAACCTTCGGAACTTTCTTCTGTATATGGGAGAGTGTAGAATTTTTTTATTTTGAAATTGTTCTTTTTTAGGAGATGTTTTATTTCTGAGGGGGTTAAAAGAGAGAAATGGAGAGGAGCATGGTAATTGTGGAAAAGAAGATTGATTAATGAATTTCTATTTGGAGTTGTTAGCAAGAGATATCCTCCTTTTTTTAGAGTTCGTGCAGATTCTTGAACAAAGATTTCTGGTTTGTGCAGGTGTTCTATTAATTCTCCTGCAATAATTGTATCAAAGGAATTAGAAGGATAGGGGAATTTTTTTTCTGCCGAGGATTTTTTGTAATATTTGTTTTCTTTTCCATAGATATCCATACCATAGAGATTTTCTCTTGGAACTTCTTTTTTTATTTTTTCATGGAGAGTGCAAGCATAATAACCTATATCTAAAACTTTGCCTTTCAGATTTGAGAGAATGAAATCATGTCTTTTCATTATCTTCACTTTCTTTTATTTCTTTCTTGGGATTTTCTTTTATTTGACATTGATTAGCTAAAGGACAACCTGAGCAAGAATGTCTTGGGAAAAAAACTTCTTCTGTTTGTTTTTCTTGTAGAAAACTTTCTTCAGAGTGGGATTTTTCTTCGGAGGGAAAATTCTCGGAGCAGGAAATTTCAGTGTGGGAAGATTCAAAGCCTGAGCCAAAAAAGAGATAGCGAAAGAAAGTACGGCTGGATTTTAAAATGCGAATTGCTTCTCTAGGCTGAGTTATTGCTTGAATTACTTTCTTGAAGATATAAGAAGGACGCATATAAAATTCTTTTCTTGCTAAATCACAGTATTGGACTAATTCTTTGTTTGAAAGATTTGGACGAGAGACAATTGTTTGGTGCTGTCCATCATTGTTTAGCCATTCTTTGTAATTTGTTGTTGTTAGATAACCTGCTTCTTTGAATTCATTGAAAGTTTCTGTTCCAGGATAAACCATTATTGGAAAAAATTGGGCTGTATCAGGATTAAGTTCTTTTGCAAAATCAATTGTTTTTCTGATTGATTCTTTTGTTTCTCCTTGATTTCCCATCATAAAACAACCATGAATTAAGATTCCTGCTTTTTTGGAATCTTTCATAAATTTTCTTATGCCTTCAACTTTTGTTCCTTTTTTTATGTTGTTTAAAATTTCCTGTTCTGCTGATTCTATTCCTACACAAAGAAGACGGCAGTTGCATTCTTTCATTGCTTGTAGAGTTTCGTAATCTAAATCTGCTCTTGCATTTGCACTCCAAGTTATTTTTAGATTATTTTCTTTGTAGAGTTTAGAGAATTCAAGAATTCTTTGTTTATTTGCTGTGAAAGTATCGTCTTCAAACATTATTTCTTTTGCATTTGGGAATTCTTTTTCTATATATTTTATTTCGGCTATTAGATTATGTAAAGAGCGAGTGCGGAATTCATGTCCCATTAAAGTTTGAGGCCAGACACAAAATTTACATTGATATGGACATCCGCGAGAAGAGACTATTGTAATTTCAGGATAAAGATTTGCTGAATAAAAATAATCTTTTATGTTTAGATGTTTTTTGTAGACTTCTGAGACAAAAGGTATTTCATCTAAGTTTTGGATTAAAGGCATATCTGGGTTTCTTCTTATTTGCCCTTGTGTTCTATATACTAAACCTTTGATGTTTTCTAGATTAGGAATTGAATTTTCAAATTCCTTTGCTAAATCTCTAAGAATGTAATCATATTCATGAACTGCAACTGCATCTATTAATGGGAAAGTTTCAAGAGTCCATTCTGGGAGAGCAGAGACATGAGTGCCTACAAGAACTGTGAAAGAATGAGTGTGTTTTTTCAAGTCAGCTAAAACTTTTGCATCATTGTAAATACTTGCTGTGCTTGTGTCTGAGACAATTATTTTTGGTTGAAATTCTTCTGCTATTTTTTGGACTTGTTCAAAAGAGAGTTTTTTTGCTGGAGCATCTATTAACTTTACTTCATGTCCTTGTTTTTCCAATAAACCTGTTGCATATGCTAACCATAAAGGGTAATAAATAGTTCCTCCTTTGGCTTTTGCAGGAGAGCGAGAAGAACGAGAGAATTTTTCTAGAAATGGAGGATTTAACATTAATATTTTCATCAGAAACACATCTTTTGATTAATAGAAAAAGGGAAAGAATGTTTTTATTTATTGTGGTAGGATTTTCACAAGTATTTGATATAAATTTCAAAGAAATTTCTAAATGTTTTTTTGTATTTTTCTAAAATAAACCTTTCCATATTGTCTTTATATCCTCTATCATAATCTTCTAATGCTTTTAAGTAAGCAATTCTTTGAGATTTTCTTATAATTAAAGGAGGATAATTATTTTTTATTAAATAAAGAACAATTAGGAATCTTCCTACTCTTCCATTTCCATCTTCAAAAGGATGGATTTTTTCAAACTCTGAATGAAAATGTGAGATTGTTTGCAAAGGATGAAGTTTTGAAGATTTTGTATTTTTTAATAGATTTTTAATTTCTTTTTTAACTTCTTCCGGAGGAGTTGTTTTTATTTGTCTGCCTAAGAGAAAATTTGGGAATTTCTTGTATCCTTTTGGTATTCCCATATCTTTTATCAAAATAGAGTGCATTTTTAGAATTCCTTTTTCATTAAAATTTATTTTTCTGTTTAGAATTAAATCAAGAACTTTTCTTGAGTTTTTTGTTTCATAAATTTCTCTTAAATCTTTTCCTTTAATTGTTTTTTGTTCATATAAAATCATATTTACATCTTTAAGGGTTAATGAATTTCCTTCTAAAGCATTTGACTCAAAAGTGAAATTTGCATTAAATCTATCAAATAAATCTTGTCTTTGTTTTTCTGTCATTTGTTTTATTAAATTATTATAGTTAGATTTCATTTCTTCTATTTCAATTATTTGTTCAGTTGTAAAAACAGAATTTGATTTGTATTTTTTCAATAAGTGTTTTTTTCTTATTTCTTCCTCTTTGTTCTTGAAGAATTTACTTAAAGCAGGAGTTTCTTTCTTTTTATCTGCTCTTTTTGATATAGAAATAACTTTTTTTCCTATTCTAATTGTTTTTGAGGCATAAGTATATTTTTTTCCATTTACTTTTTTTTGAATATAATAAACCATAACATATTTATCACTACATATATTTATAATTGTATTTATTTGTAGTGATAAATTAAATTAAGAGTTTCCTGTATTTTAAAGAATAGAAAAGACGAGAAGTTTTTATTGCAAAGACATAAGAGATTCCTAAAAGGATAATTGCTAAAATATGGATTGGAGTTTTAGGTTTGAGAAAGACAATTCCGCGGGGAGATGAGAGATTAAATTTCCCTTCCCATAAACCTGTTGCTGTTTTGAAATCATGCATTGGAGAGATTAAGAAACCATATTTTATATTTAGGAATTTTCTTGTTAAAGAAGTGGGATGTTTTTTATAAAGAATAACATCATTTCTGTGGTATTGGAGTCTTTTGAAACCATAAGAAAAAATATCTAGGAAAGATTTGGGTTGTTCAACAAAATGGTCATGGATGTAATCAACTGGGATTAGTTTGAATTTATATCCTAAGTCCATAATTTTGAATGACAAATCTGTATCCTCGCGAAGGGAGTAAGGAGCATAATCAGTATCATATCCTTTTACTTTTTTCAAAAGAAGAGTTGGAAAAGCAGTAGAGGTTCCTCCATAGTGGGCATAACCTGAAACTATTCCTAAGTTTTCTTCTTCTGTGAATGGTTTAATCATATTAGATAACCAATATTTTTTTGCTATGCAATCATCATCCATGTTAATTGTAATTTGCCCATGAGCGAGAGAGATTGCTTTGTTTCTGGAAAAAGCTGCTCCTTGGTTTTTCTCTGAAAGATGAATTCTTAGTTTTTTATTTTTCTTTGCTAATTCTTTTAGAATAAAAGGAGTGTTGTCTTTGCTTTTATCATCTACAACTATTATTTCATATTTGCCTTTGTAATCTTGATTTAAAAGTGAAGCTAAAGTTTTTTTCAAAACTTCTTGGCGAGAATAAGTTGCCATAATAATTGAGACAAATGGATATTTTTTGAATTTTGGGATTTTCTCCAAAGGTTTTGTTTTGGATTTTTCGGAATTCTTGATTGAGGACTGCATAAGGAAAAGAGGAGGATGAAGTATTTAAAGAATTTGGTTTCTTTGGGAATTATTTTTTTGGTTTTTTAGGTTTAGGGGGAAGTTTGAGTATGGAAGAAAGGGAAGAAAAAAGAGAGAGAAATTCTTTTGGGGTTAATTGCATAACTTTAATGTCTTTGAGTTTGCTCTGAGGGGAAAGAGGAGGGTAATGTTCAAGAGAAAGGGAGTTAGAGATTGTTTTGTTGCGATGACGAAAAATCTGAGTCAAAAATTTGAAATATTCTTGTCTTTGGGACGGAGGAATAGAAGATTTTTTGCGAGTGAAATGAATGATTGCAGAATCAATTGAAGGAGAAGGATAAAAAGAATGTTTGCCTACAAATTTCAGGATTTCAAAAGAATAAAAAGAATGAAAGAAAACTGAAATTGCTTTGTAGTCTGCTTCACCTTCCAGAGATGTTATTTTTTCCAAGAATTCTCTTTGCATTAAAAGAACTGCTTCGGGAATATCTGAGATAATTATTTTCTTGATAATTTCTTTTGAAATGAAATAAGGAGGAGCAGAGATAATAATGTCTATTGGATAATCTGAGAGATTTAAGGAAAGAAAATCTTTGTTTAGAAGTGTGAGATTTTGGAAAGAGGATAATTCAATGCGAAGAAGAGTGTAGAGTTTTTCATCTATTTCAACTGCTGTGAGGTGTTTGCATTGAGAAAGAAGTTCTTTTGTCAAGAATCCAAACCCTGAGCCAATTTCTAAGACATTTTTGTTAGGAGAGAATTCAGAAAGGATTGATAAAATTGATTCATCTA
Organism: uncultured archaeon; assembly: GCA_964545925.1. Taxonomy (GTDB): domain Archaea; phylum Iainarchaeota; class Iainarchaeia; order Iainarchaeales; family CAZJHM01; genus CAZJHM01. Next base: position 11,822 of record CAZJHM010000018.1, read on the forward strand.
TGATAAAGTTTTGCCCGAGATTTTTGCGAGGATATATTCCATATTTAGAAGAAAAAGTTTGAAGCTCTTTCAAGAGCATTAGAATCTTCTCTTTTTAGGCTTTTGAGGTAGAGAAACAAACTTAGGTACAAACAAGAAATATTTTGCATCTTCTCCTTTTATTTCTAAGATTATTCTTTCAGATAATGAATCAAGAACATCTGGGAAAGAAGATATGCGAGTATTTATTTCTTCCAAAGATTTGAAATGTTCTTTTTCTCTTTCTGCTAAAAAGGTTTCTAAAGTTTTTTTTCCTATTCCTGGAATTAATTCTATTTGATGTCTTTTAAGAGAAAGAGGACGGGCTTCATTGAAAAAGCGAAGAAAGCGAGGTTCGCTTTTTTTTATTACTTCTTTGATTACTATTGGAAGTTCTGTTTCAGAAGTTGAAGATAAATCTGTATAGTTGATTCTTCTAAGTATTCTGTTTATTTGTTCTCTTTCATTTTTTCCTATATAGACAAATTCTCCAGTCTTAACTGGTTTTTTTAAAGAAGCTTCTAACAAGACAAAAAAAGAGCTGCCTAGAAGCTGAGCTTTATCAGGTTCATTTGGTGTGTTTGATGGAAGATAATCCAAAACATAGGCATACTCTTCATTTATCATTTAATATCACTTTCTGTATTTTTTTATTGCTTCTTCTATTTTATTGATTAAATCATTGTCTGAGTTTTGTTCTTTTGGTAGAACTGTTTGAATTATGTCTTTTCTTTTAGGTAGAAGATTAACTAATGAAATAACTGTTTCTTCATCTATTCCTAAAGCTAATAATTCTTTTTTTAGTTCTAGAGCATCTTTTAGTTTTAGTTTTGCAAATTTTTTTGCATATTCTTTTGCAGAAGTATATTCAAAAAGAGGCTCATCATATTCTATTGTATCTAACTTTTCTTTTAATTCTGGTAAAGTTAGTGGTGTTTTATCAATTATTTGAGTCATTTTTCCTTCACCTTTAGATGTACAGGGCTAGTTACTAATGTTTTTATTGTGTTTCCAACTCTTACTAGGATTTCATAAGCAAATCCTCTTTTTTTAGAAACTGTTCCTGTTCTACCAGTGTATCTGTGATGTGGCAAAGCAGAGTGAAAAGCTGAATTAGGAACTATATGAACTGTTGTTCCTTTTTCTAATTCTCTTACTTGTTTATTCACAGTTGGTTTTCCGCGAGATTTATATTTATCTCTTGTTTTTGCTCTTTTACCTTTTGCTTTTTTATTAACCATTTTCCAGCACCTCAATTTATGCTTCTATATTTTTCTTTTTTATTCCAAAATTTGCATATTTTCTAAATTTTGTTTTTGTCCATGCCTCTGGTTGTTTTTTTCTCAACTTGAACTCTTCCTCAAGCAGTTTTTTTGTCATTTCTTTTGTTACTACAAAATTCATGTTAGGCTCACCTCATTTAAAAAATGATAGAAAAACGGAGGGATTTATCTAAATCCTTTTTCTAACTCCCCTTATATATTATACTGCTTCTGGTGTTTATAAATATGTTGTGGGTTTAAAAAATAGTGAGAAAACCTTATAAAAGTGGCTTTTTATGGGGTTTGTATAGAAAAGATTTGAAAAACGATAGGTATTTATATGATTAAAACATAGTCTAATTAACAATTGCCTATGGAGGTTGGTTAACAATGGCAGAAATATTAGTTGTTGGTAGTAAAGTCAGAGGACTTGTAAAAAAGAACAAAATGAACATGTCTGGTGACTTCCCACAAGAACTTAGTAAAAAAGTTGAATTAATGGTAAAAGATGCTTGCGAAAGAGCAAAGAAAAACGGAAGAAAGACATTAAGAGGATATGATATTTAAATCATCTTCTTAGTTTTTTTATTTTTTTATTCTATTTTTTTATTTCATTTATTTTTTTTCTTGTACTCTGTTTGTTTTTTTTTGATAAACTCTTTCTGGAAAATAAAATTTAGGGAGAAAAAAGAGAGTGAAAGGTTTTTTAAGGAATAATACTTATTAGTAGTATGGATCCATGGAGTTCTGAAATAGGAGATT
>CAZJHM010000019.1:0-13689 GCA_964545925.1 uncultured archaeon
TGATGTTCCACTTAGAACCATTAAGACAATTGCTGCGACTAAGATTGCTCCTCCAATAATAAGTAGATATTCTAAGGAGCCTTGGCTTTTTGTAATAAATGCATAAATAATATTCTTTCTTAGATTTAAAAATATAACTAAAATTATTCTTGAATAACAATGATATTTATTTAGTAAAATTAAAGATAAAAAAATAAGATTAGGTTTAAAAGGGTTAGGCAAGAATAGAATGATATGGTAAAGCTCACATATATGGGGCACGCAGGTTTTTTTCTTGATTTAGGCTCTACAGCAATTGCAATTGATCCAATAGTTAATGAACCAAAAGGATTTAAGTTTTGCGAAAAACCAGTTGTGAAATCAAATCTTTTAAACAAAACACAAATGATACTTGTTAGTAATGAACATCCAGACCATTTTGATAAAGAATTGGTTGAAAGAATTGCTAAAAAAAATAATTCAGCTGTTGTTGCTCCTCCTCCAGTAATTGAACAACTTAATTTACCAAGAAATGCTCTTTTTACAATGAATTCAAATGGAAGTATTTTTTCAAGAGGTGTGAATGTTCAGGCAATTCCTGCCCATAATCCTCATATTTTTTATCCTTTAACTTATTTGATGAGACATGAGGGAAAAAGTTTTTATCATGCTGGAGATACACAATTAACAGATTTAGTTACAAAAGTAAGAGCAGATTTATTGATGTTACCAATTGGAGGATGCAAAGGAATGGATATAAATGATGCTGTGAGAGCTACTAAATTAATAAAACCAAAATATGTTGTGCCTATGCATTACAATACTTTTGATGAAATAAAACAGAATCCAAAAGAAATGGTATATAAGTTGAAAAAAAGCAAAGTTGATTCTGAAATAATGATTTTGAAACCTGGAAAAAGTATAGATATTTGAAACTATTTTAGAATTATTTGTTGCAAATCTTTTGCTAAATAAGAATTTTTAAAATACTGCTTGGCTTCATTTTCTATTTCTTTAGGATTTGAATAACGAGGAGAAATGTGAGTGAGATAAAGTTTTTTTATGTTTGATTGGGCTGCTAGTTTAGCAACATCTGCTGCTATTGAATGTTTTGTTTCTTCTGCTCTTTTTCTATCTTTTTCTATAAAAGAAGATTCATGAATTAAGATATCTGAATCTTTTATTTCTTGTTTATAAGAATCTGAGGAGAAAGTATCTAAGATTATGGAAATTTTTCTTCCTTTTTTGGCTTTTTTTGTGTCCAAGACTTGTTCTGGTTTTATTTTTTTTCCATTGTGTTCAATTGTTTCTCCGTTTTGGAGTTGTTGCCAAAGATAAGAACGAGGAATTTTCAAAGCTTCTGCTTTCTTTGGGTCAAATTCTCCAAGTTTGTCTTTTTCTGTAAATGAATAACCTAAAGTTGGAGTTGTGTGATCTAAGAGAAAGGCACGAACTGTGAAATCTTGTTTTTGAATAATATCTGTGTCTTTCTTTATCTCTTGTAAATCCAAAGGGAAAGTTGGTTGCAAATCTGCTAAATCCAAAGTTTGCTGAATTTTTTGTTTTAAATTTCTTGGGCCAAAAATTGTAAGTTCTTCTTGTCTGTTATGGAGAGACATTGTTGCTAATAAGCCTGCTAAACCTAAGAAATGGTCTAAGTGAAAATGGCTGAAAAATATATATTGAACTCTCATATATGAGATTCCAGAATGAAGCATTTGTTTTTGGACATTTTCTGCTGTATCTATTAAGAACCATGTTCCATCATAACGAAAGGCTGTGGATGTGAGATGCCTTTGAGTTGTTGGGTTTGAACAAGAGGTTCCAAGAAAGACTATATCTATTGGTTTCATAATAAATTAAGGTAGGAAAAGATATTTAAAGGAAAAAGAACTAATAGAATTATGAAAAAGATTGTTTTATTGATGGTTATGTTAGGGATTTTGCTAAGTGGGTGTATTGAAGGCCCAACTGAAGAAGAACTAAATGAAGAAATTTTTGCTGATGAAACTGATTATTCAAACCCTGCTTTTGAATATAGTACTGCTGATTGTAGTAGTTATGAAGTTAGTGAAGTAAGAAATGAATGCTATTATGGAAAAGCTATGGATAGTGAAAGTGATTATTGTAAATATATAAATAATGAACAAGATAAAAGTAGTTGTTATTATGACTTGGCTTTGTTTGTTTGGAATGTTGAATATTGTGAAAATGTGATTACTCCTGAAGAATATTCTGATATTCCTGGATTTTCAAGAGATTTTTGTATAGTAATGTATGTTAAAGACTCTTTGGATATACAAGCATGTAATAGAGTAAATAATAGTGAAATGAAAAAAAATTGTTTGAAATATGGGAATTAAGAACCTAAAGCTTTCTTGAATTCCTTTTTTGTTTCTCCTAGATTTTTCTTTATGTTTTTTATTGCTTCTTGAAGTGCTGTTTTTGGAGATTTGGAATTTACCTTTATTAAGAAAATTGAGTCTTTATCGGAAGGATGTTCTAAACGATAAGCTACAAAATCCACATAAGATAATTTTGCTATTTCATCTTTCAAGATAGAGGGAATTGTGTGCCTCTCATCCATTATTTTGAATTCTAATTCTTTTTTTTCATTTTTAAGTATTTTTATTTCCAAATAAATCACCTTCAGAGTTTGAGGATATAAGAATCATTTGCTATTTTTCTTGTTGCCTCTGCTAGACATTTTTTACATTTTAAATGTCTGTTAGATAAGATTAAAGGGGCTTTGCATTCTGAACAATGTGAAAGGATTACTCCTAAGTCTGTTCCTTTAAGTTTTAACTTTAAACCAAACTTATCAATTAAATCTATTTTTGCTTTTACTATGTCTCCTTTCTTTAAAAGTTCTCTTAAATCTGAAACATAATCAAAAGAAACATTTGAAACTGGTAAGATTCCTGAGGAAAACTTGAAAAACTGTCTTGTGTTATTTCTTTTCAAAGCATAGATTTCTATTATTGCATAACTTTCTTTTATTTGAACAATTTTACCATAAACAATATCATTTGTTTTTGGTTTTAATATTTTGTTTATTTTTTTTACTCCAACTTTTCTTTCCTTCATGTCTGTTTCTTTTTCTCCAACTGAATCAGAATAAATTATTCCTTTTTTTATGAAAGTATTTGCCCCTGGAAGATATTCTTCTTCTTGAGCTAATTCTGAACCAGGAAAAACAGTTTTGTCTTCTTTCATATAATCACTTTTTCTTTTATAGAAGAAGGGCTTGGGAAGGTTTTTAAAGGTTGTTTATTTCTTTCTGTAGCCAGGAGAAGAAGTAGTATATCTAGGTATATATACTCCTATTGTTCCTGATTTAAGAATTTGGGATAAATCAGACAATTTTTCTTTTTCTAGAAGAGAATACAAATCATCTAGATTTTTTCCTCTTGTTCTCCACCATAAAAGAAGTTTTGAGGCTGCTTCTAGGAAAAAAGGAGAGTATTTATCGTGTTTAGTAAATATTTCTCTTTTTCTGCTTTTTTCATCTGTTTTCTTAAATTCTCTTTCAACTGTCATAAGAATTTCTTTGAGAGCTAATTTTTTTGGAGTTTGTGCTTTTATTTCACATAATCTGAAAAAATCCTGACAAGAAATAGGAGTGAATCTGAAACTTTTTTCATTTCTTTTATCTGGCTGAATTGATACAGGGGTTGAAATTGGTTTTTTAGGTTGAGGAATTTTTTCTCTAGGTAGATTTTCTCTTAATGGAGAAAGAGGAGGTTCTATAAAAGAAGAAGACAAAGTAGGAGAGTAAATATTAAAATATTCTTCAATTGTTTTGGGTGAGAAATTTAGAGATAAAAGATATTTTTTAAATTCAGATATATTTGGAAATTTTTTTCTTTCTCTTGTTAGGTTTTCCAAAGCAAGAGAAAGTGAATGAGCTTCTGCAAGTGGCAAATTGATAAAATGATTGATTTTTTCTTCAGGAATTTTCTTTTTTCTTAAAAAGGAGATTAAGAATTTTTTAATTACCTCTTCTTTTGATGGATTTTCAAAGCTTGCTTTCATTGCTTCTCTTAAAAGAGCATGGGGATTTTGAATTTTATCTAGTTTTGTGTAAATAAAAACAAGTATGCTTTTTCTTGGTTTTAGTTCCTTTTTTGGTTTTAGTTCATTTTTTGGTTTTTGAGGCATACAAATATAATATTGGAAAAGTTTAAATAAAGGGGTTAGGTTTTTAAGGGTTTGTTGGAAAATGATAGGTATGGAGATGCTAATTGAAAATGCAGAACAATTTAGGAAGATAATTGATTCTATTTCTGTTTTGATAGATGAGGCTGAATTCTGTATTGGAGAAGAAGGATTAAGTTTAAGGGCTACAGACCCAAGCCAGATATCTATGATTGATTTTTTTATGCCTAAGAATGCTTTTTTAGAGTATAATATTGAAAGCACAAAAATAGGAATGGATTTGAGTTATTTATCAAAAATAATGGCAAGAACAAAAGCAGGAGAAAAACTTAAGATAGAGATAAAAGAAGGAAAAAATACAATAACTTTTTGTTTTGAGGGAGAATCAAAAAGAAGATTTCAGGTTCCTTTATTGAATATTTCTGGAAGTGAATTGCCTAACCCTAAAATTGAGTTTGATGGAAAGATAAAGATGGATGGAAACTCAATACAAAATTCATTGAAAGATGCTGGTTTGATAAGTGACCATGTTATTTTTTCAAACGGAAAAGAAGGTTTCAGAATATATGCTAGTTCTACTAAAGGAGAATTTGCATATGAGGGAGAAAAAGGAAAAGACATAAGGGAAAATGAAATAAAAGAAGAAGCAAAAAGTATGTTTCCCTTGAATTATCTTCAAGATATGCTTAAATCTGTCGGAGGAGAAGATGTTGAGATTTCTCTTAAGACAAATGCTCCAATGAAAATAGAATATAATTTAGGGAAAGCAAGAATAATCTATTTTTTAGCTCCAAGAATTGAAAGCGACTAATTTTTTGTTTTGGAAGAAAAGAATTTAAAGAAAGAAAAGAATAGATAAGTATGGTTCTTGAAGAGTTTGGATTGCCAAAGAGATGGGCTAATCATCCATTTATGTTATGTGCTATTGTTTTTGTTGTTGTTAGTTTGAGTTTAGGAATTGCATTGTATATGGATGAAAAGAACTCAAGTATATTGTCTATTTCTTTTATTGTTATTGCTTTTGTTCCAATGATGCATAATCTTTATTTAAAAGCAGAAAGAGAAGAAGTAGATGAAGGAGATTTTGTAACAAGATTTTTCTTTAGGCACAAAAGATTGATTGGAGTTTATTTTATGTTATTTGTTTCTATTATTTTTTCTTATGGAATCTGGTATTGTATAATGCCTTCTGAACATAGGAGTGTGTTTCAGGAGCAAGATGCTACCTTGGGGATTGTTGCTGATATGAGACAAACAATGACTGGTAATGCAAGTGTTTCTGTTGGAAGTTGTGGAAAAAATGCTGATTGTTGGAGAGAAATGATATTTTCGCATAATTTTACAGTTATGCTTCTTTTTATTCTCCTTTCTTTTTTATATGGAGCTGGCGCACTTTATTTAGTTATTTGGAATGCAAGCACTCTTGGAGTTTTGATTGGACAAGAAGTTTTGCGTGAAATGGCTGGGGGTTTGCATATGGGAATATTACAAGGAATTATTTCTTTCTTGGGATTAATTGGACATGGAATTCCAGAAGCTGGAGCTTACTTCTTAGGTGCTATTGCAGGGGGAATTTTAAGTGTGGCAATTATTTCTCCTAAATATGGATGGAAAGATTTAAGAATAATAATTGATGATATTGTTTTTGTTTTAATTATTGCTGTTTTTCTTCTTTGGATTGGGGCAATTATTGAATCAGAAACAATTGTTGCATCTCTTGTTTAATCTTGGCTCTGTAGAAATCTTTTATAAAGAAGGCTAATTTTAAAAAAAATAATATAGAAATATATCTTCAATAAAATATAATAACTTTTCTTCAAAATTCTTTCTTTTGGAGGAATATGTCTAAAAAAAATTTCTGGATTCTTTGAAGCCAACTTTTTTCAAATTTCTGCTTTTTCTTTTGCTTCTATTTCTTTCTAAAATTTCCTTTGAAAATTCCCTTGAAAACTTTTAGCCTTCTATACGATACAAGAAAACTTCAGATTGGGTTTCGTAGAAACCCATGGTGTTAGTTTTTTACTTGATTTTTTTCCTAAAAAAATCATGGGCTTAGGGGGACTCGAACCCCCACTAGCTAGTCCGAAGCCAGCTGGTCTATCCATTAGCCTATAAGCCCATATATATAGATGTAAAAGAAGTTTTTCTTTTTTTAGGTTTCTTTTTAGGATTAGAAAATTAGTCTTTTTTTGCTTTGATTCGGGTTAAATAAGCTGCAATTAGATTATTATTTTTCTTATAATTTCCTAAATCTAAATTTCTTACTGTTTCTTTGTTTTTTTCAAAAGAATTTGTTATCTTATCTCCTAAGAGTTCATTTATTTCTTCTGCCATTGTCTTTATTTTTTTAGGTATTGCTTTTCCCATAATTACCCACCCACTATTATGTTTTTTCCTGAAGGTGTTGTGCGCATAATTGCATAAGGAAGTTTCTTTTCTTCAAATTCTCTTTTTGCTATCACATAAGCTGAATCTTCTTTTTGTGATTTTGTGAAAAGAGGAGCTCCCAAGGAAATCTGGAAAGCTCTTGCTGATATTATTCTTGTTATTTCAAATCTTGTTAAATCCATTTTCTCACCTTTAAACCAAAGTCATTGTTTCTATTTCTACATTTTCTTCTCCTGCTATTTCTTGTAGAGTTTTTGTTGCATTGTTCATTGCTTGTTCATCTTTATCTGGAAGCATTACTGCTAATTTTAATAATTCTATTCCAAATGCTATTGGTATTTTTTTCATATCTGATATATTTAATTTTGAATTTTTTATTTTTTCTTCTATTTCTGGTAGATTTTCCATATCTTCTGCTGTAACTTTGTAGATAACTACCATTTTTCCCATTTTAAGGACCCCTAAATCCACATTTACATTTGTAAGGTATATTGTTTTCTCTGCATTTTTGGCATCTGATTAAAGATGCTTTGCAGACTGGACACTTAAATTCCACAAAGTCATTAGTGGTTTCTTTATTACAACTTAAACATTTTTTCATAAAAACACCGATTGGGATATAGTTATTTAGTTTTGGGCAAGGTTTTTAAAGCTTGTTTTTGAAGTTAATTGAGAAAAGTTATTATATATTGAAATAGTAATTGAGATATGGCAATAAGAAGAATAACACCAAGACATGAAAGAGCAATTGATAGATTAAGGAAAGAGGGAATACTTGGCTTTGGGGAAGCAATTAAATATGAGGTAGTTAGAAACCCAAGGGAATTGCTAACTAGAAAAGGGGTAGCAGAAATTAAGAATAAAGTTAGAAAAGCAAAATATGTAAAAAAATTAGCAGAAATAATTTCACAAAAAGCAATAATAATGGAAATAATGAAAGATATAAAAAGAATTAATTTAGAAATAAAAAGAGATGTAAAAGAAATAAATGGACATAAATATGATTCTGCATATGAGAGAGTTAGGAAAAACAAAAAAAGTATGAAAAGATTAATTAATAGTTTGGAAGCTGAAAAAAGCAGATTAGAATTAATGATGAAAGATATTGGTGAAAATTTTAGTGGAAATAGCAGAGTTTCTGTTTATGAATATGAACGAACAGGAAGAAAAATAAATAGAGAGATAGAAAGAGAAAAAGAAATGGAAAAATATATGGCGAGAAAGAGGTTGAATCTTGAAGAAAGACAAAAATTTATGAGAGGAGAAAGAATACTCAGGAAAATTCTGGGAGAAAATGAGATTGTTTTTATTAGGAAAGGATTTTCTCCAGAGGATATAAAAGTTGGTGGAAAAATTTATGATTTCTTTTCGGAATTGTTAATTTGGAAAAACAGGATAAATGTAAAAGATATAGATTTAAAAGAGTTTGAAAAAAATGTGAGAAATATTATTTTTGAAATGAAAAAAAGAAATTATTCAGAAATAGATGATATTATTAATAAACGAAATAAAATTGTGAGAGAAAAAGTTGTGAAACCCGAAAAAAAAGCTCTTTTGCCAAAAATTATTGTTCCTGATAGGGAAAGAATTCCTGTGATTGAGAAATTTTGGAGAAAAAAACAAGGATATGAAGAGAATGTTAGGGTTATTTCTAAATTGATTAAAGAACAGGCAGAAGGGAGAATGGAAAAAATTAGGGATATAATTGAATTTGAGCCTGTTGGCATAAAACAACTAAAATATACTTTGATTGCATATCAAGAATTTGAAGAAATAAGAAAACTTGTCCAAAATTTAGTTTATAGAAGAGAAAGGAAAAAAAGTATGAATAAAGCCAGAGGGATTACAAAAAATTATTCTGAATTAAAAAAGATAATAACAGAGGAGGAAGGGAAAATTCAGGAAAGAGTTAGAAAGATAATGGAAACAAATCCTTTTGAAGATATTGTTGGAAAAAATGTGGATTATAATAATTATAAATATGCCTTTACGGAGATGAAAAGGATTACTGCTAATTGGAAAAAGTGATTATTTGTTTGGGAGTTCTTTTTTCAGAGTTTTTGAGAGTTTTTCTAAAAGTTGAAAATTCTTTTCTAGTTTTTTGTTTGCTTTTTCTGTTATGAATTGTAGGTAGTCTTCTTGAACTAAAAGATTATTTTCTTTTTTTATTGGGAGAGAAATTGACTCATTTCCTTGGAATTCCACGACATATTTTCCAGGTTTGGAATTAATTACTCCGAATCTTTTCAAACCTGATTTATGGAGAATTTCTAAAAGAAGATTTGAATTTTCCTGAGTGTCTGTTGCTATATGGAGTATTAGTGGGTCAAGTTTGAACCATATTTCTCTTTCTGTTTTTTCTTTTAGAGATTGGAGAAGTTCTTGAAATGTAATTGTTCTGTGCCATTTTCTGTAAAATGCCTTTGGCTCTTTTATTCCTATGTCTTCTACATTCATTAAAGATATTCTTCCTGAACAAGATGAAGTTGTGAAAAAATGTTCTTTTTTGAAAATTGATTCACAAATTGGAATCATTAATTCATCTACTAGATTTTTTTCTTTTGCTTCTGAATATTTTCTCATAGCTTCTTTTTTTGCCATATCAAATCTTAACTTTATAATAAATCACCTTGCTTTTTTCAGGGTTTAAAAGAGCATAAGAGCCATCTTTTAAAGAACCTGGGTTTATGCAAAATGTTTTTCCTATTTTTTCTGTTCCTTTTGCCTCATGAACATGTCCGGATATCCAGAATTTTGGTTGGAAAAATTTAATTGCATCTTTTATTACTTGACTTCCTGAGTGGATGTTTGATTTAGATAAATCTATTTTTGTGTTGAAAGGGGGCAAATGAGTTGTGAAAATATCTGGTTTATTGTATTCTAATAGATTCCAGATTTCTTGCTTTATTGTTTGTTCATTATTTAGGAAATATCCTATGCCATAAGATAAACCTCCTCCAAACCCTGCTATTTTTAGTTTTCCTAATTTTTTAGTTTCATTGTGAATTGAGTAATTGTTTTTTTGCAGATATTGAAGTGTTTTTTGAGTGTCTATGTTTCCTGGGATTGCATAAATATTGAAGTTTTTCAGGAAATAGAAAACTTCATTTAAGTCAGAAGTTGGACCATTTGTTATGTCTCCTGAGATTATTATGTCTTTTATATCTTTACCTTCCAAATGAAGAGACATTGCTTTTATTGCCCAGATATTTGCATGTATGTCTGAAACTAAAGCTATCATATATAGAGATTGATTAGGAAATCTTAAAAGATTTGGGATTTAAGGATTTTGCTTGATAAGATAGATGCAGGGATGTTCTGAATGGTAAGGAGCTTGTCTCGAAAACAAGTGCCTTTGGGCGTGTGGGTTCGAGTCCCACTCCCTGCGCTGAAACTTTTGGGAAAAGTTTCATCAAAAAAGCCTTCGGCTTTTGAGCGGCTTTCAGCCCCTCATGATTTTTTAGGAAAAAAATCAAGTAAAAAACTGTTACCATGAGGTTCTGCGAACCTCAATCCAGAAAATTTTTTCTAAAAAATATCAGCGCATCCAAGGCTCCCTACCATCTAAATATTCAGAAAGAAAAACTTGAAATTCAGAATTCTTTTTAAAAAAGTCAATCAGATTCTCTTCATTCATCACACTTCCTCTTTGCAAATATTTCCCAAGTGGTTTTTTCTCTTTTCCTTTACGTAAATACTCGCGAACTAATGAAAGGGAATTAACTTCTTTGCGATAAACCTCAGCAACCCATTTACCATCTTTTATACGAGGCCCAGACACAATCTTATTTCTTTGGAAAAATCTAATTGCATTTTCTAAATCTTGAGCCTTAGGCCCAACTTTATATTTAGTTAATTGTAAAACTAAAGATTTTAATTCATAAACAATCACAGCAGAACATTCACAATGAAAAGACTTACTTCTAACAACCTCAAAATCATTCTCTTTCAGTAAATTCTCAATCTTACTTTCAAATCTATATATCTGTCCCCAAATAATATCAGGAACTTCTTTGGCACAAGGAATGCGAATTCCAAAGATTTCTTTTTCCTCTAATTTCTTACGAAGTTTTTCAACACCAAAAACCTTAACTTTGCGAGGAAAAAAGAATTTCTCGCTAGGCTTTTCAAGAAACATACGACAGGCAGCAATCAAACGATAAAAATTCTCCTCAGAAAAAGAAGCAGCAACATTTCTGTTTCCATCTGTAGGATCAATCGCAACTAAGCAGTCTGAAAATTCCTTTTTCCCTTTATTTCCAATATCAATCTTCACTCCTTTTTCCCATTTTGAAATTTTCTCAATACTTTCCTTAAATCCCCCATATTTCAAAACAATCAATTCAGCCAAATACCCAGGAATTCCATGTGTCTTTATCTCAGCCCCATATACTCCAATTCCTTTTAAGAATTTTTTAAAAACTCTTATTTCTCCTCTTAATCTATCATCTAATTTCTCCATCATATATTTAGAATGAAATGGACTTCTATCCACCGCACTTTTAATCTTCTCTGAATCTGAAATCGCATAAGAAGGAATAACTTCTAAATCAAACCCATCTTTTTCTCCTTTAACATAAGGGTGTTGTGCATATTCAATTTTCCAATTTTTTCCAATTATTTTTTTACCTAATCTCAAACCTTCTTTACGAAATTCCTCTAAACTCAAAGTTTCAGGAAGCATTAAAAAAATATCAATATCATTATCTTTTCTCAGATGTGTTCCACGAGAAACACTGCCAGCAACAATCACAGGATATTTCTCAGTTACCCAAGATATAAATTTCTCCTGTTTCTTAATTTCTGCTTTACTTGGCTCTATTTTCCTAAGCACTTTTTTTATCAATTTTTCCATAATAATCTAACTAATTACCCAATATTAAACTTTTCCAACCTAAAAACATTATCTTTTTATATCCTTCAATCCAATCTATATTATGAAAAAACTATTATTCCTATTAGCTATATCTTTCCTTTTATCTCAAGTATCAGCTCTTTATCTCTTAGAACCAATAGCTCAAGAAGTAAAAGGAGAAATGCAAATCGGAGCAGTAATGCCAGATGATATCTTAACTTTAGTTTTTTCAAAAGAACATTATGATTCAATTCAAGCAAATTATCCAATTAATTATTCAATAACTGAAAAAAACATAGAAATCAAAATAGATTTCAAAAACACAAAACCAAACACATTAAAAAGAATAGAATTTTCTTTTATAGATTTTGAAAAACCATTAGAAACAAACAAAATAATTTTCATAATTCCAATTCAAGATAATCTAATAACTATTGAACCATTAGAAAACACATCTCTTTACAAAGAAGAAGAACATGGAAATCTATTAATCTATTATTTAAAAGCAGAAAACAAATCTTTAGCAGAAAATACTTTTTCAATCCACTCCGAACTTCCTAACAGAGAACTTTTAACAAAAGAAATTACTCTGAAACCATTAACTTCAAAAACATACGAAATAATCATTAATCCAATCTCTCCTCGTTATGCTTCCTTCACTTTAAATTTTTCCAGCAATAATTTCAACAAACAATTCAAAGCTTCTTATCTTTCAAAACCAAATCTAAAAAGTGAATTTTCTTTAGTCAAAGCAGGATTCCCAATCTCCTCAATTCTTCTTTTCCCATATTATTCATTTTTCTCTCTATTCCAATGATTTCCATGTCTTTTTCAAAGGAACTAATTAAACTTCTAGAAAAACATAATCCTAAAACAAAAGAGAAACTTAATTCTCTGAAACTAGAGGCAGCAAGAATAACAAAAATTCCACATATGCCCTCAGACCCAAACATCTGGCTCTCTCTTCCTCTTCAGCTAAAAAAACAATACAGGAAAATTCTTTCAATAAAAAAATCAAAATCTTCATCAGGAATAGTTGCAGTAGCTTTAATGCCTAAACCTTATCCTTGTCCAAATTCTTGTATTTATTGTCCAAATTCATTAGTAAAATCAAAAACTCCAAAATCATATACAGGGGAAGAACCAGCAACAATGAGAGCTATAAGAGCAAACTTCTCGCCATCTAAACAAATTATCTCAAGAATAAAACAATTACAAACAACTGGACATTCAACAGAAAAATTAGAACTAATCATAATGGGAGGAACATTCCTTTCTTTACCAAAAAATTACAGAAGAAGATTTATGCTTTCTTCTTTTTCAGCAATCACAGGAAAAAAAGAAAAAAATCTTCAACAAGCAAAAAAACATTTAATGCATTCTAAAAATCGTTTAACAGCTTTGACTTTTGAAACCCGTCCTGATTATTGTTCTCAAAAAGATATTGATTGGATGTTAAGTTATGGGGCAACAAGAGCAGAAATTGGAGTGCAAATTCCAGACAACAATGTCTACAAATTCATAAACAGAAAACACACAAGACAAGATGTAATTGATGCAACAAAAAACCTAAAAGATTCAGGATTCAAGACAACATACCATATGATGTTAGGTTTGCAAGAACCAGAAAAAGATATTGAATCTTTCAAGGAAATTTTCTCAAACTCTGATTTCAAACCAGATGCTTTGAAAATATATCCAACTTTAATTCTCCCAAACACAAAACTAAACAATCTTTACAAGAAAGGAAAATACACTCCTCTTTCTTCAGAAAAAGCAATAGATTTGTTAGCAGAAATAAAATCATTTATTCCTTATTACACTCGCATAATGAGAATCCAAAGAGATATCCCAAGCACAGTTGTTTTAGCAGGCCCAAATATCACAAACCTAAGACAATTAGCTCAAGAGAAACTCAAAGAACAAGAAAAATCTTGCAAATGTATTCGTTGCAGAGAAGTAGAAAGAATAGACAAACCAGTCAAAAAACCAAAAATATTCATAGAAGAATACAATGCTTCAAAAGGAAAAGAGTTTTTTATTTCCTATGAACCAAAAAATCGTTCTTCTCTTTTAGGTTTAGTTCGTTTAAGATTCCCAGATTCCCCCCACAGAAAAGAATTGAAAAATTCAGCATTAATAAGAGAATTAAGGGTTTTTGGAACCTCTCTCCCTCTTTCAACCAAAGGAGAATCATATCAACACAAAGGAATCGGAAAAATTTTAATGCAAAAAGCAGAAGAAATATCAAGAGAAAATAATTATAAGAAAATTTCAGTTATCTCTGGTTGGGGAGTTATTCCTTATTA
>CAZJHM010000020.1:0-8880 GCA_964545925.1 uncultured archaeon
TTGAAAATGGAAGATCTAAATGCAACTCACACAGCAGTAATCCAAGATTCCTCAGATTATAACAACAATGGAATTCTTTACACAGGAGATGGAGCAACAAGCAAATCAGTAGCAGGAAGATATGGAAATGCAATCGCTTTTGATGGAATCAATGACTATATTGATTTAGGAGATTTAAGCATAACAAAAACTCCACCTTTTTCAGTTTCTTTTTGGATGTATAAATCAGATACCTCAAGTGACGGAATAATAAACAAATATTTATCTGGTTCATGGAATGGATTTAATATTTTCACAGCGACTAATACTCTCTGCTCTTGGTTTTTAAGAACTAATAGCAATAATTACACAGCAATTTCAAAAGAAGGAGGAGTCGGAGATATTCCTTGTTATAGATATTATACAAACACATGGTATCATGTTGTTGTTACAGTTAGCAATAGTGGTATGGACATGTATATAGATGGAGTTCTCTGGAAACATTCTGGTTGGAAAGGAGCATCTGGAAGCACAACAGAAACAAATGAACTTGTTATTGGAAAATATACCGCTGCAATATATACTGGAAAAATAGACGAAGTAACAATCTGGAACAGAGTTTTATCAGAAATAGAAATAAAAACAATTTATAATGGGGAACTAAAATAATTTATAAAAAAATCCTTTATTATATTTTTCTCATCACTTTAAAGTATGCCAAATAAACAACAGAGAAGAAGTTTGCCAGAAAGAGCAGAATGGGAAAAACAAAAAAGACAACTTCAACAACAAATAAATTTAATACAAAACCAGTTGGCAGCCGAGAGAATGAAAAGAGAAATTTCGCAAATTCAGCAAAAACCAAAAGCAGAAAAAGATTTAGATGCTTTAATGGAAATAGTTAGAAAACTCAAACAGCAAAACAATCCTGAATTCTCAGTAGTAAATTTAAGAAAACTTTTAGCAGAACAAGAAAAAAACATTTCAAATTACAATAAATCTATTACAACAAGATTATTGGAAGAAAAAGAAAGAGTTCTAAGAGAAATTCAAAAAGAAGGAAATCCAGAAAGAGCAGCCCAACTTATGAATTATTTAAGAAGACTTAACAAAATAAAAATAAATATAGATGATTTATAATAACCATTTGCTTTTTATATTTCTTTTATCATTATATTTTATGCCTAAACCTTTTCAAACAAGAACTAAACATCCAAAAAGAGAATTTCCAAAAGATGTTCTTCATAATCCTGAAACAAAAATAGAAAAGAGAGCAGCAAACAAAGATTCTTTTTCAGCAAGAATGTTTTCAAAAATAAAAGAATGGAGAGCAAAAAATAGAAGAGACAGAATATTATCAGACAAAAAACTTTCGCCTTCTTTACTTCAACCAAAACACAAACCACTGCCCCCAAAAGAACAACTTATTTTTCAACAAGCTGGAGATTTAATCTTAAGAATGAATCCAAAAACAGAAGCAAACAAAATTGCATTTTTAAACAGAGTTCGCCTGCAATTTCTTATAGGAAATATTTCTTCAGACTATCTGCAAAAAGTTGTCTCTGCTTTTTCTCAACAAAAAAAAGTACAAAGAAAATAAAGATTTTTTTCTAAAAATAAAATTCTGAAAAAAATTAACAAAGAAAAAAATCAAACCAATCTATTTTTATACTTCTAAGTATTTATTCTAAATATGACTATATCAAGAAAACCAAGAAGATTTACTGGAGCACATCCTAATGTTGAAAAAATAGGAAAAAGAGTTAGAATATTAAAAGCAGTTAAACAAGCAATAAAAGATGGAGAAGCTATGCCTAAAAATCAATTAGACATTATTTTAGAAAAAAATATTTCTTTGAAAAAACCAAACAGAATAAAAAAAGTGTCCCAAAGATTCAGAAAATTCTGAAAAATACTTTTTTTTACAAAGAAAAGAATAATTTCTTTTTTCCTCGGAAAAAAGAGCATATCTTTAAAAAGACATATGCGACACTAAATAGTTATATCCCGAGTGTTCAATTGAAGCTTGAACACGATTTTAAATCTTTTTAATTGGTGAGTACCAAACTTCTTGGTATGATGTTGTTTTGGCTGCAGTAAGGCAGTCAAATTTTCTAAACCTATGTAGTTTAAAGCTATATAGCTAATTCCATATTAAAAAAAATGTGAGCAGAATTCCAGCTGATCCTGCTGGCGGATACTGCTATTAGAGTCCGATTAAGACATGCAAGTCGAAAGTGCAGCAATGTGCTTGGCATACGGCTCAGTAACGCGTGGATAATCTACCTTATGGATTCCCCAATCCCGGGAAACTGGGGCTAATGGGAAATAGGCAAAAGATACTGGAATGTTCTTTTGTCCAAAGCACTCGCAAGAGGAGCGCCATAAGATGAGTCTGCGTTGGATTAGGCTGTTGGCGGGGTAATTGCCCACCAAACCTGTGATCCATACGGGCCCTGTGAGGGGTAGCCCGGAGAAGGATACTGAGACAAGGATCCTAGCCCTACGGGGTGCAGCAGTCGCGAAACCTTTACAATGCGCGAAAGCGTGATAGGGGGACTCTAAGTGCTAGTCAACTAGCTTTTGCCAAACCCAAATAGTTTGGCGAATAAGTGGGGGGTAAGATACGTGCCAGCCGCCGCGGTAACACGTACTCCACAAGTGGTATCCATTTTTATTGGGCCTAAAGCGCCTGTAGCCGGCCTAGTAAGTCTTTTGTGAAATCTCTGTGCTTAACACAAAGAATTGCAAAAGATACTGTTGGGCTTGAGGACAGAAGGGGTTAGAGGTATTCCAGGGGTAGCGGTGAAATGTGATGAGCCTTGGAGGACCACCAGTAGCGAAGGCGTCTAACCAGTATGTTCCTGACGGTGAGAGACGAAAGCTGGGGGAGCGACCCGGATTAGATACCCGGTTAGTCCCAGCCGTAAACGATGCTGACTAGGTCTGCCATTAATCTCGTATTTGTGGTGGGTCGAAGCGAAGGCGATAAGTCAGCCGCCTGGGGAGTACGCTCGCAAGGGTGAAACTTAATGGAATTGGCGGGGGCGCACTACAAGGGGTGGATGCTGCGGTTTAATTGGATAAAACGCCTGATAATCTTACCAGTGCTGACAGCACAATGATGGACAGTCTGAAGGGCTTTCCTGAGGCGCTGAGAGGTGTTGTATGGTCATCGTCAGCTCGTGTTGTGAAACGTCCTGTCAACTCAGGTAACGGGCGAGACCCTTATCCTTAGTTGCTACTTCTTTCGGGAAGGCACTCTAAGGAGACTGCAGTCGTAAGACTGAGGAAGGTAAGGGCCACGGTAGATCTGCATGGCCCGAATGCACTGGGCAACACGCGGCATACAATGGCAAGTCCAATGGGTTTCGACACCGAAAGGTGAAGGTAATCTCCAAAGCTTGTCTCAGTTCAGATTGAGGGTTGTAACTCACCCTCATGAAGTTGGAATCCCCAGTAATCGCGTGTCATTAACGCGCGGTGAATAAGTCCCGGCGCCTTGCACACACCGCCCATCAAGCCAGTTGAGTGGGGTTTTGATGAACTTTTGTTTTTGATAAAAGTGATTCTGAGTCTCGCGAGACGGGCTAAGTTGTAACAAGGTGTCCGTAGGGGAACCTGCGGACGGATCACCTCCTTTTAATCTAATTAGGTTTTATAGAAAATTTGACTCCCTGCAAAAGCCAGAACAAATTTTGTTCTGGGCTCATAGCTCAATTGGTAGAGCGCCGCTCTTGCACAGCGGAGGCTACGGGTTCAAGTCCCGTTGAGTCCATTTTTTCCTTTTCATTGGAAAGGAAAAAACAAAAAGAAATTTTTGTGGAAAGATTTCTTTTTGAAATATTTAATATATTGCAAGTTTTTTTGCAATATAAGAAGAGGGGATTTTCTCAAATCTTGGAAAAAAAAGAAAATCTCTTATGACACGTTATAGGAAAGGGTCAAACACAGACAAGTTTGCGTTGCTACGGAACATACGCTGTTTGGTGGATGACTCGGCTCAGCAGACCGATGAAGGGCGTGGCAAGCTGCGATAAGCCATGGCGAGACGCATGCAGTCTTAGAACCATGGATTCCCGAATTGCTCATTTACTTGAGCGGTAACCCCCTGAATTGAAGCATCTTAGTAAGGGGAGGAAAAGAAATCAACCGAGATGCCGTTATTAGCAGCGAGCGAAAACGGCAGAGAACAAACCGAATTCTTAGTCGCGAGATTAAGAAGATGTGGGGTTTGGCTTAGAGTACATCTTTTTTCTCAATCTGAAATTTTCTGGAAAGAAAAACCATAGAGGGTGACAGTCCCGTACAGGGAGAAAAGAAAGATGAGTCTTTAATGTCCAGAGTACAAGGCTTTGATTTTGGCTTTGAAATATGGGAGTACCAACTTCCAATTCTAAATATCTGCGAGACCGATAGCATACGAGTACTGCGAGGGAAAGTTGAAAAGTACTCCTAGCGGAGCACTGAAAAGCACCTGAAACCATACAGTAATATTCAGACATGGCTCAAAAGGAGCGAAGTTTTCCGAAGTGAGTAAGAGAAATTTTACAAACGAGGAAGATGGACCAGGGTTGTGTCGTTCGTCCAGAAGCATGCGCAAGGGAGTTTATTTTAGTGGCAAAGCTAATTCCCGAAAGGAAGAAGCTGCAGTTAAAGCAAATGAACGCACCGCAAGGGAGGTTCAGGGTTTAAAATCCTAAGTCACTAGAATAAGACCTGAAGCCAAATGAGTTATCCCTGAGCATGATGAAGTCGCCATTCAAGGCGATGGAAGTCAAAACCAGTGTTAGTCTATCTGCTTGGATGACTTGGGGATAGGCGTGAAAGGCGAATCGCATTTGGCGATAGCAGGTTCCCTCCGAAGTAACTCTTAGGTTAGCCTCGCCGGAGATAGGTTATGGGGTAGAGATACTGATTAGAAAGTAAGGGGTCGAAAGACCTCGCTTTTTTCTCAAACTCCCAATCCATAATCGTTTCAGAAAGCGGGAGTAGGGGCGCTGGGGTAAGCTCAGTGTCCTCAAGGGAAAGAACCCAGACTTGGGTTAAGGCCCCTAAATACTGGTTAAGTGTAACTCAAAACATTCTTTTTTCTTAAACAGCGGGGATGTTAGCTTAGAAGCAGCTATCATTTAAAGAGTGCGTAACAGCTCACCTGTCTAGAAAAGAGGTTGTGAAAATAATCGGGGCTCAAACCAGTTGCCGATACCCAAGAGTGCTTCCAGTTGGAAGTATTGTTAGGAGGGTGTTCTGATAGCACAGAAGCAAGGGAGTAATTTCTTGTGGAGCTATTTGAAATATGGATCCTTGCACTAGTAGCAACGATAGAAACGTGAGAATCGTTTCCGCCGAAAGGGCCAGGGTTCCTCAGCGCTGATCATCAACTGAGGGTTAGTCGGTCCTAACTCTGTCCGTAAAACGGTACAGAGGAAAGGGAAGCAGGTTCATATTCCTGCACTATCTCAATACATATGGCGACAAAAGTTTGGTTTCTGACACCTTAGGCTAAGATTTACATGCCTGTCAGCATGTTTTTCTTTTGCAATTCTCCGGAGAGTTATAATGGCGAGAAGGAGAATAAAGAAAGGAAAGGATAACATATCTGAGGCCTAGGGTTCTTAAAAAGGAAATCATTCGGATTTGAGATAACCGTACCGAGAACCGAGAAGGGTGCCCCTGGCTGAATAGGCCAAGGCGTATCAGGATAACCATCTTTAGGGAATTCGGCAAATTAGCCCTGTATCTTAGGTATAAGGGGTGCCTGCTTGGCAAGCAAGCAGGTCACAGTAACAAGAGGAGTCCGACTGTTTAGCAAAAACACAGGTCCCTGCAAGCCCGCTAGGGTGTGTATAGGGGCTGACTTCTGCTCACTGCTAGTACGTGAAACCTCTTTTCAAGGAGACTAAGCGCTGGTAAAGAGCGGGCCTAACCCTGAGGCTCTTATGGTAGCGTAATACCTTGCCGGTTGAATACCGGCTTGCACCAAGGAAGTAACGAGATTCCTACTGTCCCAAAGATGGGCCTGGCGAACTTGCTGCGCGGTGAAGATGCCGCGGATCCCCAATGGGATGAGAAGACCCCACGGAGGTTTACTACAGCCTGATGCTGTGATGTGTTCTTTGGAACATAGAGTAAGCAGGAGCTATCGAAGCATTCTTTCCGGAGAGTGTGGAAGCAAAAGTGTAACACTGCTTTTTGAAGAGTACATTACTTACTCGCAAGAGGACACCATTTGGTGGGTAGTTGGACTGGGGCGGTACGCCCCTGAAATGGTATCAGGGGCGCCCTAAGGTCTGCTCAATCGAGTCAGAAATTCGGTGTAGAGTGCAAAAGCAAAAGCAGGCTTGACCATGTTCTTCACAGTACGGAACGTGGATACGAAAGTAGGGTTTAGCGAACGTCAGTGCTTCTTTGGTGGAAGCCTGGTCTGACAGTGAACTTACCCTGGGGGTAATGGATTGGTCGCAGGTAAGAGTCCACATCGACCCTGCGGTTTGAGACCTCGCCGTCGGCTCAAGGCATCCTGGTTGTGCATAAGCAGCCAAGGGTGGAGGGGTTAACTCATTAAAGCCTTACGTTAGTTGGGTTAAGAACGTTGCGAGACAGTTTGGATACTATCTATTGGGGATGTTGGTTGTCTGAGGGGAAGGTGCTATAAGTACGAGAGGAACGTAGCGCCGTGGCCTCTGGTGTACCTGTTGTCTGACAAGGCAATGCAGGGTAGCTACGCCATATTGGATAAGAGCTGAAAGCATCTAAGCTCGAAGTCATCCCTAAAAAGAGACAGCCTTGAGGGCTCTCCCAAAACAGGAGATTGATAGGCTAGAGGTGTAAGTATCAAGCTTAGGCGAGATATTCAGCCGACTAGTACTAAAAGCCCAAGTTCCATTCTTTGTAGATATTCGTGAGAATATTTAAGCAAACCTGTCTGTGTGCCTAAATTTCCTATATTCGTGTTTTATATTTTTTTTAAATAATCTATTTTTTAGAAAACAAAACTATTTATAATTTTTTTCAGAAAAACAAATTTTAAAAAAATAGTTATTTAAAGAGATTGAATTTAATGTCTTTATTAGTGAGGTGTGAACATGCGCTTAGGCTTAAGATCTTTTTATGAAGGTAATCAAGGAACAACAAAAACAGACTTGGTTGAAATAGGAAAAAAAGTTGCACATTCAACAGATAGAAAATCAAAAACAGGAATGCTCTTACCATTAGTAAGAAATCCATCAATCTCAGCAAGAGATTTAGTTGAAAACATTCCTCTTTTGGATTTAAAACAAGCAGGAATGTCTCCAAGAAAAATGCTCAATGCATTAATAGAAATAGAAAACTCAAAAAATCTCGGCAAGGCAAAAATTCCAAAAGGACAAGTAATGTCAGATTCATCAAATGACTATACTTCTGTCTATCAAAAAATAGCTGAAATATATGCTCCAGATGAATTAGCAGCTCATGGATTTCCACATGCTGAAAGAGAATTAATCTATCATTCAATAAAAAGAGACAATGAAGAAAAGAAAGAGCCAACAATGAAATTAATCAAACAAGAAGTCAAACACTACATAGATTGATTTCTTTTCTCTTTTTTATTTTAATTTATTTTTTTACAAATTTTCTTTTTAATTTATTTTTTCCAATTTTCCCTATTATTTTTCTTAATACAAAAAAAGAATTCTAAGACAAAACCAAAAACTTTAATATCCAACAATCCTAATTATATTATGGAAAAATCATATGAAGACAATCTTTCAGAAACAATCTATCAACTTTCAGCTGAATATGAAGATTTAGTCAGACAATATCACAGACTAACTGCTCGCTTAAACCTTCTTTCCCCTTTTTCCTCTTTCTATCGTCCTCTTCTCAAACACTCTCAAAAACTAGAAACAAGAATGAAAAAAACCAAATCTAAAATCCACAAACTCCGAAAATAATTTTATTTTTCAAATTCTAAAAAATTTCCATTTTAAGAAAAATCTAAATTTAGAAAATTTCAAAAGAAAACTTTTTATTCTTCCCTCCTAAAAATAAAGTATGGAATCATTTCTTTTAACAATTTCAGGCAGAGTTCAAGGAATAGGCTTTCGCTACTCATGTCAATCATTAGCAAATTCCCTTCAACTAAAAGGATATGCAAAAAACCTCATAGACGGAAAAGTAGAAATCCTAGTCCAAGGAAAAAAAGAACATATAGAAGAATTCCAGTCTCGCTTAAACAGTCTTCCCCTTGCCCGAATCTCGCAAATTAAAAAAGAAAAAACAGATTCAGAAAAAAAAGATGATTTCCAAATCCTTTAATTTTTAAAATCTATATTTTATAAAAAAATAAACAAATTTCAAAAAAATAAATAAAAAAATTTCCAAAAAGAAAAATCATTTAGCATTATGCACAATTTCAATTACATCACGATTTTTCAGAACATATTCTTTTCCAATCAATTTCTTAGTCCTAACATCAATAGCCTTGATAAAATTCTTTCCAAAATCAGTATGTAAATAATAAGCAAAATCTAAAGCAGTAGAACCTTTTTTCATTAAAAAACAATCAGGCAAAACTCTTCCTTCACTATCTGCTAGTTTGTTTACTCCACCTGGAAATATAGCAATATATCCTAAAAATTCAAAAACTGCCTTTTCCAAAACCTGTTGAACTCCAGTATCACCAAAAACATCAATAACATTTTTCTTAATATATTCTAAACCTTTTTTTTGTCTTTCATCCATTTCTTTCAAGATTTCAAATTCCTTAAATCCAGGAAAATATCTAATACTTCCTTCTTTGTCTGCTTTCTTAAGAACTAATTCAGAAATCGCACTACAAGGAACAATTTTATATTTGTCTTTTAATTTTTCATAATTTTCTTTTCCAGCTCCGATATCAACTTTATTCCCAGCAAT
>CAZJHM010000020.1:8980-13602 GCA_964545925.1 uncultured archaeon
CAAGCTTCTCCTTTTTCATTTGTTTTTCCACTCATATCAACTATATGAACAAGAATATCTGCCTTACGCAAATCATCTAAAAACTTGTTTCCTAAACCTTTGCCTTCATGTGCCCCAGGAATCAATCCAGCAACATCAATTATTTCCACTGGAACATATCTCATTCCTTTAGCAAGAAAACCAGTTCTAGGATTGCTTTCAACATTAAAATCTTTTCCAACATCTTCAATTCTCACAAATCCAATTCCTTTGTTTGGCTCAATAGTTGTAAATGGGTAATCTGCCATTGGAACCTCTATAAAGGTTGAGGCAGAGAAAAATGTGCTTTTCCCACTACTTGGTTTGCCAACTAATCCTATTATCATATTTTTTCCTCATTTTTTCTCTAAAACCCAACAAAACCATTTCTTTTCTCTAAAAACAACCTACCCGAATATATTTATATTAGTTTTCACTTAAATTCTAGTGTGATTTAATGATAAAATACGTGACAAAAGCATTATCCTATCTAAAAAACCCCTCAACATACTACCCAATAATTTTATTTACAATTTTGCAAACAGTCTTTACTTTAACTTGGCTTTTCTTTGGACAGCCAGAAGTAATCTTTGATTTACTATCTGTTTATTTCATAACAAATCCTTTTGAGTTATTTATGATTGCTCCATTTGCAGTTTTATCTCTTGTAGCATTTTATTTCCTTTTCTTAACTTTATTATTTTGGATTTCAGTTATTTATTCAAAAATAGATTCAAAAAAATTCATAGGAGAACTTCTTGCAATAAAGAATTTCAAAACTGCTTTTTCAGCAGCAATTGCAGTAACTCTCAGTCTAGCCTTTCTTTGCACAGTTGGATTAACAGTTCTTTATCTTCTATCTTTAATCAACCCTTTTTTAGCAATTCTTGGTTTGCTAATTGGAATAGTTCTAATGTTCTATTACATGATAAGGTTTATTTTCTTCCCTTTTATTATGGGATTGAAAAACTTAAATTTCTATAAAGCAATGGTAGAAAGCTATTCTTTTACAAAAGGTAAATTCTGGAACATTTTCTTTTATTTCATTCTTCTGCAAATAATTGCCGGAGTAATAACATATATTTCTTTTTTACTCGCAACATTCTTTGGTTTTTCAGAAGAAATATCTCTTTTAGCAGGACTTTTAGTTGCAGCATTCAACCAGCTTGCAATTTATTCTTATTACACACTAAAAAAAGTTGAGTAATATGATTACTCTCAACAAACTCCTCCTGAAAAACTTCAAGTCTTTCCGAAATGCTGAAATTCCTTTAAAACAAGGACTAACAGCAATAGTAGGAGAAAATGGGCATGGAAAAAGCAATATAGCAGATGCAATGCTTTTTGTTTTAGGAGAAACTTCAATGAAGCTTTTGAGAGCTCCGAGAATGTCTGATTTAATAAATTACACTTCAAAAGAAAAGTTAGCAAGAGTAACTTTGGAATTTGAACACAAAAAGACAAAACATGAAATCTCACGAATAATAGATTCAGAAGGAAAAAGCTTTTACAGATGGAATGGAAAAAGAGCAACAATGTCTGAGATTGTCTCTTTCTTAGAAGATATTGGATTGAAAACCGACTACAATATAATTCTCCAAAACACCTCTACAAAAGTTTTAGACATAGGAGGAGAACAAAGAAGAAAAATGATTGAAGATATAGCAGGAATCTCAGAATATGAAGAGAAAAAACAAGAAGCTCTGAAAAATCTAGAGGTTGTTGAAAGAAGATTAAGGGACATAAATATTGTTTATGCTGAAAAAAACACTCTTTTATCTGAACTAAAAAAAGATAAAGAAATAGCGGAAACAGCAATGGAATTAGAAGGAGACATAAAAAAAATCCGAGCTCAATTAATCTCACATAGACAACATCACTTAAAGGAAGAAAGCAAAGAATATGAAAATCAAGAAAAAGAGTTAGAAAAAGAAATAGGAACTTTAGATTTACAAAAACAAAATTCTCTAAAAGAAATAAATTCTCTAAAAGAAAAGCTTGAACTCTTAGAAAAAAATCTTTTTGAAACTTTTGAAAAAGAACACTCCGAACTTTCTTCTCAATTATCCAAGCATGACTCCCTTTTTTATTCTTTACAAAAAGAAATCTCCATCTCTGAGACAACTCTCCAACAAAAAAATATTTCTTTGCAAGAGATAGATGAAAGAACAAAATCAGGAAAAGAAGAAATTGAAAAAATATCCTCAGAACTTCAAGAAATGAAAAACAGACAATCTTCTCTTTCATTAGATTTCCAAGAACTAAAAAAACAAGAAAAAGAAAAAGATGTCTCAATCCTTTTTGAAAAGATAGATTCCCTAGAGAAACAATTATCTGAAATAACAGATTCTCTTTCAAAAGAAAAAGAACACTATTTTGAAAACACATCTCGTCAAGCTTCAATAAAAGAACAAAGAGAAAGATTAATGAAACAATTTTCTCTCTCCGAGAAAACCTTAAAAGAAACAGAAGAAGAAATCCTAAAACGCTCTTCTCTTTTAAAAGAACTTTCACAATTAGAAAACAATCTGAAAAAAAAGCAGTCTTTGGAACAAGATTACTTAAAGATTCTTTCACTTTTAGAACAATCAAAAGCCAAAAGAAAAGAATATGAAAAAAGATTATCTGAACTCTCACAAGCAAAATCCAATTGTCCAACTTGCGAACGTCCTTTAGCTGAAAAAAAGAAAAAAGATTTACAGGATTCTCTTTCTTCTGAAATTTCCCAACTTAAACAAAAAGAAAAAACTTTCCAGCAAAATATGGAACAAATAAAAAACAACATAGAACAACTTGAAAAACTTTCCAACAAAGCTTCCGACTTGCGAACAAAGACAGCAGACTTCAACTTTCTTAAAGAAAAGAAATCTTCTCTTTCTTCAGAACTTCAAAACCTCAAAACAACAATCTCAAACTTAGACTCCGAAGCTAAGAAATTCCAAATCCTAAATATCACTGAAAAAATCTCAGACTTGGAAAAGAAACAATCTTCGTTAAGAGAAAATCTTTCAGCAATCAGAGGTTCAAAAGAAATATTGGCAAGAGAAGAACTTTCCAAAAAACTATCTTTTTTTACCCAAGAGTTAGCAGCTTTAGAAGAAAGAATAAAGATTACTTCTCAACATATCCAAAATCTCAAAGAACAGCAAATTAAACTAAAAAATCAAAAAGCCTTTCTTTCTTCTGAAATCTCAAATTTAAAAGAAAAAATAAAACAAACATCTCAGCAATCAAAGACATCTCAGCAGGAAAAAGACAAACTTGAAAAGAGAATTAAGGAACTGGAAAAATCCAAAGAAAAAGATTTGAAAGAAAGAACACAAGAGAAAAAGAAACTTTCAATAGCAGAGCAAAATTATGCTTCAATAGAAATAAAACTAAAAAAGAAAGAATCCGAATTCCAAGACATAAAACTCCTTCTTTCTTCTTTTAAAACAAAAGAGGAAAACTTACAGGATGACTTTTTGAAATTCAGTTCTTTTCTCTCAAAAAAGTTCTCCTCTTATTCAATGAAAGAACTTGAACAATTATTAGAAGATAATACAAAAAGAAGAGAGGCAATAGGAAATGTTAATTACAAAGCAATAGAAAAATATTCTTTTGTTTATGAAGAGTTTGGAAAAATCTCAGAGAAAATAGAAATAGTCCAAAGAGAAAAAGAAGTTATAGAAGACATGATAGAAAAAATAGAACTTAAAAGAGACGAACTTTTTATGAATACTCTAAATGAAATAAACAAACATTTCTCACAGTTATTTGAAATTCTTTTTGAAGGCAAAGGAGAATTAATTCTTTCTAATCCTGAAAAACCATTTGAATCAGAGTTAATCTTCCATGGTAGCACCCCTTTGAAAACATACAGAAGCATAGAAGAAATGTCCGGAGGAGAAAAAGCTTTAACAGCCTCTGCTTTTTTATTCGCAATTTCTCTTTATCGTCCATCTCCTTTCTATTTCTTTGATGAAATGGATGCTCCTTTAGACAAAAAACGCTCTGAGAGATTTGCAAAACTTCTCCAAGAACTCTCATCTAAAAATCAACTCATAACAATAACCCACAATAATGTTGTTCTTTCAAAAGCCGACCAATTAATTGGAGTAGGAATAGGCAAAGATGGTTCCTCTTTAATTACACTAGAACTCTGATTTTCCCAAAACAATCTAGAACCCTAAATCCCTTCAAAAACAATTCTTCAAAAACAATCTGGAACCCTAAATCCAAAAAAACATATGTTAATAAACTTATTTAAAGATTATTTTTTAGTGAAACTTATGCCTAAAAAAGAAATCCAAAACCAAAAACCAATAAGAGTAAAAGCACATTTCAGAAAAATAGAAGACAAGCAAACATTAATTAATATTTTAGAAAAAATATATCTGAAACAAAAAAGACATTTGCTTTTTGTCTAACTTTTAAAAGGTATTTTTATGGAATATTGGATTGAAGTAGTTGATGATGTTAAGAAAAAATTGAATAATCTTGATTACACTCTAAAAGAACAAATCTTAAAAGCAATTCAATCTCTCAAATATGATCCACACAGAAAAGGTAAATGTATAGGTTCTGGAAAATCAGGAATTGTTTTTTATGAAAAAAGAATTTTT
>CAZJHM010000021.1:0-12825 GCA_964545925.1 uncultured archaeon
TGAGTTTTATGTCTCCTGTGATTAAGATTGTGTCATCTAAAAGAAATTGTTTTGAGCCTAAGATGTGTCCAGAGTCAAAAGCTTGTACTTTAACTGATTTTATTTTTTCTATTGAATTGTGAGATTTTGGAATTAAAGAAGCTGTTTCTTGTGATGAAAAAATATTATTTGAAGACATATAGTGGTCTGTGTGTGCATGGGTTGTTAAGACTGGGAGACTAGATTTTCTTAAAGAATCAATTGCAATGTCTTTGTAAAAAAGTCCTTTATCTTCTTTTATCATAGTAATAGAAGAGAGTAGGTTTTTTTAAGGATTTTTACAACAACGAAAAACCCTATACTGAAGATAAGATTGTATTATTCCTTCTAACACATTCAAAGAAATATTACTTATTCTTTGAGTAAAACAAAATCCTTTTTAATCTCTTAATTCTAATTATCTTATGAATAAATCCTTCCAAAACAAAGCCCAAGGTTCCTTAGAATATCTTTTAATCATAAGTGGAGCAATCTTAGTTGCAACAATCATCGTAATATTTTTGATAAATTCCTCAATACCGAGAATAGATGAGAAAATAGACAACTCCAAGTGCAGTCCATATGGAAATCAAAATTACTGCAATATAGCAGACATAGAAGGAGATGGACTCAAAGATTGTTATTGGTAAGATAACAAATGTGTTAACTCAACTCTTTCTCAAGGATTGGTTTTATTTATGAAAATGGATGATTTTAATGCAACCCACACAGCAGTAATCCAAGATTTATCAGACAAAGGCAACAATGGAACTCTATATACAGGAGAAGGAGACATAAGTAAGTCAGGAAATGGACTTTTCGGAAATGCACTTATACTTGATGGAAATAATGATTATATTATTTTTAGAGATATATTGGATTTCAATATAAGTACCAGTATTACACTTGAAGCTTGGGTTTATCCAACAGTTTCAACTTTGACTTATTCAAGACCTATATTAGGAAAATATTACACTGTTGGTAATCGTGCATATCAATTAAATGTAGATGAAGGTTATTCTACCTTCTTAGGACAAGGAACATTTCAATTTTGGGTTAGTTCAGATGGCTCAACAAGAGACCATGTTGAAGCCATAGGAATTCCTTACACCTGGCAACAAGTGGTAGGTATTTACAATGGCTCGGAATTATTCCTTTATGTAAATGGAGAATTAAAAGATAGCAAGACAACAACTATTCCTTATATTTATCTAACTCCTATACCTTTGAAAGTTGGTTCTAATCAAAATGCTAACAGATTTTTTAATGGTTTAATTGAAGAAGTAGCAATTTGGAATCGTGCTCTTTCCGAATCCGAAATACAAGAACTTTATCAAAAAAGATTATCTTAATTATTATTTAAATGTTAAAGAAATAAATAATTAATTTTATTTGAAGGATTACAAACCATAAAAAAAGAAACTAAGAAAAGTTAATAAAAAACAGCAAAACAAAACACTTTTAAGCCTTCCCAGAGCAAAAATACTAACAAGGTAGATGGGGCATGAAAAAAATAAGAAAAGCAATTGTTCTGGCTGGTGGCTTAGGAGTAAGATTACGCCCAGTAACTTATGAAATCCCAAAACCAATGATTCCTGTGCAAGGAAAAACTCTAACAGAAAATGTTTTTGAGCTTCTAAAAGAATGGGGAATAAGAGATGTAGTTCTTTCTCTCTCCTATATGAGCGAACAAATAAAAAATTATTACAAAGATGGAAAAAAATTTGATTTAAACATTTCTTATGCAATTGAAAATGAACCAATGGGAACAGCAGGCCCTCTTCTTCTTCTCCCAAAAATAAAAGAAACTTTCGCAGTTTTAAATGGAGACAATCTTTTTGACTTAAACTTCAAAGAATTCCAAAAAACCCATGAAAAAAACAAAGCAATATCCACAATCGCAATAACCAAAGTTCAAGACCCAACCCAATATGGAACAGTAATCTTGAAAAAAGATAGAATAGAAAAATTTATGGAAAAAACTCCAACTCCTCCAACAGACACAATCAATTCAGGTTATTATCTAATGGAACCAGAAGTCTTTGATTATGTAAAAGGAAAACAAAAAGCAATGTTTGAAACTGATGTTTTCCCAAAATTAGCAGAACAAGGAAAACTTTTTGGTTATTTAGACAAAGGACAATGGTTTGATACAGGCACATTTGAAAGATGGGAAAAAGTTATTCATGAATGGAGAAGAATCTAAAATTTATACAAACAAAATTCCAAAACTCCGATTTTCTCAAATCCAAATTCTTTTTTCAAAATTCCACAATACCCTTTATACATCCCATTATCTATTCTTATTCCTTTTTCAAAAAACTTTTCTTCTCTTTCACTCTTATACTCAAATTCAAGATTTATAGAAAAACTATCAAGCAAAGCTTTCATATAATTATAATCAACTTTACTATCTAAAACCAAGCAAGAAAATTTCAAATATTCATCAACTCCTCTTTCTTCTTTTTCATTCACAATTAAACATCTTCCAATCTCAAAAATATGTTGTGGCATTCTCTTGTCTTTGTTCTTTCCTAAAAACTTCAATAACTGCGGAA
Source organism: uncultured archaeon (assembly GCA_964545925.1). Lineage (GTDB taxonomy): Archaea > Iainarchaeota > Iainarchaeia > Iainarchaeales > CAZJHM01 > CAZJHM01. The sequence continues at coordinate 2,577 of CAZJHM010000021.1, forward strand.
ATATATTTGCTCTAAAAACATTATAATTATTAGAAACAGGATTTGCAATCTCAACAAGTTCAGTCTCAAAAATTTCCTGACTTTCTTTATCCGTCATAGTAAAATTCAAGACTTCCTGCATCCCAGCTCCAACTCCCAATTCAGCAGAATTTTCCTCAATTAAATGTTCAATATTTTCTTTTCCTATACTTGCAAGCCTAACTTCTTTTGGTTCTATCTTGTTATACCCATAAGAAATAATCAAATCTTCAACAACATCTATTGGATGCAAAATATCCTGCCTATATCCAGCATACCTAACTTCTTTTCCTTTTACTTCATATCTAGCCTCTTCTAAAAGTTTTCTATATTCAGTTTCTTTTAATTCCATCCCAAGAATTTTCTCAGCATATTTCTTCTCAACTCTTATTTTCCCTTCTTTAAAATCAGGATAATCTTTTCCCTCAACTTCCACACTCTCAATCTTTCCTCCTCTATCTGCCAAAGCAGAAACAATTACATTTAATGCCACACTTACACTTTCAATATTATGTCCAGTGACTTCAATAAAAAGATTTTTTGTTTCAGAACTTACCTGTCCAGAAATAGCAGAATTGATTATAGGAGGCATAGATGCAACTTCTCCTCTGCTATCAATAATTATTGGAAATTTATTTTTCTCTCTGCTTTTCTCCAACAAATATCCATATTCTTTTCCTTTCTCATGAGTCTCCAATATCTCTTCTAAATCCATTTCAACTTTATACCCAAGAGGAATAAACTTAAATTTCCTGTCTTTAGTAGTATAATACAAAGGAAACTTTATCTTATCAAAATCATAAACTCCGATTGCAGCTTCTTTTCTTTTTCTTCCAAAAGTCATTGCAACTTTTTCTTGCAATTGTATTATTTGCTTCAATATCTCGTCATCAATCTTTATTCCTTTAACAATAGCCCCAACACTACAAGGCCTTATCTCCTTGACACTTTTATCAACAATAATTTTATTTTTCCCTTTCTTAACTTTATATTTAGGAATTCCTTTCTCAGAAAATTTTCCTTTAACTTGTCTTGCAATTCCCTCAATACTCCACAAATCAGGCCTATTAGCATCTTTGCTATCTAAAATCATTTTGTCTTCTTCCAAACCATCCAATTCCACTTTGGCATAGTTCAAAGCTTCAATCAACTCTTCCTCAGAAAATCTTTTTCCAATTAATTTCTCAAAATCCTTTTTGCTTGCTTCAATCTTTGGCATTAAAAACCACCATTTTTGATTCTCTTAGATATTTCAAGTTCTGACTAAACAATTCTCTTATATCTTTTATTCCCAGTTTTGCCATTATCAATCTATCCAATCCCAATCCCCAAGCAAGCACAGGTTCTTTTATCCCCAAACTCTCAGTTAATTCAGGGCGGAAGATTCCAGCTCCTCCCAATTCAACCCATCCTATTTCTGTTTTTGCAGATAACTGCACAGAAGGTTCAGTAAAAGGATAATAATCACTATAAAATCTGACTTTTTCTGCTCCTGCAATTTCTCTTGAAAATTCTTTGAGCATTCCTAATAATTCTCTGAAATTCAAATCCTTTCCAACAATTATTCCATCCAACTGATTAAATTCAATTAAATGTGTTGCATCAACAACATCTGGCCTATAACATCTGCTTATTGCAAAATATTTCCCAGGTATTTCTATTCCTTTTACCATTTGTCTTGAACTATGTGCAGTACAATGTCCAGCAGGCATCAACTTCTTAGCAATTTCCACATCCCATTCATAACCCCATCCTCTACTGTCTTTTACAAATCCTGTTTCATGTGCTTTTTTAACATTTTCAATAATTTCTTTTTTAGGCAAACTTCCTTTCTTAGGCTTACACAACTGATAAGTATCAGTCCATGTTCTAGCAGGATGATTTTGAGGTTGGAAAAGAGCATCAAAATTATAAAACTCTTGTGTAATCAAAGGGCTTTCCATTTCCTTAAATCCCATTCCAACTAAAAGTTTTCTAACATCTCTTAGCATTCTCACATAAGGATGTCTTTTTCCAATCAATAATTCTTCAACTTTTCCTCCCAACTCAAATTTTCTTTTCTCAGGAGCATTTTTCAAAACCTCTTTTCCCAAATCATTTATTTCAGCAATAATTTCTTTTCCAACAATTTTTTCCATCATCCCTCTAGCAATTAATTCTTCACTTCCTTTTCCTTCTTCTAATTCTTTTTCTAAATAATATTTTCCTTCCTCTTCAAACAACCCAGTTGGTATAATTTTACTATTTTCTCCTTTTTTCAAGACAATCCAATTTCTCTTTTTAGCAATTCCAAATCCAATATTAAATTCATTCTTAAATTTCTTTTTTATTTCTTCAATATCCTTTCCTTCTTCTCCCAAATATTTGACTAATCTGACTTCAGGCAATCCTTCTTCCAAACTCTTTTTTCCTCTCTCAGTCAATCTATATCCAAAACCTTCTCTTTCTGCTTTGTTTATACATTTTTTTTCATACAACCAGCCAACTGCTCTTCTAACTGAATCAATTGAAAGTCCAGATTCTTTTTCAATTTCATCAATTCCTTTTGCTTTCTCCAAAACCCCTAGAACTTTTCTTTCAATTTCAGTTAATGTTTCAGCTATTTCTCTTGCCTTCATTTAAATCCCTTAATCAAGATAAGAATTTTTAATTATAAATTCTTCAATTTTTCCTTCTATCTCTTTTCTCTTAAATATAAAGATAACAACCAAAAGCAAAAGAACAGCCATACTTGGAATAAAATATTCGCTTTTTGTAAAATTAACAATTATTTGAGAAATATCAATCGTTATCTTTTTTATCTGAGTATATTCAACTTTTAATTCAGTTGTTGATAAATATCCTCTCCACAAAATCTCAGTTCTTCCTTCATTAAAAAATACCTCAGAATTTGGTTGAACAATACTACTAAGAGTAGCATTCAAAGGAAGAACAATACTTATTGCTGTTGCTTCTGGAATTACCCATAATGTTCCAACAGTAAATCTCTCAAAGTTTTTTTTGTTTAAATAATAAAGAATATTTCTTGTTGTCTCACTTTTTTTCAAAACAATTGGTTCCTTTAATTCATATTTTAATTGTAAATAAGATATTCCTTCTTTTTGGTCCTCAATAAAAAGAACTTTTGCATTTTTAGCCTCCCCAATATGTGTCATTATTTTATTGTTTTCTTTGTTCCACATTACTAAATCTATCCCATACTCTTGATTCAATCCCAAAACAGCTTGTTTATTTCCCTCATCTGGAAAGAACAAATAGTATTTTTCAACTACACTTGTGTTTCCTTCTTCATCAATATAAATAAATATGTGATTCTCAGTTATATTCAAAACACTTCCAAAGCAATTTCCTACTAAAAATATCAAAAACAACCACAAAACAAACCTTTTCATATAAATTACTTACATGAACTTCTTTTTATTCCTTTTCATATTTCAAAAAATAATAATAAATATCTTTCCAATCTCTTTTTTCTATGCCTGAAAACAAAACAGATAAATGGTTCAAAAAAATTCTAACCTATATAACAAAAAAAATTCAAACTTTCGTAGCCTTTCTTTTTCTTCTCATTAGCATAGGTATGCTTTTAGGTTATTTGGCAGTCATTCATACAGGTGAAAATGCCATTTTTTTCATGATTATTCCAGCCTGTTTAGGTTTGTTGGCTTATTTCAATAGGGACTTAGCAATAATTTTCTTTGTTCTTTTTTTAGGAATAATTGCCTTTGTCTAATTTTTAATAACCTTCTCATAGAAAACAAGATTTATCTACTTTAATGAAAACTTGCAACACTATTTACTTCTGAATGCAATAAAATATATGTTTCTGTCCCAACCACATATTTACTATTTCGCAAATCATAATTTATTTTTCTTATTAAACTAAACAGTTCTTCACTCCCTCTTACTCTCACGACAGCAATTAAAGAATTAGAAGTAATTATATCAGACAATTCATGAACTTCTTTTAACTCAGATATTTCTTCCGCAACTTTCTGAATATTTCCTCCCTCTATTTTTATCATCACAATTGCTTTTAGATTTATTCCTAGTTCCTCGTAATATTTAGGATTAACAACAACCCCTTTTTTTATTATTGCTTTTTCTTTTTTCATTTCTCTAATTATTTTTGCAATAGTATTTCTATGTTTTTTCAATCCTTTACTTATGTCTTGTATTTTTGCCTCAGGATTCTTAGAAATATAATCAATAATATCATAGTATTTCTTTCCCATTTTTATTTCTTTTCCTTCAATTTTCCTATTGTGTAGTTTATATGTCCATGAACATATGTGTGCATCCACATTTTTTATTGTCTCCCCTTTTTCTTTTATTATCAGATTCAAAGCATCAAAAAAATCCTTTGCATCTTTTGAAACCACTTTTAATGCAATATCTTTACCACCTGTTATAGCCGCACTAGTAGCAACATTTTTTTTCTTTGATAATTCCACAACTAATTTTTTATATTCTTCTTTTTTATAATCAGTCTTTAAAAATACCCAATTTACATTTTCATACCCTATCTTGAAGCAATCAAATCTATACCTATACCCAATTATGACTTTATTTTCTTCTAATCTTTTTATTATATATTCAAGTGTGGAAGTTTGCATTTTTAATTTTTTAGCCATCTTAGAAAGAGGCTCTTTTCCTTCAAAAATCAAATATTCCAAGACTTTCAACTCACTCTTTTTGAGTTTTATATCTTCTTTCATACTAATATATGTTCATTTTAGTATAAAAGCCTAATTTTTATGTAAAAAAGAACAAAATTTCTTTTTTCAATAAAATCAACCCAAGCAATTAACAATAAAAAAACAACACTGCACATTTATTTATGCCAAATCTCTTCAGCAAGATAAAAGAAAATCATATAATAAAAGATGAAAGATATCTTTTGGAAGACTATCTTCCAGAAAAGATTCTTTTCAGAGATAATGAAATAGATGAAATAGTTTTTTCTCTTCGCCCTTTAACCTTAGCAGGAAAAGCAAACAATCTTTTTGTTTCAGGAAAAACAGGAACAGGCAAAACAGTTTCTCTTCGTTATGTCTTAAATGAACTAGAGTCTTATACAGATAGAACTCTTCCCATCTACATAAACTGTTATCACTATTCATCCCCTTCTTCAATTCTTTCCTTAGTTTCTGAAAAACTTTCTCTAGCTCTTCCCCGTAGAGGACTTTCTCTTCAAGAATATTTTACCCGTATTTTTGAAATCCTAAAAAAGAAAAAACTCTCTCTTCTTTTAGTCTTTGATGAAGCAGACCAATTCCTTCAATCTCAAGATTCTTCTCTTCTTTATGATTTTGCTCGCTCTCAATCACTTCATAAGATAAACATAGCAATTATTCTAATCAGCAACAATGAAAATCTTCCTTCTTTCTTAGATGAAAAAATCAGAAACTCTCTTTCTCTTTCTCACATTATTTTTGAAAACTACACTCCACAACAATTAAAAGAAATCCTGAACAATCGCATACAATTTGCTCTTGAAAAAAACACTCTTCATCCTGAAACTTTAGGCATAATTACAGGTTATTCAGCAAGAAACAAAGGAGATGCAAGAATAGCAATCAATACTCTTCTTTTATCTGCAAGACAAGCCGAAAAAGAAAATTCTCCAATCATAACCCCTGAACATGTCTACAAAATAATATCTTATTCTTCTTCCTCAAAAATAAACCAGATTCTTTCTTCTCTTTCTCCAGAAGAACTTGAAATACTTTCTTTTGTTCAAGAAACAGAACTTCCTTCATCCACAATCTTTGAGAACTATTCTTCTTCTCCTTCTCATCTAAAAGAAAGAAGATTCAGAGAAATAATTTCTAAATTAATAAATAAAAAACTTTTAGATTCCAAAAATCAATCCAAAGGTTCCCATGGAACAAAAAGATACATAAAACTTTCTTTCCCAACTTCAATCTTATCAGATTTTCTAGAACAAAAAGAATTCAAATCCTAAAAATCATATACTTCTGCATTTTCTTTGCTTCTAACCAAAGGATTTTTCAAAGAATATAAATAAGTATTCAAGACAACTAAAAAAGAAATTCCAAACACAAAGAATACCATAGCAATCAAATAACTTAGAATATAATTTGTCTGAAAGAGGAAATAATCAAGTAAAATTCCAGCCAAACTAAAAACAAGTCCTGAGAAAAAAGAAACAAAAAAGTATTTTTTATTTTTAATAATAAAATCCAAACTATCAAAAAAAGAATTGAAAAATCTTGCATTTTCCAAAATCATTGCTTGTGGCACATACATCAACAAAAGAACAATTAAACCATAAATACTTAGGAAATAATCTGGCAACCCACTTTCAATCAAATATACAACTCCTAAATATCCCAAATAAACCAAAACATAAAAATAAAACAGATTGACTGCATATTTCAGATACTTTCCTTCTTTAAAACCCTCTATTTTTGTATGATAAAAATAAGTTTTAAGTGAATAAATAAGAACAGAACTCAATATACTGAAACCTAAAAGAAAAATTGCTCCGAAAATAAAAGAAGCCCAAACATCAATACTATTTGCAAAAACACTATAGAAAAAACTTCCACCTGAAACAAAATTATTTCCAAATAAAAGTCCTAGAAAAAGAATAGGTAAAAGAAGTGAAAAAGCTAAGATTGTTTTGAATCTTTCCAAATACAAAAAACAAGCTCTTTTTAATATTCTCATATCTTAATATTAGTATTAACATAATAAAAAGGTTTCATTTATGCATTTTGGAACTGCCGGAATCCCAATTTCTACAAATCCCCATAATACAGAACAAGGAATTCTCCAAATATCAAAACTTTCTCTTTCAGCCCTAGAACTAGAGTTTGTTTATGGAGTAAATCTTACTTCTGCAAAAGCAATTTCCCTAAAACCAATAGCTGAAGAAAACAAAATCCTTCTTTCTGTTCATGCTCCTTATTACATAAACTTGAATTCACAAGATTCTAAAAAAATTCATTCAAGTATCTCTCGTATTCTTCAATCTGCTCAAATAGCCTCATATCTCGGAGCAAGAAAAGTAGTTTTCCATCCTGCTTTTATGCATTCTTCAACAGAAAAAGAAGTTACAGAAAAAGTAGTTTCTAGTCTTCAACTCCTTTTAGAAAAGATGAAAGAGAAAAAAATCAAAACCCAATTAGCTCCAGAAACAACAGGCAAATCTTCCCAGTTTGGCTCTCTTTCTCATCTTCTTTCTCTTTGTGATTCTCTTCCTGAGCTTTCCCTAACTATAGATTTCAGTCATCTCCATGCTCGCGAAAAAGGAAAATTCAAAAACAAAAAAGATTTCACAGATATTTTTTCATCTCTCCCTAAAAAAATCCTTAATGATATCCATATTCATACAAGTGGGATAGTATATACCGACAAAGGAGAAAAAAATCATGTTACTTTGGAATCCAAGGAAAACACTTTTCCTTACAAACCATTTGTCCAAGCTTTAAAAGAATCAAAAGCAAAAGGAACTTTAATTTGTGAAAGTCCTAATTTAGAAAAAGATGCTCTTCTTCTTCAATCTTATTACAATTCTCTCTAATTTTTTTATTAACAATTATTCTTAATTTAAAACAAAAAATTATTTTTTACTGCTCATAAATAATCCAACAGCTGTCCCAGTCAAAGCAGCAACAAGAGAATTACTATTAAAATATGAAAAAGCAAGCAATGTCTCAAATGAAATATTTGCCCAAAAATGTCCTAAAACAATTGAAATTCCCAGATTAACAATAATACCTAAAATCAAATGTGAAACACCTTTTCCGTAACTTGAATAAGCCCCCCTTATAAAAACGAATCCAATTAAAGCAAAAATACAAAAGAAAACAAATCCTGTTTCAGGGGTTGGCGGAGTAATTGTCACTCCTGAGAAAACACCAAATTGAGCAACAACCGAATAACTCAAAACATTCAAAAAAGATTTATCTTGTATTGTGTTCTTAAAATGTCTCCATTCAACAGTTCCTTCCGGAGTAATCACAGCCGCAGCTTCTACTTTACTATCAATTTGTTTTTCAATATTTTCTTTTTGCACAGGCACATCTTCTAGTTCAGGAACTTCTTTTGTATAATTTTTTACTAAAGACATCAAAGTATTAACTAATATCATAAGTGATATTCCTGCTCCAATTGCTGCTAAACCTAAAAAGAAAGGGTCTTGTTGTATGAATATTTGCTCTTTAGCATAAAGAACAAAAGCTAATACAGATAATCCAATAATAATAAACCCAAGAAATCTTTTCAAAATAAGATATAATAAAGAAGAAATTTTATTAGTTATAGTCAATACAACCAACAAAACAACCAAAAGCACAACTAAATCTGCGTCACTTAATCCAAAGTCAGCAACCTTACCTATAATTTCTCCTATATCCAGCATATTTATAGAACACTTTATCCTTTTATATTTTTTTCTATTTTCATTTTTTCAACAAAATATTAGTTTTTGTATTCTTTATATTTATTTTAACTATATAATTACTTTTTGCGACTAGCTTTAATAGTTCCTGAAACTTTCAAGATTTTTCCTCCCAATAAAACAATCGCACTTCCAATTTCATTCAATCCCTTCAAATTACATTTCAAAACATTTTTCCCAATTTCTCTACTTTCACATTTCTCTAACCCAAACTCCCCAAACATCTCTCTAACTTTCTCTCTAACTTCTTTTCCTTCACAACCTGAAAAAACAACATATCTCTTTTTTTCCCTTAAAGCCTTAGGTAATATCTTTAATCCTTCTTTCATTCTATCTTCCTCCTTATTTTTCTCCCGAAAAAACTCATCAAATACTCAAAATCTCTCCTCTCTAAACTCTTATTTTTTTCACAAAGATTAACCAAATAAACATTCACAAGAGTCTTTTTCTCAAAAAGCATTATCTCTCTGAAATTCCTAATTCTTTTTTCCAATTCTCCACCACCAAATTCTTTAATACTCACAAAGAAAACTTTCTTATTTTCTTTAGCTTTCCTAAATATATTCAAATCAACCATTTTTTTTCCAAGTCCAAGAACAATATACTTTATTCCTTTACTACTAACTCCTCTATATACATCTTTCAAGTCTTTAGCAAACAAAACACATCCTTTTCCTCCTATTTTCTCAGCAATTTTTTCCTTTCTTCCTCCTATAACACAGTTTTCTCCTTCAATAAAAACATCATCATATTTTTCTTTCATTTCAGCACCTTTGCATATGCTTTATATATCTTTTGTTGGGCAATTATTCTTATAAACACTCTTTTATTGTGATTTTTTATGAGCAGTTCAAAACAAATAACAAAAACAATAAGGAAAGAATACCATAAGGAAAAAACAAAAGCTGTAGATTACAAACAAATGTACAAGCAAAAGCTTATTGATTTCCGTAAAGAAAAAGATTCAATTGTTCGTATTCTTCGCCCTTCAAATTTACCAAGAGCTCATTCTTTAGGTTACAAGGCAAAAAAAGGAGTAATCCTAGCAAGAGTAAGAATAAGAAAAGGAACAGGAACCTTTGCTCGTCCAGTAAAAGGAAGACGTCCAAGAAGAATGGGAACAAGAAAACTTTCTCGTAATGTTTCAATCCAAGCAATTGCAGAAAGAAGAGCAGGAAAGAAATTTCCAAATACTGAAGTTTTAAATTCTTATTATGTCGGAGAAGACGGAAAAAAGAAATATTATGAAGTCCTTCTTATAGAAACCTCTAATCCTTCAATTCTTTCAGACAAATCTCTCTCCAAACTCTCAACTCAAAAAAGAAGAGCAGAGCGCGGATTAACCTCAGCAGGCAAACACTCCCGCAATCTTTAATTTTTATTAATCCAATCAATTGCTTTTTCTTCTATTTATACTCAGAATAAATAGCAAATTCCTTAATAACTTTTCAAAAAAAAAGAGTGGGCCTAGGCAGGTTCGAACTGCCGGCCTCTACCTTGTCAAGGTAGCGTCATAACCACTAGACCATAGGCCCTTATACACAAACAATCCAAGAAAACATATAAAAACCTTTATTTCCCGATACTATCTTTTTCTTGCCCTTTCTTAATTAGTTCTTCAAGAACACTTGCTAATTCTTTTTCAAATCTCTCAATTTTAAGTATCTGGTTATCTATTGCTCTTATCTTCATATCTGCTCTTCCTTCCATCTCATCAATTGATTTCTTCCAACCAACAAGAGCTGTGTTAAACTGTTCAATATGCTTTTCAACAGTCTCAACAAACTGCTTTTCAAAAGC
>CAZJHM010000022.1:0-11529 GCA_964545925.1 uncultured archaeon
ATTCTGAAAATGAACTTCTATACTGTAATATAAACAGAGGAGATTTTAAAACAGTTGAAGAATTAAATCCACAAGAATGTTTAGAACTTCAATCCCGAGCTTTTTCTTTAATTCTTCATAATCCTTCAAATGATAGAAAAATTCTTTTCACAAATTCCTCAATGGAAATTTTTCCTTCTTCAATTCAAGATATAGACATCTTAACTTCTTTTGCAATAGTTGAAATTTTCCCAAATGCATATCAAATTCTTTCAAATGCCCAAGATATTCAGGACATTATTTCGCAGGGTTGATTATGAAAATAATAGACTCCAATTTAAAAAAAGCATTTTTATTTTTCCTCCTCCTTTTCATACTCCTTTCTCTTTTTTCCTATTACACAAAAGCCCATCTTATTTTCCATACCATCAATCTTTTTTTCTTTTCTCTTTCTTCTTTTTCAATCCTTTTCTCAGTTTTCTTATGGATTTTTTCATGGACAATAATTCTAAACAAAAAACAATCTTCCCTTTTTAAGATAGGTTTTTTCTCAGCTTTCGCCTCTCTTACACCAATCCAATTAGGAGCAGATTTAATGCGAGCCCATTATTCAAAAAAAGTTCTTAATATCCCAATTACAAAATCTCTCTCAGCTTCAATTTTAGTCAAAGGTATGAAGTTTGCAATGGTTTCTATTTTAGCAACTTTTCTTCTTTTCTCCTTTTTCCTCAAACTTCAAGATTCTTTCCTTCGTCTTTTTTTCCTTCTTGGTTTTCTAATAGTTTTCTTAGCAACACTTCTTTTTATTCTTCCAATCAATCCCAGAATAGCAAATTTTTTCTCAAAGAAATTCAAAAATCTAAACTTTCCTCTTTCTAAACAATTATCTCAGCTTTTCTTAGATTATCCAAAACATTTCCATTCAATTTCCCTGTCTTGTCTTTTCCTAGCAATCTTCTTTTCTCTTCTTTCTCTTTTGTTTGAATTCCTAGCTTTCTTTTTTCTCTTTTTTTCTATTCAAATACCACTATCTCTCTTAAACATTCTAGGGTTGTTTATTATTCTAAGCATACTTGAACGCAATCCCTTTGTCCCAAAAGGAATAGGGCTCATAGAAACAGCAGGAGCTCTTTTCCTAGCTTTATTTGAAGTTCCCCTTGCTCAAATAGGAGTTCTAATCATCTTATATGATTTTGTTCGTATTTTCATACCTTATTCTTTAAGTATCTTAGTTTATCTCCTCTATAAATCAAACAAACTCTCTCTTAAATAATTTCCAAACCAAAATCTAAAAACAAATCAAATTTTGAATAATCAAAACCCAACATAGCATTTATAAACATTTGCAGATAAAATTTCTTTAATTATATCCCTTATGTGATTATTATGGGTTTAAGACCAGCACAATGTTATAAAGACATAAAAAAAGACAGACCATACACTCGTGTAGCAGTAAGAGTGCCAGACAAAAACTATATTGGTTCTTATCCTCAAAGAAAAGTCAGAAGATTTAATATGGGACACCCTCTTTTAAAATATGATTATATTGTAAATCTTAGAACTCTTGATTCAGTTCAATTAAGGGACAATGCAATTGAATCCGTAAGACAGTTAGTAAACAGAAATCTTCAAAAAGCATTCAAAGATGCTTATTTTATGAAAGTTAGAGTTTATCCTCACCAAATGTTAAGAGAAAACAAAATGGCACAAGGAGCAGGAGCAGACCGTGTCAGTAAAGGAATGTCTTTGGCTTTTGGTAGAGTTATAGGGAGAGCAGCAAGAATAAAAAAAGGACAAATTCTTTTTTCAGTTCTCTCTTTAGCAGAAAATTTAGAAAAAACAAAAAAGATTCTTTTATTGGGACAACCTCGCTTAGGAATTAAAACAAAAATAGAATTTAATACAAATGTAAAATCAATAGGAACAATTCCAAACAAAGTCAGAGGAATGGAGAAAGAAAAAGAAGAAGATGCAGCAGCACAAACAACTGATGCTCCAGCAAAGGAAGAAGCAAAAACCACAGGAAAAACTCCAGCAGGAAAAGATGTTTCAGCAAAAGATGCAAAAACTCCAACAAAAGAAGAAGTAAAACCTGCAGGCAAAAAGAAATAATTTCTTTTTCTAACAAATTTTCTATTTGCAAATTTTTTTATAAAATTTTATTTTAAAAAATTCATTAACAAAATTCTACTCAAAAAAGAATTAGTCTAATATTTCCTCTATCCATCCCCCTCCAAAAACATAACCTTTTTTATAAAAAACAGCCAATTGTCCTTTGCTTAATCCAAAAGTTTTTTCATCTAATTTAACATAAACTTTTATTCCTTTTTTCTCAATCCAAGCTTTCATTCCTTCTTGTTTATCTCTTACTGAAACTTCTAATTTTTCTTTTTGAAAATCTTTTTGCATCTGGCAATTAAATCCCTCAACCAAAAATTCCTTATTCATTAATTTCTCTCTTTCTTCTAATTCAATTTTCCCTTCAGAAATTTTATTAACAAAAAATTTCTCAGAAAGATTTACTCCTAATCCTTTTCTTTGTCCTCTTATAAAAAAATAATTATCTCTTTCTCCAATCTTTTTTCCTTTAAGAAAAACCTCAGTTCTTTTTCTACCAATCTTCTCAATTAAAAATTTTTCTTTTTCACAATCTAAAAAACACAAATCTTTGGATTCTTTTTCAGGCTTGAAAGTTTCCCCCTCAAGAATTTTCCTAATCTCGCTTTTTTTCATCTCGCCTAAAGGAAAAAATAAATCTTTCAAGACTTCCTGTCCCAGCATAGACATTGCATATCCTTGGTCTTTTTTTCTTTCTTCCCCTCTTTTTAAAACAAATCTTCCTTTTTTCTTTTCCAATTTAACATAATGTCCAGTTGCTAATTTCTCAGCCCCTTTTTCCTTTACCTTATCTAACAACAAACCAAACTTAATTTCTTTATTGCAAACAACACAAGGATTAGGATTTCTCCCCTTCTTGTGTTCCTTGCAAAAATAATCAACAACTTTTTTTTCAAATTCTTTTCTTAAATCAAAAACATACAATTTAATTCCCAATTTTTTTGCAGCTTCTTTTGCTTTTTTCTCCCCTTTCTTAGATTTCAAATGTCGCATATACACTCCAAATACTTCCGCTCCTTTCTCAAGCAAAATCTTGCCAGCAATATAACTATCTCCTCCTCCACTTAAAGCAATTGCAATCTTTTTCCCATTTACTTTATCCATACTTAACTTTCACACAAAACCTTTTTATTTTCCTTCTTCCTTTTTATTTTATGAACTTAACACTTCAACATTTCCTTAAACCTGAAGAATTCCAAGATTTCTTAGATTTAAAACTTTCAACTCTAAATGATTTCTACAAGACAAATGAAAAAGCAAAAGCAGAAGCAGTAGGAAAACTAAGACAAATGAAAAAGCAAAATCCAAATTCCCTTCTTCCCATTATTAACAAAGGTAATTATGTTTTTGCAAGAGTTCAAGGAAAACTAGTAGGTTATCTTAGGTTTGACTTAACCCCCCAGAAAAATTTCCGTGTTTTAGAAATTGCAGTCAGCCCTTATTATCAAGTAAGAGCAGGAGTAAAGCAACCCCCAGCAATATTCTTAATGCGTTATGCAAGACATCTCTCCGAGAAATACAATGCAAAAACTTTTGGCTATGGAATAACAAGAAGAAAACCAGAAGTCCTAGGAAAAAAAATAAAAAGAAAATAATTATTTCCAACTTTTAACAATTTCTTTAGCTTTTCTTTTTCCTTCTCTTATTAGTTCCCTTCCTTTTTTAGTAATTGTGTAAATAACTTTTCCATCTTTGTCTTTATTTTTAATATATCCTTTTTCCCTCATTTTATAAAGAACCAAATAAGTCAAAACACTATTTGTGTCTAAACCAAATTTTTCATTAAGCATTTTTCTTATTTCATAAGCATGGTTAGGCCCCTTTTTCAATATAGTCAAGATATAAGGCCAAAGCAATTCTTTTCCCATCTTTATTTTCATTCTTTCAATTTCTCTACTCTCACTCATATTCAAAAAATATGAACAATGCATTTTTAAACCAAACCTTTTTAATACTATTTTATATTAATAAAACATATGCTTTACAGGGACAGAGATAAATTCAAATCAACACAGAAGAAGATAGGCTCTTTGTTTGCAAAACTCCCTTTTTCTGCAAACACATATACTCTTTTAGCTTCTCTCTGTTCTCTGTTCTCTGTTTGGCTTGTTTTTACAAACAACTTAATTCCTGCAATCATCTTCTATGGAATAGCTTTTTTCCTAGACATAATAGATGGAGCAGTTGCAAGAGCAAAGAATCAAGTCTCAAATCTCGGAGCTTTTTATGACACAGTCTCAGACAAATACACAGAGTTCTTTTTTATTGCAGGTTATGCATTTCTTCCAGCCCCTTCTTTTATTCTTTTAAAAAATCAATGGCTAGTCTTATATGCTGGCTCATATCTTCTTTCAGGTTACATAAAAGCAGCAGCAGTTGAAAAAAAAGCAATCCCAATAGAAATGAAAGGTGGAGGTTTAATGGAACGCCCAGAAAGAGTTATTCTTCTTTTTCTTTTGTTCTTAGTCTATCTTTATTCTCCTCTTTATTCAGTCTATATCTTAGTTTTAATGACAATTCTCGCACACATAACAGCCTATCAAAGATTTAGAATAGTCCAAAAAGCCTTCCACAAGTCTTTTTAATACTTTTCAAGAACTTCTTTTATATGCGGGATTGGCAGAACGGTCATGCAGCCGCCTGCAGAGCGGCGGAAAAGGGTTCAACTCCCTTATCCCGCTTTCTTTTGGTGATAAAACTTGAAGATAGCGATTTTCTCTGACTTGCATTTAGGTTTTTCATTTGAAGACACAAATGATGCTTATGAAAATGCTTTATCTGCCTTCCAATTAGCAATACAAGAAAAAGCAGATTTAATTCTTTTAGCAGGAGATTTATTTGATAAAAGTATTCCCAACCAAGAAACTTGGTTACAAGCTTTTGAAATTTTTTCCCTAGCAAAAGATGTTCCATCTTCTCTTTCTTTCAAAATCAAAGATAAAGAAATTAAAGCAAAATCTCTACCAATTATCTCTATTAGTGGAACCCATGAATACAGAGCAAACTTAACAAATTCTCTAGCAATCTTAGAAAAAGCAGGTTTCCTTTTTCGTCTTCATAATCAATATGCAATCTTTCCCGAATTAGCAATTTATGGTTTAACAGGAATCCCTGAAAAATTCGCTCTCCCAGCAATCCAAAAACTTTCCCCTCAGCCAATTCCAAACAAATACAATATTTTTGTTTTCCATCAATCTCTCCATGAATTCCTACCTTTTGATGAACATAATCTTCATATTCCTGATTTACCACTTTTTTTCAATCTTTACATAGATGGACATATCCACAAACCTTCTTTTCTTCCAGAACAAAAACTTCTAATAACAGGCTCAACAATTCTAACTCAAATGAAAGAACATGAACAATCTTCAAAGAAAGTTTTTTTCCTCTCTCTCCCAGAAGGAAAGCTTGAAGAAAAAGAAATTCCCAACCAACGTCCTTTTTTCTATAAAAAAATAAAAGCAGATTCAAAATCCAAACAAGAAATTTATTCTGAAATCTCTCAATTTCTATCTCAAATTCTTTCCACACCGAAAAAAAAGAAACCAATAATCAGAATAAAAATCTCTGGAAAACTCCAAAAAGGAGAAACAACAGATTTCCAATTTCCAAAAACAGAAGAAGCATATCTAAAAATAGACACAGACACAGAAGAAAATATTTTTGAATCATCCTTAACAAATCTAAGAAATCTTCAACAAGAAAAAACATCCATAAAAGAACAAGCAATCTCTCTTTTAGAAAATAAACTCAAAGAAACTTCTTTTTCTTCTTCTCTTTCTATCCCTTTTCTTTTTGAGCTTTTAGAAAAGAATCCAGAAGAAGCTGAAAAATACCTTTTAGAAAAAAACCAAACTTATAAATAGATTTCTATCCTTTTTTTCAGTATAACTTGCAAGGTGAATTAAAATGTCATTTAATCCAACAATAGATAAAAACAAATGTATAGGTTGTGGAGCATGTGTAAATGTTTGCCCAGTTAAAGTTTATATTCTAAAAGATGGAAAAGCACATCCTGAAAATCCGACAAAATGTATAGGTTGTAAAGCTTGTGAATCTGTTTGTCCAGTACAAGCAATAAAAGTAGAGGAAAAATAAATGTCAATGAAAATAACTCCATTAGGGGGAGCAGAAGAAGTCGGAAGAAGCTCTTTTCTGGTAGACACAGGAGAAAAAATACTTTTTGAACATGGAATAAAACTCGGAGCTGAACACACAGAATATCCATCTCCTGTTCAAACCCATTTAGATTCAGTTGTTCTCTCTCATGCTCATTTGGACCATTCAGGTTTTATCCCATATCTTTTCTTAAATCATAAATTCCCTTCTTTTATGACTCATCAAACTTTAGATTTATCAAGTGTTCTTTGGTATGATACTCTAAAAATAGAAGGACTAGAAAATAAAATTCCCAGATGGACAAAAACTGAAATAGAAAAAACAAGAAAATATACTTTTTCTCCACCTTATAAATCAAGAATAGAAATTGCACACAACACTTTCTTGAAATTCTTAGATGCTGGACATATCTTAGGCTCATCTTTATGTGAAGTTCAATACAAAGAATTCAACCTTCTTTATACTGGTGATTTCAAATTAAATGAAACCTCGCTTCACAATGGATGCGATTTGTCTTCAAAACCAGACATTTTGATTACAGAATCAACTTATGGTGACAGAGAACAAATCCCAAGAAAAAAAACCGAAAAGGATTTTGTAGAAAGCATAAAAAAAGTTATAGACAGTGGAGGTTTAGCAGTTATCCCAGCATTTGCTGTTGGACGTTCTCAGGAAGTTCTCCAAACAATGTATGAATATAATTTAGATGCTCCAATCTATCTGGATGGTATGGGAAAAAAAGTAGCAAACATCTATTTAGAGAACAAAGACTTAGTAAAAAATCCAAAAGATTTGCAGAAATCAATAAGAAAAGCAATTTTAGTTACAAACAAAAAAACAAGAAAAGAAGCAATGCAAAAAGGAAATGTAGTTGTAACAACAGCAGGAATGCTCCAAGGCGGACCAGCTCATCTTTATATTAATGAAATTTACAATGATTCCAATTCAGCAATTTTCTTAACAGGTTATCAAGTAGAAGGAACCCCTGGAAGAAGATTAATGGACACAGGAAAAATGGTGTTAGAAGGACAAGACAGAAAAGTAAAAGCACAAGTCAGAAAGTTTGAATTTTCAACTCATGCAGATCAAGTTGAACTTATTAAATCAATAAAAAAATGGAGTCCTAAACAAATAATTTTAGGACATGGAGACAAAATAGTTGTTCAAAAATTTAAACAAAAAATAAAAGATGAAACAGGAATAGAAACAATAATTGCAGAAAAAGACAAAACAATTGACATCAAACTTTGAATTTTTCCTTTCTTTAAAATTTTTCTTAAGATTTATTTCCTATATTTATTTTAAAATCATCAACTACAAAAAACCAAAATAAAAGAATAGATTTTTATTGTCTTTCTCTCCTTTTCTCATATGTCTTATTCCTTTTGTCCAAAATGTGGTGAAAAAACAAATCAATCTGGACTCTGCCAAAAATGTCTTATATCTGAAATTCAAATTCCAGTTATTCAACCAATAAAAAAATGCAATCTATGTCCTCTTTTTTTCTTTAACAATCGTTGGCAAGAACTAAATCAAGAAACACTTTCAACTTATCTCAAAAAGCAATTAAAAAAATTCTCTCCCTCTCTTTTATCCTTTTCTTTATCCGAAGAAAATATCCAAGCCAATCTTTCTCTTTTTTCCGGAACTTCGGAATTCACAACAACTATTTCAATCCCTATTTCTAAAAGTATTTGTGATTCCTGTATGAAAATTAAATCAGATTATTATGAAGCTTTTATCCAACTTCGTGGAGATATTCCTTTGCCTGAAAGCCCAGACATAATAAGAATCCAAAAAACAAAAGGAGGGCAAGATATTTTTTTCCTAACAAAAAAGAAAGCAATTTCTTATTCAAAAAAACTCCCCAAACCAAAAGAAATCAAATATTCTTCCTCAGTTGTAGGTATGCTTTCCTCAGGCAAAAACAAAAAGAAATATACAATCCTTCTTCGCTACTAACTCACAGAAAAGAATTAAAAACCTGTTGCACCAATTTTTCTTATGGTTAAATTAAGAAGAGGAACATCTTTTGCTCGCCCAAGTTCAGCTTTGGGTTTAATGTCTTTTTCAGACACTGGAAAAAAAGCACCTCAATTAACCCCAGAAATAGTTATTGTAATTACTCTTTTGTTTGCAATAGCAATTCTTCTACTCCGAACTTTTTCAGCCTAATTTTCTTTTTAACAAAGATTTCAAAACAATTATAAACACTAGACGAACATTATTATATATGCCTTCGATAATTGCCTATATAGCTGGAGAAATAACTTTAAGCAAAAACTCAGGAGAATCTTTCAAGAAATGGAGAAATATCTTTAGTGTAAGTCAAGTAGATTTAGCTAATCACTTAAAAGTAAAACCCTCCACTCTTTCAGATTATGAAGGAGGAAGAAGAAAAAACCCCGGAATAAATGTTGTCTCAAGATTTGTCACTGCTTTAACAGAAATAGACAAGAAAAGAGGAGGACAAGTTTTAGCCCGTTTAGAAGCAGATTTACCAAAAAGTGCAGCATTTGAACTCCACGAATTCTATACTTCTATTTCAGGTTTAGATTTTATGAAAAAAATAAATGCAAAATGTGTTGCCAACCTAGAAAAATTAAAAGAAACAAAAATATATGGTGTAACAATTGTTGATTCAATAAAAATGATTCTAGATACTCCAGTCCACGAGTATTTACAACTCTATGGAAAAACTCCAGAAAGAGCTTTAATCTTCAAACAAGTTGAAACAGGAAGAAGTCCAATGATTGCAGTTAAAATTGGAAAATTCAGCACAGAAATTGCTCCATCAATAGTTGTTCTTAACAGCAAACTTCTTTCAGAAGAAAAAGTAGACAAAGTAGCAATTGCAATAGCTAAAAAGGAAAAAATACCTCTTCTTTTAACAAAAGAACCAATAGAAAAAATAATTTCTTCCATTTCTTCAATGGAAGTCTAATTATTCAGTAGGCACAATACAATATCCTTCAATATTTATAGCTTGTATATATTTCTGTTCGTTTTTCTCAATTATTTTAAACCCAAGTTGCTTGTAACTATCCTCCAAACTTTCATTTATTGCTATTTCTACAACCTCAGGTTCTCCATACCAATAACCACCAGAAGCAAAACACCAATCTCCTTCAATAATACTTTGTTTTGCCAAACTAATTAAAAATTCTTTATCTATTTCTTCTTTATTGTAATTTTCATTTCCAAAAATCAAATAACCAATTATTATTCCAATTATTAATACAGCCAAAAGATATCCTATTGGTTTTATTTTATCTTTCATACTTATCTACTCTCCCATTACCTTTAAAAATATTACAATCCCAAAACAAAAGGCCCAAAAAAAGCCAAACTCAAATTATCTTCAAAAGGCAAAGCTTCAATTATCCCCAAAAATATCCCTAATAAAGGATTAAAACCAAATAAAAAAAGCAAAATTCCAGAACTCACTACAAATGCCAAACTTCCTTCAATTGTTTTTCCTTCAATATATTTTTTAGTTCCAAATCTTTTTCCAATCAAAGCAGATAAACAATCACTTATACTTACAATTAAAATCAAAACTAAAACTCCTGATTGCAAAGGATGCAAACTGAAAATCAAAAGCATCCCAAAAAAAAGAAATCCAGAAAATCCTTTTCTTTCCCCTCTTTCAACTTCTTGAAGAAATCTTTCAATCTTAGCAACCTTAAATTTTCTGTGGTAAAGATAAACTAATCCCCCAATAATTAACCCACTAAGAGCAAAAACAAAAAGAATTTCTTTCCCAAAAAAATAGTATACACAAGCACCTACTAATCCAAAAATTAAATGCACTGCCTGCCTAAGCAGTTCATTCATTTTTTCTTCCTCCCTAAAATAAACAAATGGTCTTTTTCATATCTATGAATATCAATCTTCTCCAAGATTTCAAATTCTTTTTCAAGTTCTTTAACTTCTCTCTTAAATATTTCTCTTTTATCTTGTCTTTGAGATATACTTCTTGCTTTAATAGCCATCATTAAGTATCCTCCTTTGTTCAAAAGATAGGAATTTTTAAGAACAATTTTTGCTTGCTCTTTTTGACTTATATCTTGATAAATAAAATCAACTTTTCCTTCAATCCCATATTTTTCAGGATTGTTTGCATTTTCAATTATTGGTATCATATTTTCTCTTTCCATACAAACATCATAAAGTTTTACTGCATTTCTTTCTCCCAATTCAACACAATAAACAATCCCATTTTTAGCAATATCTGAAAAATGACTTGGAGTAGTTCCCTGACTTGCTCCCAAATACAAAATTTTACATTTCTTTCCAACAGGAAATTTAGTCATCCCACATTTTATTGCTGCTCCTGCTTTACTTTTATAAGGGTTCCATTGTCTGTATTCTTTTCCCCCATCTTTAACTAGTCTTTCACCATAAACTTTTTTTCCAGGAGTCAAATTCAATGTAAAGATTTTTCCTTTATCAATAATTATTCCATCACTCCATTCTTTCATTTTCTCCCCCCAAAATAATCTTTCCTAACAGCAATCATTATTTTATTTGCTAATTGTCTTGCATCTTTCCCATTCTCAACATCTGGATGTCCATAAATATATCCATGTTTAGGAGGCAAAGCCCCAGTTTTTATATGTCTAAATAAAGCTTTTTCAGCCCCAATCATTTGTATAGTTGAAGCTGGCATTCTCGCCAATCTTTCCAATGAAAAATGCGTAAGCATTCTTGCTCCAATTAATCCCCCAGCTGTCTTATAAAATTCAGGAGCATATTTTTTCATTCTTTTTTCCAAATCATCTTTTATTATATCTCTTTCTTTTCTGATTCCAATAAGTATTTTTGCATATTCTTTAAATATTTCTCCAATCTCTTTGTCTAATTCAGCACCTTTACTTTCTTCTTTTTTATCTCTCAGTCCTTTTTCAGCAACAATTTCCAAATAATCTTTTTTTTCCTGAATTTCTGGCCAATTGCTTATTTGCCATTCTTTCATTTGTTCAATTAGTTCATTCATTTTATCATCAAACAAGTCAATTGTTTTTATTTCCTGAACAATATGAAATTCTTCACTTGCAAAATATTTCTTGATTTTTTCCTTAGCTCTATCTAAATATTCTTGTCTTTCCATACACAATTACCTAACAAAACAAATATATTCTTTTTCAGTCAATTTCTTATATGAAATTTCAAGATACAATGAATTTAGCTTTAAGAAAAGCTTTCTTTTTCCCCTCAGCTGAAATTTATAATGGGCCTTCAGGTTTCTGGGAATATTCAGGAGAAGGCACTCTCCTCAGAAACAACATAATCAAACACTGGCGCTCTTTC
>CAZJHM010000023.1:0-10341 GCA_964545925.1 uncultured archaeon
AGTTTAGCAGATTGGAAAAAAGAAGATATAGAAAAAATAATTGATTATGGGATTGAGATAAAAAAGAATCCTGAGAAATATTCTGAGATTTTAAAAGGAAAAACTCTTTTGATGATTTTTGAAAAACCAAGTTTAAGAACAAGAGTTTCTTTTGAAGTTGGAATGGAACAATTAGGTGGGCATGCTATCTATTATGATGTTTCAAATTCTCCTTTGGGAAAAAAAGAAACAATTGAAGACACTGCTAAAACAAGTTCTAGATTTGTAGATATAATAATGGCAAGAATGTTTAAGTTTTCAGATATAAAGAAATTGGCGGAAAATGCAAGTGTTCCTGTTATTGATGCTTTGAGTGATTTAAATCATCCTTGTCAGATAATTGCTGATTTAATGACTATTCAGGAAAAAAAAGGAAAATTAAAAGGATTGAATTTAGTTTATTATGGAGATGGAGAAAACAATGTTACTTATTCACTTATGCATGGTTGTGCTCTTGTTGGTATGAATATGAAAGTTGTTTGTCCTTCTGAATTTAAACCTAAAAATGAAATTTTAGAAGAAGCTTTAAGAATTGCTGAAAAGAGTAATGCGAAAATTGAAGTTTTGCATAATTCTGAAAACTCCAGTTCTGATGCAGATGTAATATATACTGATTCGTGGATGAGTTATCATGTTCCTAAAGAAAAAGAAAAAGAAAGATTGGAAATATTTGAAAAATACAGAGTTGATTCTGAGAAAATGTCTTTGGCTAAAAAAGATTGTGTTTTTATGAATTGTCTTCCTGCAATGAGAGGTTATGAACAGACAGCAGAAGTGATTGATGGAAAGCAATCAATTGTTTTTGACCAAGCTGAAAATCGTTTGCATGCTCAAAAAGCAATAATTCTTTTTTTGCTTGGTAAAATTTCCTAATGAGGTTCACAGAAACTCAAATAGTATTTTTTAATCTGAATTTCTTTTTGATCAAACTTTTTCTTTTTCAAAGAAAAAGTTTCTGCCGAAGGCAGGTTTTGATGAAACTTTTCCTAAAAGTTTCTGATGTTGGGTTTCGTAGAAACCCATGGTGGTAGTTTTTTGATGAAACTTTTCCTAAAAGTTTCAGACTTGATTTTTTTCCCAAAAAAATCATTTGATTGGGTTTCGCAGAAACCCATGGTGGTAGTTTTTTACTTGATTTTTTTCCCAAAAAAATCATGAGGGGCTGAAAGCCGCTCAAAAGTTTTTGATGAAACTTTTCCTAAAAGTTTCTGGGAGAAAGATTATTTTATTAAGGGGGTGAAAACAACCTTTCTCCCAGATTGGTTCTTTTTCAAATAGTTTTCGCGAACCAGTTTGTTTAAGCGTTGGCTAGCAGCATTTGTTCCTTTATATCCAAGCTCCTTCTTCACCTCAGTTGCAGTTATGAAACCGCGGGAATTAGCAAGGTGAAGAATGAGCTGGTCTTGTTCAGGCAAAATCCCTGATACGGGACTGCTTGTAAGGGGTTGGTTTGAAGAAGTATCAGATTTTTGCTGTTTTAATTCCCATAATATTTTATCATATTTTTTGTGTATATCTAATAAAATTTGATTTGTTTTTCTTCTTTCTTCTGCTAGTTTGAAAACCAAGATACCAAGTAATGCTGGATTATTAGATTCCAACACAGGAAGGATATCAGACAGAAGTTCCTTAGATTCGGGGAGAATTGTCTTGAGGATTGCTTCTGTCTGCATGATATTGTCTTGATTCGTCATGCTTATATCATGATTATTCTTCTTTATAAACATTGCTTTTTTGGAATCCAAAGTAAGAAAGAGAAGGGATTTAGGAAAGATAGGTTTAAAAGAACTATGTTAGAAATAGTTAATATTAAGTTATATTAAACTAACAAAATGTGGGGTAGATATAATATGAATGTTAGAAAAGAACTAGGAAAAAGAAAAGGGATTTTCTTTGTTTTTTTTGGTATATTGTTTATTTTCAGTGCTTTGCAATATAATCAAGACAATGTAATCATGACTGGATTAATTGCTGCTGGTGTAGTTTTTTTAATAAGAGGAATTAAATTAATTTTCTCAAAAGAAAAGAAAATTCAGAGAGATGAAAGAACAATTATGATTGGAGGTAGAGCTGCATCTTATAGTTGGTTCTTGACATTGATGATTGTTAATTTTATTTTCTGGATTGATTATCTAAAACTTTATTTATTCAGTGTGAGAGATGTTATAGTAATTGTGTTGTTTAGTTTGATATTAGGTTTCTTAATTTTCAAATGGGGATTTGAGAAAAAAGGGGATTTTTAAAATGCAAACAAAAATAAAAGAACTAAGAGCTCGTTTTGATATGACTCAAGAAGTGCTTGCAGAGAAATGCGGAGTAAGAAGAGAGACAATTGTTTTTCTTGAGAAAGGAAAATACAATCCATCTCTTCGTTTAGCTTTTAGAATTTCTAAGATTTTCAAAGAACCTTTGGAGAAAATCTTTTCTTTTTCCGAAGAAGAGATTTCTGGACAATAAAAAAAGATTTAATTTTTTTTAAAATAAATTTTTTATAGACAAGTAGATTTCTAAAAAATTTCCTGTGGGAAAAGATTAAAAAGGATTTTTGTTCTTGGTTTGTAATGAGAAATAAATTTACTAAAAGAGAAATATTGGATTTGGTTGCATCTTGGCTTACAATTAGTGCTGCTTTCAGTATTGTTCTCTCGGAATTAAATGTCTTGGCATTTGTTGCTGTTTTTCCTCTTTCTTTAGTTGTTGTTGGAACTGGGTTTGTTTTTCATGAATTAGCCCATAGGTTTGCTGCTAATCGCTATGGAGCACATGCTGAATATAGGGCTTGGAATACAGGTTTGTGGATTGCAATGCTTTCTAGTTTCTTTGGATTTATATTTGCTGCTCCTGGAGCTGTTTATTTTTATGGGGATAGAATTGATTCCAAGAAACAAGCAATAATTTCTATTGCTGGTCCTTTGACTAATTTAATTGTTGCTTTGGGTTTTCTTTTGCTCAGTAAAAGTGGAATATCTATTTTGCAGATTTTAGGAGTATATGGATTTCAGATAAATGTTTTTTTAGCTGCATTTAATATGTTGCCTGTTTATCCTTTAGATGGAAGTAAAGTCTTTTCATATAGTGTTGGAATGTGGGCAATTGTGTTTTTGACTGCAATTGGAATGTTAATGTTTGCAGGATTTTTTTGAATTCGATATATTTTTAATTAAAAAGTAAGAGTAATAGTTATGGAATTTGATATTGTTTTTGAAAAACAAAAAGAAGGAGGATATACTGTATATGTTCCTGCCTTACCAGGGTGTATTTCAGAAGGAGAAAATAAAAAAGATGCTTTTAGAAATATAAAAGAAGCAATTGAAATTTATGTTGATGAAATGGAGAAATCAGATATAAGAAAAATTGTAAAATCTGTTTCTGTTGAGAAAATGAAAGTTGGTATCTGATGAATAAACTTCCAAGCATTTCTGCTGGGAAAGTTGTTAAATTAAGTGAAAATTTGGATTTGTTTTAATTAGACAAAAAGGAAGTCATATTGTTTTGAAAAATAAACAAGGAGAAATTCTTGTAATTCCAAATCATAAAGAACTGAAAAAAGGTACTTTAAATCAAATTATAAAAAAAATTGGAATAACAAAAGAAGAACTTATTAAAAATTTATAAAAAAGAGTAAAAATTAATTTTTAAAAGAAAGAGAATTTTAAAGAAAGAAATTTAAAATTAGAATTTAAAAAAAATAAAAAAGTAAAAGAAAAAAGATTTGTTATTGAAAATATTTCATAAATATATTCAATCGTCTGAGTCTTCGTCTGAGTCTTCTGAATCATCATCAGAATCTAAGTCGTCTTCAACTTCTTTTTCTTCTGTGATTTTTTCATTATCCTCTTCAAATGTCTCTTCTTTTTTCTTTCCGAAACTTCCTTTGTCTTTTTGTGCCATATAGCATTCCTTACAAAATACAGGTCTGCCTTCTATTGGTTTAAAAGGAACTTCTGTTTCTTTTCCGCACTCTGAGCAAACTGCTTTGTGCATTTGAACAGGGCCTCTGTTGAAAGGTCTACGACCTCCTCCTCCGCCTCTGAAAGAGCTTCCGCCGCCGCCTCTAAAGGAGCTGCCTCCGCCACTTCTGAAATTTCCTCTTCTATTATCTCTATTATTTCTATCGTCATAACTCATACTTATTCTACCTTATTATAGTTTATGCGCAAACGGTTTGTTCGCACATTTGTATTAACCAGAGAAATGTATTTAAAGAGATAGGGGTTGTTTGTCATTCAAGAAATCTATTTTTATGTATAAAAATAAAACCATTATTATAAACTTTATCTAAAAAAGGAAAATCCAAAGGATTATCTAATGGTTTTGCACCAATTGCTTGTGAATGAATTATATCTCTTTGATTTAAGATATAGGAGATATTGTATTTCTCTAGAATTTCTTTATTTGAAGTTTTCAGAAAAGAATATGTATCAGAGAGTTTTTCCTCATCTGCATATTCAACATATAAATCGGATAATGTTTTTCTTTGACTTATGTAAGCAATTGAATGAGAAAAAAGAGGGTCTGAGAGTACATTATCATTTGAGGAAGAAATCATACCTAATGTTGAAATTGGTTGCATTGATATTCCTGCCATTGAATAATATGACATTGTTGTTAAAAGAGGGGCGAAAATCATTCCTAAAATAATTAGAATTAAAATGCGAGATTGTTTATCATCAAAAATTCTTTTTGGGAACTCATATGCTATAAAAGCCGAAAGAGATATTGCAGTCATTATATTCCAGCGATAAGAAATGAAAAGTTGAATTAGAAAACCAATTGCTGTTGCTATTGCTAATCTTCCTGAAAAAAAAGAAAGTTTCTTTTTTGTTTTTGTATATTCATAAGCAAAAAAGATAAAGAAAAAGGCAATTAGAGCAGGGATATCTCCTATTAGATATTCTGGGGAATGTTTGATTAAATAACCCCAATCTTCTGATTTAACTTCATAAGGCATTCCAAAAGAAATTAGATTGGGCAGGAAAAACAAAGCAAAAAGAATTATTGCTATTAGAATTGTTTTTAGAAGATTTTTAATATCTTTTTTCTCAGCAAACATTAAAAGATAGAAAACTGGGAAAAAAACAAGTATTGGGATTTGGATAAAAGCAGAAATTGCCAAAGTAATTCCTGATTGAATTGGTTTCTTATCTATTAGAAAAGAAAGTGCAACTGCAAAAAGAGAAAGAGAAATTGCATGACGAGGAGAAAGAGTTAAACCAGTGAGAATGAAAAGAGAAGTTGCAACCAGAAGAACAAAAGGAAGAGATTTATTTTCTAATTTAAGTTTTGAGCCTAAGGAAGCAAAAGCAAACAGGAAAAATAAATCTGCAAATAAAAGAAGGATTGGGAAACTATCTGTAAATAGCCATTGGAAAGAAGCATTTAGGAAAAAATATCCTGGAATATATGTCATAGCTCTACCTAAATAAGATAAAGAATCAAAAGTTTGAAGTGAGAAATTTTCTGCTAAAACATCTGATTGTCTCTCATAGAATCCATTCCAATAAGTTAAATGAGTGTAAGTAAAAAGATGGAAAAAAAGAGCAATTGATATAAAAAAGACAATAACAAAAGTTTCAGTTAATGTGAATTTTGGGAAAACAAGAGAATTTCTTTTTTTAAGAAGAAGGAGAAGTTGAAGTGAAAAGACTAAAAGAAAAGAAAAAAGAGAAAGAAGATTGAGAAGATTGAGAATAAAGACAGTTAAGATTATGTATGCAAATATTGCTGTTAAGGATTTTGCTATTCTCTCATATAAATCTCCTTTTAAGAAAAGCAAATAAGATAAGAAAACTAAACAAAAGAGAAGAATTCCATAGATTGGAGGAAAAGGTTTTGTTTTAGGTTGGATTGTTCTTTCTTTTAAAATTTGTTCTTTATAAAGGATTGAGACTTTTGTTTCTTCTTTTATATTTAGAGTTTCAAATGAAACTCCTTCGCTTGGAGTTATTAAATATTTTATTTCTCCATTAAAAAGAATTTTTAAAGGAATATATTTTTCTGTGTTTTCAGTTTGTAGAAGAATTCCTTCTGAATTAATATCTAGGATTTTTATTTTAGTTTCTGGGATTTCTTGAACTTTTTCTGTATGAAAGAAAACTTCAATTGAATCTAACTCATATTTAATTACTGCTTGATTTGGAACATCTTTCAAGCAATAGGATTTAGAACCAGGCACTAGGAGAAAATTTCCGTATTCTTTTAGTTCATTGTTTATGTAAATTTTATATTGTGGGTTTGTGTTTTGGGATTGTTTTGGGACATAGAAGCCAACAGTGAAACAGACATCTTCTGTGAATTCTGCTGGGTAGGATTCAAGATAAAGTCCAACATTTTCTATGTTTATAAGAGGAAAAGAATGCCAAAAAGGGAAAATTAAAAAAGATGCAGAAATTAAAAGAAAAAGAATTCCTGCTGTTAAAGCTGAGTTTTTCATAGAATGTTTTTTGTTTGTAAGTGTTTTAAAAGTATTTGTTTTGCTTTTGGTAAGTTTCTTTTACTTAATTTCTTTTCAAAGAAAAAATTAGTCAAAGATATTTTGATTTTCCCTATGTTCTCCAAAAGCTTGTCTTTCTTCTTTTGCTTTTTGTTCTAGATAAGCCATATACTCTGTTCTTAGATTGAAAAGTTTTTTGTTTGGATTCTTGTAATATTGAGTTAAAGTTCTTGCTACTAGATTTGCTCCTAAGATATAGGGCATTACTACAAAGTCTGCTCCTTTTTTATAAAGAGAAAGAGTGTCTAAAAAATATTGTGCTCTTGAGATTATTAGAGCCTTAGAATTATGAGCTCTTAAATATTCTATAATTGCTTTTTGTGCTTGTATGTTTGGGATTGCTAAAATTATTATTTGGGCTTTGGTAAGGTTTATTTTGTGCCAAATTTCTTCAGAGTCTGCTTGTCCATAGACTGCAAAATAACCTTGATGTAAAAAATCATGAATTACATTTGTATCATTATCTACTATAACTAAATCTTCTTTTTCAATTGCTTCAATTAAACAAGAGCCCATAATTCCTGCTCCAAAAAGAATTGTGTGCTGATTGAACAGATTATCTATGTTTGAAAGTTTCTCTAATTTTCTATTGAAAAAATTCTTTTGTTTCCTTGGTGTTCTATCTAGATATTGGGAAGTTTTAGAAGCAATTAAAGGAGCATACTTAAAGAAATAAGGTGTTGTGAGCATTGAAAGAGCAATTGCTGCAACCATCAAAGAGAAGAAATCATCACTTACTAAATTATTGTAGAAAGCAATGTTTAAAAGAATAAATGAAAATTCAGAAACCTGAGTTAAAGAAAGAGCAACTGTTGTTGATATTTCATGTCCATAGCCAAAAAGAAGAGTGATTAAATAATAAACTAGTGGTTTGATTAAAAAGATTGCTAGGATTGTGAAAATAATTACTAAAGGAGTGAATTGGACTGTGAAGAGATTTAGTTGCATACCTAAAGAAACGAAAAACAAAGTTACAAAGAAATCTCTGATTCCTTTTATTTTGCTATAAATTTCTATGTTGTAAGGTAGAGTAGAAAGTGCGACTCCTCCAATAAATGCTCCTATTGCTAAGGGCAAGTCTAGGAAGATTGAGAGTCCTATGAAAAGAAAAGAAACAGAAACTGAGAGAAGATAAGAAAGTTCAGGCTCGGAGAGAGAATAAGTGAAAAGAGGTAAAAAGACAAAGCGATTGAGGGCTATGGCGATTAAAAGAAGGATAATTGCGTTTAGAATTACTCCTCCTAAAAGAGTTAAAGAAAAAGAATCCAAAGATGAAAAAAGAGGGACAACAATTATTATTAGTAAATCTTGCATTAAAAGAAAAGCTAACATTATTCTTCCGTGAAGAGTTGAAAGTTGGAAACTATCGGAGAGAATTTTAACTGCAACAACAGTTGAGGAAAAAGAAAGCATTACTGAGAAATAGATAGCAGTTGTGAAATCAAAGATTCCTAATAAATTTGAGAAAAGAAAAGTTAAAGCAAAAGTTAATGCAACTTGGAAAATTGTTCCAAAAACTGCGAATTTTCCAAAAGATTTTAGTTTGGAAAAATCAGATTCTATTCCAACTGAAAACATTAAAAAAGCGATTCCTAGTTCTGAGAACAAACGGATTGAATCTGTGTTTTGAATACCTAATGGGATGTCTCCTATTGAAATTCCTAGTTGAGAAATTCCAAATGGACCTATAATTAATCCTGCTAAAAGATAAGCTAAAAGCATTGGTTGTTTCAGGACTTTTGCCAAATAACCCATTATTCCTGCTGCTATTATTATTAGTCCTAGTTCAATTAGGAAAGTAAAATCCATACTTTATGATATTTTTCAGTATATTTAAAAGTTTGTTCTTGATTCTTTTTTTCTAAATGTAAAAATAAAATGAAAAAATTATTTTCTTTTGGCTGCTAATTGTTTGAGATATTCTCTTTGCTCTTTTGTTAATCCGCCTGTTCTGCTTAGAAGATTTGCAGCTTGTCTTTCAGTCATAATTGTATTTCCCATTCTTGCTTTAGCAATTGATTTTGCTGGTTGAGTTGATTTTTTTGATGATGGATTTCTTCTTCCTGGCATTTTGTATAACCTCCTTTTGGTATAAGAAATAGAACTAGGATATTATTAAGAGTTTTGGAAGAAGAAGGTTTTTAAGTTTTGAAGAAGTATTTTTAGTATGATGAAAATAGATATGCATGTGCATTCCAAATACAGCCATGATTCTAATTCCAAGCCACAGGATTTGTTTAGGATTGCTGAAAAGAAAGGAATAAATTTCTGTATAACTGACCATGATGTTTTTCGAGCTTATGGGGAGTTTAAAGAATTGATGAAAAATTCTAAAATCTTTGTTGTTCCTGGACAAGAAGTTAGAGTTTTTTCAGGTAAAGAATATATTGGGGAATTATTGCTTTATTTTATTAATGAAGGTATAAAGCCTGGACAAGTAGATAGAGTTTTGGATAAAGCCAGAGAACAAGATGCTTTAGTTAGTATTGCACATCCTTATGATGGAACTAGGAAACCATATGTTTCTGGATTTAAAGGGATTGAGGAAGTTGCTAAGAAAACAGATGGAATTGAAGTTTTTAATTCTCATTGTTTGACTAATCTTCCAAACAGACTTGCACGAGAACTTGCTGAGAAACATGGGTTGGCAAAAACTGCTGGTAGTGATTCTCATTTGCCTAATGAGTTGGGAAGAGGGTATGTGAAGGTTTTTGGAGAAAGTATTGAGGATTTTCGGAAAGCATTTGAGAAAAAAAATATTATTCCTGAAGGTAGGCTTGCTCCAAGGATTAACAAGATAACTAGTCCACTTATTAATCGCCTAGGAAAAATTATTGGAAAATAAATTAAGCGAGCAAAGAAGCAAGATAAGCAAAAGAAAGTATTGTTCCAATTGTTGAGCCTATATTTACAAAAGCTGCAACTAACATTGCTTTTGTTACTCTGTTCTGGAAAAAAGAACTGAAAGAGGAAAGATTGCGAAGATTTTCAAAATCATTTACTATTGGTTTGTTGTATTTGAGTTCAACTAAAGCTGATACCCAGCCTGCTGCTATAAAAGGACTAATTGAAGTAAAAGGAGAAGCAAGAAAGGCTGCTATAACTGAAAAAGGATGAGAGCGAGCTAAGATTGCTCCTAAAGCTGAGAAAATTCCATTTAAGAAAAACCATGCTAAAAGAAAAGAGATTGTTGCATCAAACCCTTTGAGAGAAAAAGTTGCTCCAATGGCAAAAAAGAAAAGAAATGGAATTAGAAATTTTAGGATTTTTGAGAGAAAGGATTTTTTCTGGATGAAAGGAGAAAGAGGTTTTGGGTTTTTCAGATTTTCTTCTATGCCTGAAAGATGTCCTGCTCCAATTACTGCAACTGTCTTGCGAGAAGGAGCTGAGAGAATTCTGTTTGCTATAAAGATATCTCTTTCATCTACCAAAGATTTTTTCAGATTGGGATATTGGATTGCTAAGTCTGAGAGAACCTTGTTTATGAAATCCTGATTTTTCATTGATTCAATTGTTTCTTGTGTAAGTTGTTCTTTTGGAGCAAAGAAAGAATAAACAAATGAAGAAATTAATTTGATTTTTTCTATTAGAGAAATACTGGCAAAAGCTTTCTTTAAAGTTAAGTCTGAAGATTGGTCTGCTAAAAGAACTGGGATTTTTTTTTCTTGGGCTATTTGAATTGCTGCTAAAAATTCTGAGCCTGGTTTAATTCCCATGGCTAAGCCCATTCTTTTTTGCATGTTTGAAAGATAAGTTGTTAAAAGGAAAAGATAAAGTTTGCCTTGTTTTATTAAAGATTCAACTTCTAT
>CAZJHM010000024.1:0-9232 GCA_964545925.1 uncultured archaeon
AGCTCACCCGTTTAGATTAGAAACATTTATTTTAAAAACATTTGTTGCTTTCTTTTTAGATTTTATATTTTTTAAATAAATTAGATTGTTAATACAATATAAAGAATTATTAATAAAATTACTATTATAGCTAGATAGATTATATCATATTTTGTGTTTATTTTTGTTTTGGGATTTTTTTCTGAAATTCCTTTGGTAGTTTTGCTTGCAATTCCTTTTGAATATTCAATCCATTTCTTAGGCTCTTTTAATTCTTCCATAGTTTCTTGTATTATTTCTCCAATTGATTCTTTTCTTTCTTCTATTTCTGGGAACTTAATTTCTCCTGTAAATGCATTTACTAAAAAATTGTAAGATTCCTTATCGTTTATTTTCAATCTAAGTTCTATTTTCCAAAAAGGACAGTAAAAAATTACATCTTCAAAAATATCTACATTGTCTTTTTTAGTTAGGAATTTCTCAGCGATTTTCACAGCAGCAATTCTTTTCAAAACTGTTTTATCTGCTTTTGGTTGTTCAAAATCCTTTCCTTCATTTTCTTTTAGTGCTTTTAAATCAAATTTGTTTAGAAAAGAGTTATCAATTAATAATTTTCTTGCATCCATTATTGCATGCCAGATTTCTACTTTTTCCACTACATTGTCTTTTTCCATTGTTGCTGTGTAATTGAAATAATAATATGGTTCGTAAATTAATTTTCTATCTAAAAAAGAAGGGGATTTCCAACCTTTTTTTTCCAATATTTTTTCAACATCTTTCCTTGCATCTGCCAGACTTATTTTTTCATCCAATACTTTTATTTTAGACATACAACATACCCTTCTGGAATTCTTTGTTTATACAAATCCAATATTATTTTTTCAGTATTCCAATAATATTCTTGTTCTTTTTTCAGTATTAATCCATTATTCACATAATCAATAAAGTTTTGGATTTGTTTTATCTCATATCCAAACAAATATTTTGTTTCAATTGCTTTGCTATCGCTTATTGCTAAGTTGTCTCCTGAGTATTCCAAATATTCTAATTTTCCATCACATTTTGCAATTTCATTTTTTCCAGTAGTCATATAATAGATATATTTATAGTTCTCTAAGTTTTCAGTTGTTAAATTTTCAATTTCTAATTTTTGTTCTTTAATTCCTGCATCTTGTCCAACAATTTCTTGAGTACATATTTTTATTTGTGCAAATAAGCTTCCCTCATTATCATTGAAATACCCAGAAACATCATTTACATAGAATTTCATAGTTTCCTTGTCTGTTGTTTCTCCTTTGTAATTATGTGCATCATAACATCCACTTCCTACTTTATAATCATTTCCTGAAGTTTTTTCCAAACTTAAAGCCAAAGGCACTGCATTTATGCATTTGTAAGTTAATCCATCTCCTTGTTTTTCAGGAACTCCGGTTATTTCTGCTTGTAGTTTTCCTGTTAAATCAGTTCCATAATAATATTTTTGTGTTGTGTCCATTTTTATTTCATATTTTGCTTTTGCTGGAATTTCAATTTCTATTCCTTGTTCATTGTTTGTTTGTAATGAAATACTTTCATAATAACAAATTTCTTTTGTTTCTGCTTGTTCTGAACATTTTCCATTTGAACTTGCTAATAAAGGCAAAGGAAGTTCCTTGTTGCTTGCACACAAGATTGGAACGAGTGTTATTTTTCCTTTTTGCATTTCTGAATTATTTTCCTCAGCAATTATTTTCATTACTGTTTCTTCATTAGTTCCCAAATTTGAAACTCTGATTGTTTTTTTTGCAAACCCTTGTGGATTAATATCTGCATCTAAATCAAACAAATAATTTGTAAATACAACACCATAGTTGTTTCTTTGTGCTTGAGAACCTTCTATTCCCACTGCTCCGTTATATGGAAGATTGTAAATTTCTCCATTTTTTTCTGCTATTTTTTTAAGATTGATTGTTATATTTGCATTTGGTTCTGAATTCCAGAATAAAGATTCTCCATTTAAGTAATCTATTGTTATTATTGCTTGGTAAATTCCAGATTCTATATCTTGTGTGCTTTGGCTATTGACTTTTATTGCCAAATTATTTCTTGTTAGATATTTATTCCAATTATTTCCTGCAACAATTAATTGTTGTGAATAGTATTCTGCAAAGTCATTTCTCATATCAGAACTCAAAGTATCACTCATTAAAGCGATTTTGAAACTATATCCGTTTTCTTTTAACAAATTGAAATTTGTTTGTTCTGAGAGAGTTTTTATTAATTTAATTAAAAATTGAGTATTATCGCAAAAAACATAATTTTCTTTTTCAGGATTACAGAAGTCTGTTGAGATTTTGTCCCAATTATATTCATAACTTGCCTTTATTTCTTCTCTTTTTAATTGTGGTTCTTCAGTTTCTAAAAATATTCTGAATTTTGCATTTGCAATTTCATATTCTTGAATTCCTTTTCTTGTTATTGTAATTGTTCTTCCATTTAATTCTGCTTCAATATTTTCTGTTAGAACCTCAAACCCCTCTGCTTTGTTGCAGTTTGCATTTGATTGTTGATAGGTATCTAAGTTTATTGTTTTTTGAATTTCTTCTTTTTCAATTATTATATCTAAAGGATATGTAGATGGAAATTGTGTTTCAGTATCACAAAGGATTTTTATTCTTCCTTCTGTTTTTTCAAAATTTTCTTTTTTCTTGTAATCTTTTAAATCAATTAACAAATAATTATTTTTATTTTCCTTAAGTTTTAATGTTAATATTTCTCCATTTGAGTAATCTGGAATTGCTCCTTCTCCTGCAACATACATCTTGGTTAATTTTGCTGGATTTGTATCTATATTTTTTCCAGAGATTGTTATTGGTTGTGCTTTCAAACATATTTCTTCAGTTACTTCATTTATTGGAACAATTATTTTGCTTGTTTCTTTTTCCTCATTAAATGCACAATCATAACAACTATAATTTCTACATTCTGATGCATTTGTAAGTTTTGCTGAACAAGAATGTTGTTCTTCAAAATCAATATTTAATTCATTATTTAATTTTTCCCCAACTATTTCTTTTATTTTTTCAATACATGGTTCAAGACTTTCGGATGTATCTACTGTTCCTATATATAGATAGTCTTTTGTTGAAGAAATAGTCCAATTATTTTGATTTATTTCTGAGATATTCCAGATTTCAGTTAGATTTTTTCTGTATTTTCCATCCTCTATAATTGCAAACCCACATTTTTTTGTATTTGTGTTTATTGCTATTCTCAATGTTCTTTGTTTTTCTAATCCAGAATTAACATAAGGTAAAGAACAAAAATAACAAGTGTGTCCTTCACATTCAATTGTTGATTGTGTGCAGAAGTTTCCAAATAATTCTGAATCCATTTGTGGAATAATTATTCCTGCTGATTTTGTAATTTCTTCTCCAAATTTATTTTCTATTTTATTTATACATTCAATCATTGCCTCTGGTTGAGTGTATGTTGAAGGTTTTTCTTTTGTAAATAACTGTCTTTTTCTATTTCCTTCTGTTTCGTCATTTGTTCCATAATTTCCTTGTTCAGTTAAATAAGTTGTAAAATTAGTGGATATTTCTGCGGGTGTCCAGATTCTTGTCATATCCATTCTTTTGTTTTCATTTTCCCATATTTCAAATCCACATACTCCATTTGATTTCAATAACACTCTTAGGCTTGTTTTATCTTCATAGTTGTTAAATTGTTCCCAATTATCTTCTTTATAGACAATTATATTTGCTGGACTTTTAAATTCCATTCCAATTTCTGAGATATATTCTGCTTGATTAGAATTTATTTCAAAACAATCTTTTTCTGCTGTTTGATTATGTGGTTTTATTTGCAACTCTTTGTTTTCTGCAATTATTCCTTCAATTGTCTTAGTTTGCAAACTAAAATTCTTTTCAATTGAATATTTGCTATTAGAGTATATTCCATTTTCATTTGAAATTTCTAATTTTGGATATCTGTTATTTACAGCAATTGGTTTTGTGTTCTCAATAATTAAGTTTTCTTTTTCTGCTAAACTAAAATCAAATTCTTCGGAATTTTGCAAATTAGTTTTTATTTTTAACCAATCAAATTCTCCTTTGTATATTATTGTTTTTGAATAAATGTTTTTTATCCCTGAATGATTTTCCTCAATAGTTAATTGATATGCTCCGAGAATTTCTGGTTTTGTAAATACAATTGTTTGCTTTCCATTTTTTGCCAAAGTATATTCTTGTATTTTTGTAAAAAGTTCAGAACTTAGTTTCACATTCAAACTATCGTTGCATTTGTTTTCAATTATGAATTGCAAAGGAGTTTGGCTAGTGAAATCTAAACTTCCAATCTCTAAACATTTTCCTGTGTTTATTTGCTCCGAGAAATCTTCTAAAGGAATTCTTTTTTCAGTTTGTCTGTATCCTGATTTAATTGCTTTTAATATTATTTCTTCTGCTGGTTGTTCAATTTCTCCCAATTCAAATTCTAAGGAAAAAGAACCATCTGAATTTGAATATTTGGTTGTTAGATTGCTTGTTTCTTGAATAATATTTTCCAGATAAACTTTTACTTCTCCTAAATTTCCTGTCTTGCTTTTTGTTGTGCATGTTAAAGACATGATTGGTTGCTTGTATATTTTTCCTGGACAATCAAGAATAATTTCATCCCCAGCAACAATATTTATTGTCCATTCTTTTTTCATCAATAGATTATTTTGCATATCCTTTACAATAATTTTTATCTTAGCTGTTCCTTGTGATATTACTTCCAAACTTTCTTTTCCTTCTATTGGACTATCTATCATCATTAGCCCTGAATAAACTTCCTTGTTTAGAATTTCTTCTGTTTTTTCAATTAATATCTGAACTTTTCCTTGTGTGTCTTGATTACAGGAAGAAACAGAATATTCTATATCAAATTTTTCTCCTTCTTTTGCTTGTTCAGGTGTGGTTAGATATATGGAAAAATTCTCAGAGCATATTTTCTCTCCAACAATTAAAGTTCTTTTCTTTTTTGCTTCTCCTTCTTTATAATAATAAAGTGGTATTGCTGTTCCTTCATTTAGATTCTCAGTTTTTATTTTAATTAATATATTTGTTCCTCCCTCATAATCATAATTTAATTCCATTAATGGAGATTGATAAACTCCTTGCTTTATGCATGTTTCAATTGGTTGATTGCAAGAATATCTTTTTCCTAAAACTAATCCTTCAACAGAATTAAATGATATTTTATCTGTTCCTTCAGTTTCTATGAAATATTTTCCTTTGTCTGGAAGTCTAAATTCTAAGTAATAATTTTTTGCTTCATTTGGAGTTATTTGGGTATTTGTTTTATTTGCTGTTGATTTTATTCCATAAAAGGAGATTTCTTCTGTTTTTTCTCCCAAGTAAATCTTTATTTTTTCTGTTTTATTGTTTTGTATATCTATTGTGCTTTTATAAAATTCAGATTGCAAGCCTTCTGCTCTTGCCTCAATTGCTAAAACTTTGTCTGCTGGAATTTCATTTATTTGACATATTGACTCTTTTGTTTCGCATTCTTTGTAAATTTTGTTTGTTTCTGCATCCCAAAAAATTACTTTTGCTTTTATTCCATCATATACTTCGTGTAATTTTGCTTTTGTATCATAATCATAAACTTCAACTAATACTCCTCCTTTTCCTGCAACTAAATTTATTGTTATTTCTTGATTATCAGTCAGATTAATTTCTTCCTCTTTTTCCAAATCATTTGTCTTTGCTATGATTGTATATTCTCCAGTTCTTAGATTTACTGGACTACCTGTTCCTGCTGGTGATTCCAGAAAACCTTTGAAAAAAACTTTTATATCTGCATTAATCGGATTTCCTTCTTCATCTGTTACATTAATTGTTAGTGTTTTTAGTTCTCCCTCATTTAGAGTTATTGTTTGTTTTTCAGAACTCGTTTTTTCAAATAATTGTAAATCAAATACACTTGTGTATCCATTATGATAAATAAAAACTCTGTATTCTCCATCTGTGATTATTTGACTGTATTCTTCTGCTTCTGTTTCGTAAAGAACAGAAGTTTTTCCTTTTTCAAATATTTTTATTACTGCTTTTTCTTTCTTTCCATTTTTCAAGATTTCCAAAGATATTTTTTTATCTCCCATTACTCCTGCTTTAAGGTTTATTTGTATTGGAAGAATTTCTCCTTCTGCAATATTGGCTTCTGAATATCCTGTTCCCCCATCTTGAGTTACGGCTGTTATTTCATATTCTCCTGCTGAAACAATTATTTCTCCAATTCCATCACTTTCTGTTGTCCCATAATAAACTTCTTCTGTTTGTTTGTTTTTTGCTTGTAATTCTACTTTTTCAATAGGATTATCTTCTTCTAATACTTTAATTTGAAAAATTGCATTTTTTATTTCTTTTTCCAAATAAATTTTTGTTTCTTCTGTTAGTGCTTTTGTTGTTTCTTTATATCCTTCTACTGTTATTTTTGCAACTGCTTTCTGGCAATTTTCCAGAGAAATTTCAATTTCACTGTCTGAAAATCTTTTGTTTTCTCCATTTCCTGTTTCACATTTTATAACCATGTATTTTTCTTCTGTATTTTCTTTTTTGCTGTCTAAATCATAAAAATAAACTTTGTATTTTGTTGCTTTTGCTTTTTCCCCCAAATAAATAGAAAATATTTCATTTGTTATTTCTATATATGTGTCTTTTTCTTCATATTTAGAATCCTGTATAGTTAGTCGTTTTTCTCCAGCTTCTGTTATTTGTATTTTTCCCATACTATCTGTTGTATATGCTTGTCCATCCAAGAAAACAGTTAATCCTTCTATTGCTTGTCCATTTGATTTATTTAAAATTTGTAAATAATAATAGTTTCCTGCTAATCCTGATGGTAAGAATACTATTGCACTTAATAGAGCAAAAACAATTAATGTGCTTATTGGGAAACTTGGAGCTGTTTTGTCTATCCTATCTACAAAGTTTGAAACAGGAACAACTGTGTCTAAACTTTCAACAAATTCATAATATGTGTTTTCCAGAAAATAATAGAGCTTTTTTAATTGTTCAATCATACATAATTAACTAATTATTTCCTTAAAAAGAGTTTCTTTCTTGTTTTTTTCCACTTGTTGTTTTATTTTTACTGCTATTGTTTGCCCTAAAATCCTTCCTAAATCCATTATATCTGTTTTTCTTAAATCTCCTATTTTTTTTATTCCCGCCCTATATAGATTTCTTGCTCTTACTCTTCCTATTCCTCTTACTTTTACTAGTTGCAAAAGCTCTTCCTTTACTCCATTTTTCAATCTTTGTCTTGTTTTTTCTATTTCATTTATTTTTGTAATTTCTTTTGCTGAATATGCTATCCAATCAGACATTTCCAAAATACTTTTTAATTGTCCTGGTAGAATACCATATGTATTCATTATTTCTTGTTCTCTTTCTTCATTTATCCATTCTTCTAAAACACTTGCTAAAGCTACTTTTTCTGTGAATTTGTAATCTTCATATTCTAAATCCATATAATTTGGAATTTGTTCTTTTTTTTCTTCAATTAATTCATATGCTTCTTTTTTTACATTTATTCCTCCTAATTCTGTTGTATCTGCAATTGCATATAAATGTGCAAATGTTCCTTTATATTTTTCCAAGTTTTTTATTATTTTGTATGCAGACAATGGATCTATATATAATTCAGAAACTCTTTTTCCTAAATCTGTTGCTTTATATCCTTCCATAAATCCCATTTCTTCTAATTCTTTTCTAATATCTTCTAATTTGAAAAGAATTTCATCTATTCTCCCAAACTGTTTTGCAAAAAAAGTTTTTTTGAAAAAATCAGACATTGAATCAATATCAAATATATAGTTAGATGCTGAAAGGGCTAACAAATGCATTCTTAAAACAGGACTTTGAGAAAGTTTTGAAACAATTTCTTCATCTTCTCCATTTACATAATTTTCTTTTATCATTTCTGCTTGTTGACTGTTTCTTGCAATAACAATTGCAATTCCTTCGTTATCATATCTTGGGCGTCCTGCTCTTCCAGACATTTGTTTGTATTCTCTTACTTTTATTGGTTGCATCCCGTATTGCGTATATCTGTATAAACTTGAAATAATTACAGTGTTTGCTGGGAGATTTACACCTGCGGCTAAAGTTGGAGTTGCAGATATTATTTTTATTTTTCCATTAATAAATCCTTCTTCAATTATTTGTCTTTGTTTTTGTAATAATCCTGCATGATGAAATGCTGTTCCTTTTTCCACTATTTTTCCTAAATTTAAACATTGTTCTGTTGGGTGTTCTAAAACATTTTCTATTTTTTTTCTTAGTTCTTTGTTTTCCATTTCTATTATTTCTGAAAATTTTCTTGCTGTTTGTTCTGCATTTTTTCTTGTGTTTGCAAAGAAAAGAATTTGTTTGTCTTTTGTTTTTTCTCTTATAAATTCTTCTAATTCTTTGTTTATTTTTTCATTTTCAAATTCAATTTCAGAATCAAAATATATTCCTTGCTTTAAAGGGACTGGGCGAGTTTTGTTTTCTATGTTTTCTGCATTTAGCCATTCTGCTATTTCTTTACTGTTTGGAATTGTTGCACTTAAACCAATTATTTGAATTTTAGGGTTTAAAGATTGCATTTTTGCAGTTAGAATTTCTATTACTGGGCCTCTGTCTGAATCAATTTCGTGTATTTCATCTATGACTAATAATCCAATATTTTCCAACCATTTTGCATTATGTCTTAATAATGAGTCAAGTTTTTCGTTTGTTGTTATTATCCAATCATATTTATCTAAATATTCACTACTTGAATCAAAATCTCCTGTGCTTAATGCTATTTTTATTCCAAAGTTTGAATATTTTTTTTTGAATTCTCTCCAATGTTCTGCTGAAAGAGCCCTTAAAGGAGTTGTGAAAACTGCTTTCTTTTTCTTTTCTAAGATTGATTGTAATGCAAATCCTTCTGCAATTAATGTTTTTCCTGAGGCTGTTGGAGCACTAATTACTAGGTTTCCTTTTTTAGTGAAAGCTTTTTTTTGGAAATCTTTTAATTCTTTGAAATTGTTTGTTTCAAGCAATGCTTTTTCTATATTCATAAAGGATTTTTGCTTCTCTTTGTTTTAAAACCCTTCTGAACTAATTTGCCACTGAACTTTTTAGAAAAAAGTTCAATCAAAAACTTTTGAGCGGCTTTCAGCCCCTCATGAACTTTTTAGAAAAAAGTTCAATCAAAAAACTGTTACCATGGGTTTCTACGAAACCCAACCAAATGA
>CAZJHM010000025.1:0-7464 GCA_964545925.1 uncultured archaeon
AGAATCAAAAGAGTACGTTTGCCTTCTTTTAAATCTGAATCAGCAGGTTTTCCCAATTTCTTTTCATCACCAAACATTCCTAAAATATCATCTTGAATCTGGAAAGCTTGTCCAACAGGAACACCATAATCACTCATTTTAGCAACATCACTATCAGAAGCTCCAGCTAAAACTGCTCCTAATTTTAAAGGGCCTTCAATTGTATATGCCGCAGTTTTCAAACGGAAAACTTTCAAAACATCTTCAATATTTGCTTTTGGAACATACCCATAATAAATGTCTAATTGTTGTCCATAACAAACAGTTGAAAGAATATCATCATACATAGCTAATGCTTTGGATTTAATCTCAGGAGAAAAAGAAGATTCTAAGATTGAATCACAAGCATAAATTGCTGTTATATCTCCTCCAACCAAAGCCATACTTTCCCCATATTTTGCAGAAGCAGGATGTTTTAATTTATTTTCAAACATTTTATGCATAGATGGTCCACCACGACGAAAATCATCATTATCCATTATATCATCATGCATCAAAAGATATGCTTCAGCTAATTCAATTGAAAGAGAAGCATCAAGAACAGCATCCAAATTATCTGAACGAAAACACTTATACCCTTCAATAATTAAAGCAGGGCGAATTCTTTTTCCTCCACGAAGATTAAACTCTTTTATACCTTCAGCTAATTCACGAGCCACAGGCCCAAATTTAGATGCAAACTCTATTTTTTTATCAATAAATTCTTCTAATTTAGAATCAACCATTTTTTTGTAAGATTTAAGTTTTTCATATGCTTTGTTTCCTTCAGAACTCATTTATTCACCTCAGATATACAAGATATTAGGAAAAAACAAATATAAATATTCTGTCTAACTGAAAAATCCAAAAAATAAAAAAGAATAGAGAAAAAATGAAGTTTCAAGAAAAAAAATTATTTTTTTCTGATTAAAGCACCAGTTGGACTGTCTATAATCAAATATCCTTTAGAAGAAATCTCATCTCTTATTTTGTCTGC
This sequence comes from uncultured archaeon, assembly GCA_964545925.1. Lineage (GTDB taxonomy): Archaea > Iainarchaeota > Iainarchaeia > Iainarchaeales > CAZJHM01 > CAZJHM01. Next base: position 1,016 of record CAZJHM010000025.1, read on the forward strand.
TTCTTTGAATTTTTTAGATTTGCGATATTCTTCTCTTTTATCAAGAAGTTTCTGAATCTCAGAACTTGGTTTGAGAATCTTCAATTCAGATAATTTAAGTCCAAGAACTTTATCAAAATCCAAAACAAGAGAATATTTCTCTCTGTTTCCTAAATCAGAGCGAAGCATTTCCCAGAAAATAGAAAGAGCTTCAGACATTTGTAAGTCATTATTTATTGCAGAAAGAAATTTTTCTTTATAAAGAGGAACTTTATCAGGAAAGGTAGAAAAAGGATTTGAAAGAAGATTAAGAATAATTTCATAAAGACGATTAAGAGTGTTTTGAGCAGAAGAAAGAGAATCTAAAGAAAAATTAAGCTGAGTTCTATAATAAGAATTTAAACAGAGATAACGGAAAGAAAGAGGAGAAAACCCTTGAGATTCTAATTCAGAAATAGTTAAAAAATTTCCTTCTGATTTTCCCATTCTTTTTCCAGAAAGAGTCAAGAAAAAAATATGAAACCAAAAATTAACCCATGGAGTTTTTCCAAAACATGCTTCAGATTGAGCAATTTCATTTTCATGATGTATTGAAATATGGTCCTCTCCTCCAGCATGAATATCATATTGTTCTCCCAAATATTTTGAAGACATTGCTGAACATTCAATATGCCAACCAGGAAATCCTTTTCCCCAAGGACTATCCCATTCCATTTGTCTTTTTTCGCCAAGGGAAAACTTCCACAAAGCAAAATCAGTTGGATTTTTCTTTTCTCCCAAAGAAACACGAGCTCCAGCCAAGATTCCTTTCTTTTCAGAAAGAACTCCATATTTAGGAAATTTAGAACTATCAAAATAAATTCCATCAGATGTTCTATAAGTAAATCCTTTCTTTTCTAATTTTTGAATAAGAGAAATCATATCCAATATATGTTCAGTAGCATGTGCAACTATATGAGGAGAAAGAAGATTTAATTTAGAAAAATCAGAAAAAAATTCTTTTTCATATTTTTTTGCAATATCCCAAGCAGTTAAATTCTCTCTCCGAGAAGCTAACTCTAATTTATCGTCTCCAAAATCTGAATCATTTGTTAAATGCCCAACATCAGTTATATTCATTACATGTTTTACTTTAAATCCATTATATTCTAAAACACGACGAAGAACATCTTCCATTACATAACTGCGAAAATTTCCAATATGAGCATAACTATAAACAGTTGGCCCACAAGCATAAAATCCAACTTCTTTTGAATTCAAAGGTTTGAATTCTTCTTTCTTATGTGTGCGAGTATTATAGAGATAAAGCATAGAAAAATATAGATGGAAGTTTTTTAAAAGAGTTAGCAGAGCAATTGTTTATATATTTTTCCTTGGAAAAAATCCTTATGCCTCCAGAATACACTAAAAAGAAATGTGCTTATTGCGGTGCTTGTGTTGGATTATGCCCAGTATCTGCATTAACATTAGAAGAAAATGTAATAAAAATAGATAAAGAAAAATGCATATCTTGTGGATTATGCACTAATTTCTGTCCAAATAGTGCCTTAGGAAAAAAAGGTGAAAAAAAATGATATTTAATAATAAAGATGTTTATGATGCAATAATCATAGGTGCAGGCCCAGGCGGACTAAGAATGGCTGATAATTTAACTATGAAAGGATTTAATGTTTTAGTTTTGGATAAAAAACAAGAAATCGGAACACCAAAAAGATGTGCAGAAGGAGTTGGAGGAGGATGGATAGAAAGATTAAGATTAGAGCCAAGCAAAAAATGGATATCTGAGGAAATTTACGGAGCAAGATTATATGCTCCTAATGGAAAAGAAATTGATTTAATATTTGATAATGTAAGTGGATATGTTTTAGAAAGAAAAATATTTGAAAAAGAATTAGCAAAAATCGCATCTAATAATGGAGCAACTATTTATTGTAAAAATGATGTTATAAAAGCAGAAAGAAAAGATGGAATAGTAGAAATTACTGCTGAATATTTTGGAGAAGAAATAAAATACAAAGGAAAAATAATTGTTTCAGCTGAAGGGGTTGAGGCAAAAATAGCAAGAATGCTCGGAGTAAGAACAAACATAAAAGTAGATGATTATGATTCTGGTTTCCAATATGAAATGACAAATATAAATTTAGACAGAATGGATTTAATCCATATGTGGTTTGGACATAAAACAGCTCCAAGAGGATATATTTGGGTTTTTCCAAAAGGAAATAAAGCAGGAAATGTTGGAATAGGAGTAAGTGGAAGTTTAAAGGAAAAAAATGCAAGATATTATTTAGATAAATATATTAATGAAAACCCAGAGAAATTTGGAAAATCAAGTGTTATAGAAGTAAATGCTGGGGGTATTCCTGTTGGAGATTTCTTAGAAACAATGGTTGCAGATAATTTAATAGTTATTGGAGATGCAGCACATCAAGTAAATCCAATACATGGTGGAGGAATTGCTTTAGCAATGGAAGCAGCAGATATTGCTTCTCCTTTTGTAGAAAAAGCTTTGAAAGAAAAAAATTACAAAGCAGAAGCAATGTTAGGATATAACAAAGAATGGTATGATAAAAGAGGAAATAAATTGAAAATTCCACTTAAAACAAGACATATGTTTGAGAATATGAAAGATGAAGATATGAATAAAATGGCTGATTTATTTACAGCTGAAGAAATTCTGACAATAGCAGAAGGAAACAGAATTGATGCTGTAAAATTAGTTACAAAAAAATTAATTACAAAACCAGATTTACTAAGTTTTGTTTTAAAATTTATAAATTCTTAATACAAAACTTTTTTAAAAAAAAGATAAATCCAATTAACTCTAAAACTCTTTTTTAAACCCCAAAAAACCTTGCTCCGAGTGAAAAACCAAAAAAATACAATCAGAGAAAAAAGAAAGAGAATTAAATAAAGATTGCTTCTTTTTCTAATTATGGAATTACCTAATATAACAATAAAGGCTATTGTTGAAAATCTGAAATTTTTAGAAGGAAGAAAATTGGAAAAAATTCAAGAAATAACAAACAATTTTTATAAATTTAGATTTGGGAGAGAACAACTAATTGTTTCAGACACTTGCATATATCTAACAAAAAAAACAATTCCTGCAAAACAAACAAGTTCTGGATTTGGGGCTTTTTTAAATAAAAAATTAGCAGGAAAAACAATGAAAGAAATAAAACAAAGAAAATTTGAAAGAATAATAATAATGGATTTTGGAGAAATGAAAATAATTTTGGAATTGTTTGCAAAAGGAAATATAATATTAGTAGATAACAATGAAAATATTTTAAGTGCATATAAAAAACAAGATTTTGGAAAAAGAGAGTTAAAGAAAGAACAGAAATATGAATTTCCTCCTGAAAAAAAATCCCCTTTTGAGATTGAGTTAGAGGAAAATGAAATTTTAATAAAACAATTAATAAAAAATTATAATTTATTTCCCAAAATAATTGAATATGCGGCAGGAAAATGTAAAGTATTTTTGAAAGAAAAAGCTAAAAACCAAAATACAGAATGTTTGAAAAAAGAGATTGAAAAAATATATTCTGAAAAGCATGAAGAATTTTGTGTAGAAGAAGAAACAATTTTCCCAGCAATTTTAGGAAAAAAAGAAGGTAAATTAATGGAACTTTTAGACAATAATATTTCACAAAAAATCCAGATAGAAGAAAAAAACACAAAGAAAAAAGATTCTCTGAAAAAAAGTTTTGAAGAAATGGAACAAAGGGAAAAAGAATTAAAAGAAAAAGAAATAGAAGCAAAGGAAAAAGCAGAAGAAATATATCAAAATTATTCTTTGATAAAAGAAATAAAAGATGCTATAAACAAAGAAATTGAGAAAAAAGTAGATAAAAAAGAGATTGAAGAAAAAATTAAGCAAAAAATAAAGGAGTTAAAGGAAATTAATTTCAAAGATAAAAAATTTATCTTAGAAGTCAACGACCAAGTTCGCGCTCGTCAACAATAAGAACATCACTTATGGCAACCACTGCTGAATAAGGAACTTCCATAGTTCTTTCTTTTATATTTGTTGCCTTAAGAAACTTGCTGTCTCTGTCTAATTCTATAAGAGCACTTTCTATAACACCTGTGTCCTCATCTATGACTAAGTCTACAAGTCTTCCTAGTTCGTCTCCTCTATTGGTTATGACTCTTTTTGTTGCCAATTGTCTTGCAATTGCATACTTGTACATCTCTACACCTCTAACAATCTATATTTAATATAAACTACTTCTTTATAAAGTTATCGCATTGATTTTGGAAAATGAATGATTTCAAGAAAAGAATTAGAAATAATTATGTAGAAAGAGGAAAAAGTATAAAAAGAAATAAATCCTAATTCAAATATGTTACCAATAGAACCAAAATCATTATTTATAGCTTTAGTATTGATAGGAATAGGGATAGCAATGGGGTATTATTTAGAAACCTTCTTAGAACCAGAATCCTTATTGCAAAAATGCATGTCAGAAAAAGCATTTTTACAAAAAGAAATAAAAGACTGCTATATTCAACTTGAAACAGGAAAAACCAAATAATAAAATCTGTTTTTAAAGATTAATTGCTAATAATATTTATGGAAATTAATTTAAAACAAGGAGAAAAACTAGTAAAAATAGCAAGAAAAGCTATATCTTATTATTTAGCAACAGGAAAAAAATTAAATGAAAAAACAGAAATAAAAAACTTAAATCAAAAAGCAGGAGTTTTTGTAACTTTAAAAACAGAAAAAAATGAACTAAGAGGTTGTATGGGTTATCCTTTTGCAACAGAAGAATTATGGAAAGCAGTTATTGATTGTGCAATAAACTCTGGTTTCAAAGACCCAAGATTTGATGATATCAAAGTAAAAGAATTAGAAAAAATAAAAATATCTGTTTCTGTTTTAAGTCCAATGAAAGAAATAAAAGGAAAACCAGAAGATATAATAAATAAAATTGAAATTGGAAAAACAGGAATTTTTCTAAAAAGTGGAATTTATTCTGGTTTGTTATTACCAAGTGTGGCAGAAGAATTTAAAATGAACGAATTGGAATTTATGGAGGCAACAGCAGAAAAAGCTGGATTACCAAAATATTCTTGGAAGCAAGAAAAAGTTCAAAAATTCTTTTTCAATGCAAAGGTTTTTGAAGAAAAGGAACCTAATGGTAAAGTGGAGGAATTATAAATGGGCTTTTTATCAGAAATAATTAATAAAACAAAAACAACACTTCCTTTTTTAGTTACTAAAATAGTTTCTATTCTTTTTATTTTCTTTATATTGGGAATGATTATAGGATATTATGCAGCAACCCAAGGGTTTGGAATAATAATATTCATAATTCCTTTAGCTGCTTTAAGTGCAGTATGGTATAAGTTAGATGAAGGATTCTTAGTTTTATTGGCTCTTTTGCTTGTATTGTATTATTTCCCTTATCTTTTCATTTAATTTAAGAAGAAAAAGGACAACTAAAAGGTTTTTATTGCTTTCCAAAAAAGAAATAGTTTAGGCAGCTGTGGTGTAATGGTAGCACAAAAGCCTTCCAAGCTTTTAGTCCGGGTTCGAGTCCCGGCGGCTGCATCTAATTTGCAAAAAAAAGAACATCTTTTTTTAAACTTAAAAAGAATAAATAAATATGCAATATGAGAAAAATCAAGAATGGTTAGAAAAAACATTTGAAATAATTGATGTTCTAGAATTAAAAAACATAGATAAAGAAAGAATCGGAGTAATTACAAGCAAAGGCTCAAAGTCAAATGCTATAGCAAGAATATATTCAATTGGAAAAGCAGTGCAATTAGGATTAGATTGTAAAGCAGGATATGTAATAGAATTAGTTGAAGAAAAATTCTGGAAACAAAATGAAGAAGACAGAATAAAAACAATAATACATGAACTTTTGCACATCCCTGCGAAATTTAAAGGGGGATTTGTTCATCATGGCAAATATCATAATAGAAAAATAATTGATATTTATTATAATAAATATAAAGAAAGTAAAAAAGAATTTTAAATAAAAAAGAAAACAAAAACTGAATTTTTAATAAAAAAGACAGAATATACAATATCTTCAATAAAACATAATAAATTTTTTCTTAAACTTCTAGTTTTAGATAAAAAAAGCTCCAATTTTTTTTTCTGGCTTCCTTGAAGCCAAACTTTTCAATTTTGCTTTTTACTTTGTTTTTTTTCTTGTTGAAGTTTTCCTTTGAGAATTTGCTTTAAAACTTTTAGCCTTCTATACGAAACAAGAGTTCAGATTCAAGAAAGACTACTGCAGCAACGAAACCCAATGCCGTTGCTCGCACAGGAAGAATCATTGTACAAATGCACTGAGAAAAGCCCAGCATAAGAACCACAGTTCCAATAACTGCCACGTCTGACAGCACGATTGGTTTTGGTTGTTCCTGTATAAACTCCATCATATCCGTATTTTAGACTTTTTGTTGTTGTATTACCCCATAATCCTGGTCCCCAATCTTCT
>CAZJHM010000026.1:0-6782 GCA_964545925.1 uncultured archaeon
TGATATAAGAGCAGGATTAAAAGAAGGCTTAGTCCTTTTCTTGAAAATGGAAGATCTAAATGCAACTCACACAGCAGTAATCCAAGATTCCTCAGGCATAGGCAACAATGGAATTCTCTACACAGGAGAGGGAGCAACAAGCAAATCAGTAGCAGGAAGATATGGAAATGCAATCACCTTTGACGGAACAAATGACTATATATCTACAAATTTTACTTTAAATGGACTTTCTTCATTTACAATAAGTGGTTGGATTTATCCTATAGGAATAAGTAGTGTAAGAACAAGTTTTTTTGGACAAAATGATTCATATGAAACAATATGGACTGGTTCTACTTGTATGTTTTGGACTCCTTCTGGTAATATTTCAACAAATGTTTCAACAGAACAATGGCTTCATTTTGTATTGGTATTTACTGGGACAAAAATTCATATTTATAAAAATGGGATTTTATCCATATCTGGAAATTCAACAGGGGGAAGTTCTGCTTTTAAATTCAATATTGGAGGAGGAGGCATAGCTGATCCAATTGAAACCAATGGCAATTATTTAATTGGTTTAATAGACGAAGTAGCAGTCTGGAACAGAGCTCTTTCAGAAAAAGAAATAAAATTAATTTATGAAAACGAGCTAAGATAAAAACAAAAATCTCCTTTCCCTGAAAAACACAAGTTTTTAAATTCCAAATCCATATTTCATAGAGGAATATATATGAAAAAAACAGTTTTCCTTTTATTAGCATTCTGCCTTTTAGCAGTTCCCCTGCAGGCAAAAACAGCAACAGAAGCAATAACATATGTCTCTCAGGAAAAACATATGTTAGCAGACAATGAAACAGCAACAATTTCTACTTTAGTCAAAATCTCCTTTGAAAACAACAACTACTGGGTTGTCTCAGTTCTTTCAGGCTCTGATTTAATCGCATTTATTCCTGTTGAAGAAGAGTCATTTGCAATTCCCTCAAAAACTTTAACAAACACAGAAATAATCAAATTAGCTTATTTTTTTCGCTTATATGATGAAATAAAAACAAATGCCCAAAAACAATCCACTTGGCTTTTCAATCTTGAAAATGAAAAATTCTTCTCTGACTTATCTTTAGACTATTATAATGAAACCTTTGAAGTAGAAACAGTAAAACAGGAACTTCCCTCTTCTCTTTTTTCTCAGTGCAATACTCTAAAAACTTCTCTTTCCTCTCTTTCCTCTCTTTCTTCTGAAATCTCCAAATTAATAACTTCAATCAGAGAAAAAGAACAATCTTTCTATTCCCAACCCTCAGACACCTCTTACAAAGAACTAACTTCTCTTTTAGATTCTTTTTTCTCCAAAATATCTTCTTTAGACACTCAAAACAAAACCTATCTTTCTAACCTAAACACTCTAAAATTAGATATTGCAAAATTAGACTTGACAGCAGACACAAAACAAAGTCTCAACTCAATCTTAAACCAACCAAATAAAGCAAATTCAATCTCAACAAAAACCAATTATTCTCTTTCAATAAAAGAAGCCTTAACATCAGCAAAGACAAAAGCAGAAACAGATTCTTTTGAAATCGCCTCTTCAATTCCTTCAAGAATTCAAAGAGGACAAGCATATTCTCTAATGTATGTTTTTGATGAAAAGATTTTCTCTCAGACAAATGCAAAAACTTTGAAAGAACTTATAGAACAACTTAATTCCAAAGATTACATAGACAAATGGCAAGAGCAAGATTCCCTTCAAAAAACAAATGAATACTGGAAAAAAGCAGAAATCTATTATTCTGGAGCAGAATATATAGAAGCAATCTCAAACTCAGAGAAAGCAAAAGAAAAAGCTCTTTTAGTTTATTCATCTGGTTTTAAAACTCAAGATTCCACAATTCAAATCCCATTTGAAATTCTAGCTTTCCTAATTTTAGCCTTAGCAGGAGTTTATCTCTATCAGAACAAGGAAAAATTCTTTAAAAAGAAAGAGGACGAACAGGATGAAAAAAATCCTTTTTCTTTGTAGTTTTTTTCTCCTCCTATCTTCTCTTTCAGCAGAGCTAGAAATTTCTTCTTTCTCTCCAACTCCAATTTCCTTTTATCCAAATGAAATCAAAACAATTTTCCTAGAAATAAAAAATACTTCCCAATCAGACACTTTTTTTATCTCCCTTGAAAGTCAAAACAAATTTCTGTTTTCTTATCCCACAACTTCAAAAACTTATTCAGAAACTTTTTATTTGCCTGAAAATTCCTCAACTAAAAAACTAATTATTATCCAAAATCTTTCCTATCAAGATGAACTTGTTTATCTAAATATCCTTTATGGCACAGATTACAATACAGCCAGAATTTTTCCTTTACCAATTCAAATAAAACAATCTCCTTTGAAAATCTCTTTCTTAGATAATTCCAATCAAGAAACCAGAATATTTAACCTCTTTTTAACAAATGATTCCAATTTCCCAATTACAGACATCTACATAACCCCAACTCCACCTAAAGATTTAATCCTCACCTCCCTTCCCCTCTTCCTTCCTTCTCTTTCCCCTGTCTCTTCTCTCACAACCCTTCCTTTTTCCTTTACTCCTCTTAAAAAATCCCAAGGACAAAAAGAAATTCTTTTTACAATCAATTACACAGACACAGAAGGACAACATAAACTTCTTTTCACTCAAACAGTTGATTCTTCTAATCGTCAATTTTTTCTTTTGTTTTTAGCTCTTTTAGTAATTGTTTTAGCAATTGCAACTCTTTTTGTTCAAAAGAAAAAGAAATAAATTTATTTTAAAAAATAATTTTTCTTTAAAAGAAAACTCACTTCAATCCCTTTTCCAAAGCAGTTTTAATAAATCTCAATCTTTCTTCTATTTCTTTTCTTCTTTTCTCATATTCTTTCTTTCTTTTCATAGCCAAGTCTTTCTGGCTTCCATTTCTATTAATCTCAATATTACATATTCCAATCAAAGAATTAAATTTATCCCCCTCTAATACCAACTGAGTTTCTTCTTTAACAAGTCTTTTCCTTAAATCTTCAATTTCTCTTTTCCTAGTTCTTTCCTGACTTTTCTTCCTGAAAAAAGCTTTGATTCTTTTTACAACCATATCCAATCTATCTCTCTTCTCTTTTAAAAACCTTCCTTCCTTCAAAAAACATACTCTTAAATATTTTAACATATATATGTATATACACTTAAGGAGGTATAATATGCCAACAATAACTTTATCTATCCCAAAAGAAACAAGAAATTTAATGAAGAAATTTCCAGAAATGAATTGGTCTGGTTTCATAAGAACAGTAATCTCCAAAAAAACAGAGGAACTTTCTTGGAAAGAAAAAATGATGGAAAAATTCAAAACTGAACAAAAAATAACAGACTGGACTTTAGAATCTCAAAAAATTTTAAGAAAAGGAAGAGGTAAAGAACTTAGAAAAAAGGGACTTCTATGACATTCTGTTTTGTCGTAGATACAAATATTCTTTTTTCTTTTTTCTGGAAAGATTCAGTTTTCAATGAAATTCTATCCCAAAAAATAAAACTTTTCTCCCCAGTTCTTTCTCTAGATGAAATAAAAAAATATTCAAAAGAAATTTCTAAAAAATCCAAATTATCAAAAAAACAATTTAATTCTAAATTAGAAATCTTAAAAACAAAAGTAATTTTTATTGATTACAATGAATATTATTCCCAAATAAAAAAACCAAGCAAACAATTAGATTTAACTGATTTTTCAGAAGAAGAAAAAATCCAAATATATGACGATATTGATTTTATTGCTCTTTCCTATCTTTTAGATTATCCTATTTGGTCAAATGATAAATTACTTAAGAAACAAAAATTAGTTCCTGTTTTTTCAACAGAAGAAATAATAAATTTGATTTCTAAATAATTTTCTCAAAAAATTACTGAAACTGAACAACATCAAAATTCTGCAAAACATAATCTCTTTGAACTCTTTGCCCACCAAATTTAGATTTTCCCCAAACTCTTGCATACTTCAATTTAGTTGCAAGTTCTTTATGAACTCTTTTAGCAGCTTCCTCAATAGTTGTTCCTTTTGGCAAAGCCAAAGGAGTATCATAATCAGCTACTCTTCCAGGTTTTTTAGTATATATTAAAACAACATTTAAACTATCAAAAATATCTTCAATCAATTTTTCTTTATCATATTCCAAAAACACATTTACAAAAAAAGCTTTCAAATACACAGCACTTTTATTTAAAGCTCTTGCTAATTTTCTTAAATCAGTTGATTCATTTAGTATAATCTCTGCATTCCTTACTCCACTATCATGCAAAAACTGAATTGCCTCATGTTCTTTTACTCTAAGAAAATGTTTTCCAGATATTCCAATTCCTTTGAAACCAGTTTCTCTAATAACTATCCTAGGTTTTTTTTCATTTGCAAAAATATTTGCTCCTTCTAGTTCTCTCAGAACAACTTCTTTCTCTCTACTGTTCCTATATGTCAAAATCAGAACATCAGCATTTCTTGCAACAGTCAAATAAACTAATCCATTTGCTTTTCCTTTACTACTTCCTTCAATTATTGCAGGCAATTCAACAATTTGTATATTTGCTCCCTTATAATCCATCATTCCAGTTTCAGGTTCAGTTGTTGTAAATTCATATTTATCAATTCTAACATCTATTCCAGTTAGTTCTTTCAACAAAGTACTTTTCCCAGTGTTTGGCATCCCAACAATCACTGCCTGCCCAATTCCTTCTTTTCTTACTCCAGTGCTCACACTTTTCTTTTTCTTTACTTGTTTGTCCATGTCTTTTCTTAATTTAGAGATTTTCTTTGTAATATCAGCTCTTAAATTCTCAGCTCCTTTATGTCTCGGAGCAGTACTTTGCATTTCCAATAAAGCAGCTAGTTTTTCTTCATTTGTATGAGCCTCATTATACTTTTTCTTTGCTGCTTCAAACTCGTAGTCTGCATTTGTAGGCATATCTAAAAGAGAAAAGAACTCTTTTTATTTCTGTTCTCCCAATTATTTTCTATGCCTAGTCTAAGAGTAGTCTTAGTAGAACCAGAGTATGAGGAAAACATTGGTTATTGTGCTCGCTTATGTGCCAATTTCTCAGCAGACTTATATCTAGTTAATCCAAAATGCAATCATCTTTCTCCTCTTTCTATCTCCCGCTCAATGCACGGTTCTCATATTCTCAAGAAAGCTAAAATATATTCCAATCTAAAAAAAGCAATCCAAAAAACAACCTCAATCGCTTTTACAGCTCGTCCTCAAAAACCCAGTTTTGAAATTCTTATCCCAAAATTAAAAGGAAACATCTCATTAGTTTTTGGAAGAGAACCCTCAGGTTTAACAAATACTGAAATTTCCCAATGTTCTTTGGAAACACATCTTCCTATCCCTTCTTCTTACAAATCTCTTTCTTTATCTCATGCTTGTTCTATAGCTCTTTATCTTTCCAGTCGCAAACCCCTTAAACCTTATTCCCCTAAAAACATCTCAATCCTTCTCACAACAATCAATAAAAAAATTTCCTCAAAAAAAACAATTAAAAACAAAACCTTCTGCAAACGCACATTTCAAAAACTAATTTCTTCTTCTTTCCTTTCTGAGAAAGAAATAAACTCTCTTTTAACATCTCTCAAATAATTCATCGGCAATCTACCCCCTGAAAACTAACCCCTGTTCCTACACCCTATATATTTCAATTGGGGCTCACGGGGCTTCCTGAGCCAATGCCCCAAAACTAAAAGGTGATAAAAAATGAGTATGTATGGTTTAGTAAAATTCATAGAAACAAATCCAACTAAAAGAGGTTCTTATTTGCAACCTTTCCGTTTGCGAGCAAAAACCTAACCTTTTATTTCTTTCTTTTCCTTTTCTATTAAGGTGATTAAAAAATGGCAGCTCCGATAAAAAAACTATCCGCCCGCGGAATCTCACTTGCAGTCTGGGAAAACGAAACCTCAGAAGGCAGAAAAACCCACTCAGTAACATTTGAAAAAAGATACAAAGACAAGGAATCCGATGAATGGAAATCTTCTTCTTCTTATTTCCTAGAAGACTTACCTCGTCTAATTGCTCTTCTTCAAAAAGTCTATTCAGATATGATAGTCAAAGAAAGAGATTCTCCATCCCATTCTTCAGATGATGAAGTCACTATCTTAGAATAGAAACTTTTTAGAAAAAGTTTCATCAAAAACTAATACATGGGTTTCTGCGAAACCCAATCCTTTGATTTTTTATTTCTTTTCATTCAATATATATACATGGTTGAAAAAATGAAAAAAACATTTGATGTAATCTTGGAAAAAGACAAGGATGGTTGGTATATAGCCGATGTCCCTGCTTTACAAGGATGCCATACACAAGGCAAAACAAAAAAAGAAGCTCTGGAAAACATAAAAGAAGCAATTGAACTTTGTCTAGAAGTCTCATCAGAAAAAAAACAAATTTCTCCAATTACTATAGAAAAAGTTTCTGTTTATGCCTGACTCTTATAAAACAAGGAAAATATTGTCTGCTTTAGAATCCTTAGGATTCAAAAAAATAAGACAAAAAGGTTCTCATCTCTTTTTAGAACATCCTGATGGCAGAACAACTCTTGTTCCTCTTCATGATGAAATTCGCTCCAAGCTTCTCACAAAGATAATCAAAAAAGACATTCAAATTTCCAAATCTGATTTTCTTTCTCTCTTAAAATAAACTTTTCCTAAAATTTTCCTGCCAAAGATTTCGCGTAAGCGGTTTTGATTGAACTTTTTTAAAAGTTCATTTTGATGAAACTTTTCCTAAAAGTTTCAGACTTGATTTTTTTCCTAAAAAAATC
>CAZJHM010000027.1:0-5204 GCA_964545925.1 uncultured archaeon
AATAATTTGGAGATTGAAAAGAGAGTTTGATTATTCCTGGTTCAAAAGACAAATACTGAGATTGCATAAGTTAAATTCTGAGGAAATAATTAAATATAGTTGTTTTTTCTTAGATATTTTTTTGAGGGAAAAATCAGAGCAATAAAAGAATATAGAGGGAAAAGAACCAGATAAGTCCTGAGAAAAGAATCTTTGTTCCTATTTTAGAAGGTAGGAAAATATCAACCAAAAGGAAGAATGAATAGAAAAGTAAGAGAGAGAAAAGGATTGCTATTAAACCAAAGATTGTAAAAAATATTTCGTTATTTTCAAGGCTAGTTGGCAAGAAAGATGCTATTAATGTGAGAATTATGATAAAGATAATTGTAAGAAAAAGAATTGCAGAATAACCACTTAGAAATTTTTTAGGATTAAATTTAGAGTTAGAGAGTTTGCATGCTCCTGCAACTAAGCCTGTTAAAAGAAGAGCATGTAAAAGAATTATGAAAAAATAAAAGAATATGCGAGTTTTTGGAGAAGTCAAAACTACAAAAAGAACAAGAGCCACTATAAAATAAACTAAAGATTCTTTGTCTGCAAATGACTTAATTATTCCTGAAATCATACTATACACTTGAACTTTAAAGAATAAAAAGACTTTCTATTTTATATTTGTATGGGTGTTGACTTAGGAGACTTGGTTTCTAAAGAAGAATTGAAACTTGAAAGTCTAAAAGGGAAGAAAATAGGAATAGATGCTTATAACACACTTTATCAGTTTTTGACTACAATAAGAGGAATAGATGGAGAACCTTTGAAGAATTCTCAAGGAGAAATAACTTCTCATTTGTCTGGATTATTTTATAGAACATCTAAACTAATGGAATATGGGGCTATGCCTGTTTTTGTTTTTGATGGAAAAGCACCTATTGAAAAAGAAGAAACCAGAAGAAAGAGAGAAGAGATAAAAACAGATGCTGAAGACAAATACAAAAAAGCTTTAGAAGATGGCGATTTAGAAGAAGCTAGGAAATTTGCAGGAAGAACTGCAAGACTAACTGAGAAAATGAGAGAAGAGGCAAAAGAGTTGCTTGGTTATATGGGAGTACCTTGGATACAGGCTCCAAGTGAGGCTGAAGGACAATGTGCAGTAATGGTTAGAAAAGGAGAATTGTTTGGAAGTGTGAGTCAAGATTATGATTCTCTTCTCTTTGGTTGCCCTTTACTTTTTAGGAATGTGACTGTTAGTGGAAAAAGGAAAGCATTGAAGTCTAATTATTATTACACAGTTAATCCTGAAATGATTTATTTAGAAAAAACACTTAAAGAGATTGGAATTGATAGAAAACAATTGATATGGCTTGGATTGTTGTTAGGAACTGATTTTAATGAAAAAATAAAAGGAATTGGACCTAAAAAAGGGATTGAGGCTGTTAAAGGAGCAGGGAGCTTTCCAGAAATTTTGGAAAAACTTGGGGCAAAGATTGAATATGATTGGGAAAAATTGGAGAATTTTTTCTTGGAACCTCCTTATGAAAAACTTAATTTCGAATATAAAGATGTACAGAGAGAGAAATTGATGGAATTTCTTATTGAGAGATATGATTTTTCCCTTGGAAGAATAGAAGGAACAATTGAACGCCTAATTAGTGAAAGAGAGAAAAAAGAAAAGCAGAAAGAATTAAGTAAATGGTTCTGAATTTTTTGGTTTGAAAGAATTAGATATAAAGAAGGTTTGACTTTATTCCTTGGAGTTCTTCTATTGAAGAGATTTTCTTTGCATATGCTGGGAGAGATGTTTTCAGGAGTTCGTTTGGATCTCTTCCTTGTTCAATTGCTTCTTGTCCTATTTCTAGAATTGCTTTTGCTGTTTGATTTAGAGTTATTTTGTCTTTTGTTATGTGTGAGAAAGCAGGCAGGG
The DNA here is from genome assembly GCA_964545925.1 of uncultured archaeon. Taxonomy (GTDB): domain Archaea; phylum Iainarchaeota; class Iainarchaeia; order Iainarchaeales; family CAZJHM01; genus CAZJHM01. The sequence goes on from CAZJHM010000027.1 coordinate 1,901, forward strand.
AATGTAAAAGGAGAGAATCAGGAGAAATTCTCAATTCCATGGCTGAATTTGCTAAAGAAGCAAACATAAAGAGAATTTCATTTAGAGTTGAGACATTTTTTATTTTTGGGGCTTGTTGCCTTAAAGCTTTCAAGATTATTTCGGGTTCAGCTTTGGTATATGTTGAGATGTTTGCAATTACTTTTCCCATTGCTTCTAAAAGTTCCTTGTTTTTTGCTAAAGGTTTGTAAAAGGAAAGTTCTTCTGCAATTTGAGAAAATTTCAAACAATGAGAAGAATCAGCTATTGAGAGAAAAAGTCTTGCTAGATTTTTAAATTCATTCTCATCTGTTGTAAATTGCTTGAAATCTTTTGTGATTAATGTAAGAATTATATAAGGGGAGGTTCTTTTTTCCAGAGCTTGTTTAGAGAAGTCTAGAAGAAAGTCCTTGTTTATTGTTTCTGATAATTGGGCTAACAAGAAGATTAGTTCTTTTTTTTCTTCTTTTGAGAGATAAAGGAGCTGGAGAACTGCTTCTTTGTTTGGTAGAATGAAAGAAATATTTTTTAGTATTTCTTTTTCTTTCAGCCCATTTTCCATTAGTTTTTGGACTGAAGACTCCAGCTCCTGTTTAGGGATGGTTCTTAGTTGCTTGAAGATATTTGAAACAGGAGAGATTTTGAGGGATTTTAGATATATTTCTGTGTCTTTATGAATTTTCTTTTCTGATTTTTTTCCGGCTGGTTTTTTTCCGGCTGATTTGGATATTTGGGGTTTAAGTTTTTTCAGTTTAATTGGTTTTTTAGATTTCAAAGAGAGTTTTTTAGTAGATTTTTTAGATTTAGAGGGAGATTTAGAAAGAGCAGTCTTAGGACTGGGTTTTTTTCCTTTTATTGGTTTTTTCTTAATAGGCATACTAAATTAACAAAATAGAAGTTAATAATGATTAGGAGTTAATTTTCCTTATCTTCTTTAGGTTCTAAATAAGGTTTCCTAATTAAAGAGTAGATTTCTTTGGCTTTTTTGGGCCCAATTAACTCTGTTTTTTCCAGTTCTTTTTGGGGCGATAAGAAAATAGATTCTAAGGAACCCAGGTTTGAAAGAAGGGATTTTGAGGCTTTGGGCCCTATGTTTGGAAAACCTTGGATTATATATTCCATTTGTTCTTGGAGAGTTAGAGGTTTCTTCTCGGAGCGCAAAGAAACATCTTTTGATTTCATTATTTGTTCTCTTTTTGCTATTGTAAAGAGATATTGGGATGTTTCTTTTGGGCCAGAAGTAAAGAAAATTGGAAGTTTGTAGTTTAAGAGAATTGAGGAAAGGGCTCCTCTCAAAGCATTTGGATGGATTTTTCTGGATTCAAAGAGCATTTCCAAGTTTCCTTCTAAAATCATAAGAGGATTTTGATATGAAGATTGGAGAGTTTCTATTTGCTTGAATAATCTTCCATCTACCAAACTAGAGGCAAAATCATTTACTGTTTTTCTTTCAACTGCGATTGTTGAAGAAAGAATATAATCAGCTGTTTCTAGTTGTTTTTCTTTTACAATTGCTCCTTGTTCAACCAAATGTTCTTTTACATAAGTGTTTTGTTCTCTTGTGTCTGCATAAATAAGAATATCTTCCTCTTTCTTTACATATTTTGGCAAGATTGTTTGGTGTTTTTGCTGATTAGAAATGTTTTTTAAATTTGAATGCATTTTCTTTTCTTTGGATTGAGAAGTATAATAGTAATATTCATCTCTTGTTTTTTGAGTTATGAGTATTATTGTTTTTCCTTTTGCTATTCTTCCTGTTCTTCCTCTTCTTTGGATTGTTCTTATTTCACTTGGAACAGGTTCATAGAAAATTACTAAATCAACTGAGGGAATATCTAAACCTTCTTCTGCAACTGAACTTGCCACCAGAACATCAAAATCTTTATTTCTGAATTCTTGCAGTATTTTTGATTGTTCTTTTTGGGTTAGTCCTTTTTTCTCTTCTTTTTTTGCTTGTCCTATGAATTCTTTTGCATTTATGTTTGTTTTTCTTAGATGTTCGACTATGTTTGAAATTGAATCCCTGTAATTGCAGAAAACAATTATTTTTGAATTGTTATTGTCCTTTAATTGTTCCATGATTATTTTTCTCAAAGTTTCTATTTTTGGATGTTCGGCTTTTTCTTCTAAATTTTCCATAAGAGAAAGTGCATCTTTTATTTTTTCTGAACTGAAAATTTTTGCTGCTGCTTTTGTTTTATCTTTTTTTAATTTTTCAATGTATTTTTTGAATGGAGGAATTCCTTGGGTTTCCAAAAGTGTTAGAGCATGTTCTATTTTTACAACTGCTGCTAAGATGCTGATTGTTGTGTAAGAAGAAGGGTGTTTGTTTTTTTGTCTCATTAAACGAGATTGCATGTCTAAAAGATTTTTCTTTCTTAAAAAATGTTTTTCAGGTATGTTTGTTATTTGGGACAATCTTGTTGTTTGTTCTGAAACAAATTCTTTTATTTTGTCTTTTATTTGGTTTATTTCTTTTGGGAGAGAAACTGAAACCCATTCTAAATCTATGTCTTTTATGTAAGGTTTTACATCTTCGTCTGAATATTTTTTTATCTCTATGTTTTTTATATTGAGATTTTGGCAAACTTCCTCTATTTTTTCCTTAGTGCTTCCTGGAGAAGCAGTTAAGGCTAAGATTAAACCATTTGGATTTTGTTGGTTGTATGCTTTTGCTAGATAGACATATGCATAAGAGCCAACTGCTCTATGGGATTCATCAAAGATTAAAAGAGAAGTTGATTGGAAATCTGCGATTCCTTTTAAAATCATTTTTTCTAAAGTTTGAGGTGTTGCTGAAATTACTCTTGCTTTTTGAAATATTTCTTTTCTTTCTTTTGTTTGTTCTCCTGTTAGTAAAAGAATTTCTTCTTCTGGAATATTTAAAAACTTTATAAATGACTGATAATGTTGTTTTGCTAAAGGTTTTGTTGGAGAAAGAAAAATTACTTTCCCTTGTGGGTATTTTTCAGCTGTTAAAAGAATTGCAACTATTGTTTTTCCTAAGGCTGTTGGAGCAACAACTAAAGTGTTTCCTTGTTCCAGAGTTCTTTGAGTTAGTATTTCTTGGTAATCTCTTCTTTCTATTGTTTCTGGTTTTATTAGGGGATGGGAAATATAAGGCATAAGAAAAAATGGGAGAAAGGGTTTTTATGTTCTGTGGTAGTGTTTTGCCGACTTTTTTTCCTAAGAAAATAATTTGATTAACCTTTTCTTTTCAAAGAAAAGTTCTTAATTTCTCAATCTGGTTTCTTTTTACTTAATTTTTTTCTTTTCCTAAAGAAAA
>CAZJHM010000027.1:5304-6418 GCA_964545925.1 uncultured archaeon
TTAATTTCTCAATCTGGTTTCTTTTTACTTAATTTTTTTCTTTTCCTAAAGAAAAAAATTACGCGGAGAGCGGGATTTGAACCCGCGTGAGCTTGCGCTCAGCAGCTTAGCAGGCTGCCGCCGTAACCAAACTGGGCCATCTCCGCATAGAAAAAGGGTTGGAAAAGTAATAAAAAGGTTTATAGAAGAGAAGAAAGAGATAGAAGAACAAATATAATATAAAATAAAAGAAGGATTCCTGCTTTAGTTTTTGTAATTGGATTTTTAAGTAAAAGGAAGCCAAAAAACATTGATAAAAAGAAAATTGGTAATAAAAAGAAAAGTTCAAAACTAGATAAAAAAGTTGGGATAAAAAGAGAGGGAAGTCCAATAACAAATAAAGGAACTATGATATTTGAGCCAATTAGTTCTCCAAAAATAATTTCATATTCTTTTCTCTTGATTGCTGAGAGAGCAATTGTGAAATTAGGAAGTGCAGTTCCAAAAGAAACAATTGTAGTGCTTATTGCTATTGAAGGAATATCTAATTCAAGAATTGAAGTTACTAAAATTTGAGCACTGAAAAGAATAACTATCAAGAGAAAGAGAATTTCAAAAAATTCTGGAATAATTGAGATTTTTTCTGTTCTTCCTTGGATTTCAGCTTTATTTGATTGGAGTAAATAAAAGATATATACTAAATAAAGAACTATTAGTGAAAGTGCTTCTGGAAAAGAAATAACTGAATCTAATGCTGAAAAAGAAAGAAGAAGAGCAGAAAGAAACATTATCAGAATATCTAGGGAAAAAGATTTTGGAATTTCGAGAGAATAGAAAAAAACAAGAACAGGAATAATTAAACAAAGATTAATCATAGTTGAGCCAAAAACATTTCCTACCATTATTGAAGGTTCATTGTTTAAAACAGAGAAAATCGCAGTTACTAATTCTGGTAAAGAAGCTCCTACTGCTACTAAAATTAAAGCAATTACTGATTTTTTAATATTTAGATGTATTGCTAAAACAGATATTTTATCTACAAAATAATCACTAGCTTTTACTAAAGTATAAAGAAAAACAATTACTAAGAAAATTGGCCAAATCATAATTAGGATAGGTTTTTGGGATTAATAAA
>CAZJHM010000028.1:0-5899 GCA_964545925.1 uncultured archaeon
AAAGGTTTTTTAAGGAATAATACTTTATTAGTAGTATGGATCCATGGAGTTCAGAAACTGGAGATTATTCCAAAGTATTTAGTGAATTTGGAGTTAAAAAATATAGTTCTGGGGATATTGGACACAGATTTTTCCGCAGAAAAATAGTTGTTGGAGAAAGAGATTTTCATTTAATTCTGGAAAAAATTAAAGCTGGTAAGAAGTTTGTAAATGTGACTGGTGTAACTCCTTCTGGAAGAAATCATTTAGGACATTATGGAATAATGGAAATGTTTAAGTTTTTCAAAGACAAAGGTGGAAAAAATTATTTTGCAGTTGCTGATATTGAGGCTTTCTCTACAAAACAGAAATTTTCTAAAATTGAAGAATTAAAAGAGATGACTTTGAATAATCTAGCAAATTATTTTGCAATGGGTTTAGAGAAAAAAGATGTTTATTTGCAGTCTGATTATCAATCTCGCTATTATTCATTTGGATATGAGATTGGAAGAAGAATAACTGAAAATATGTTTAAATCTGTTTATGGAAGTATGGATTCTGGAAAGTTTTCTTCTGCTTTATTGCAATTTGCAGATATTTTGCATCCTCAGTTATCAGAGTTTGAGGGAAAGATGCCTTCAATTACTTGTATTAGTTTAGACCAAGACCCACATGCTCGCTTATCTCGTGATATGGCAGTTAGATTACCTTATGATTTTTATACTCCAAGTTTTTTGTATATTAAACATTTAGGAGGATTAAGACAAGGAAAGAAAATGAGTTCAAGTGAACCAGAAACTGGAATTTTTTTAGATGATTCTGATTTAGAGATTGAGAAAAAGATTGCAAAAGCAGTGACTGGTGGAAAACAAAGTTTAGAAGAGCAAAAGAGAGAAGGTGGAGAACCTGAGATATGTAAAGTTTTTGAGTTATTAACTTGGTTTGAAGAAAAAGACAAAGAAGTTGAAAGAATTAGAAATGATTGCAAGAAAGGAAAATGGTTATGTGGAGAATGCAAGAAACATTGTTCTGATGTTATTAAGAAATTAGTTGGTGGGCATAGGAAAAGAATTCCTTCCGCAAGAAAAAAGGCTGAGAAATTTTTAAGTTAATTTTTTAGGAAAATTTTCTAAATATATTTTTAGAGAAGTTTTCTGGATTTTTTAAAGAAAGAATTTCTGTTTTTAGAAAATAATTCTTGGAGAGATTTTATTTTTGGCGAGAGAAAGAATAATAATTGATTTCATTTTCAGAGTCTATTATTGCAATTAAAAGAGAAGTATGGAGACTGGAAGATAAGCGTGAGAGGCGAGAGAGTTCAATTCCTGAGAGTTTTTCATTTTCTTCTAAGATATGGATAACTGCTTCAGAGTGAGCTTGTCCTTGAGTTTTTCCTTTCGGATAAATTCGGAAATCAAAACCAAACTTGAAACCTGTTTTAACAGAGTGTCCTTTGTTTTTCAAATCTCTGTAAATTAAATATTTTAGATATTCAGATTTCTTTAAGCGTTCTAAGAGATTTGTGTAAGAAAGATTTAAGTCAAGCCATTTTTTTTCTGAACAATAGATTGTTTCATAAATATCTAAGACTAAAGAAGAATCTGTTTGTTGTTCTCCAAGTCCTTTGTTTATGAAAAAAGATTGTTTTTCAGTTAGTATTGTTCTATCATCTTTGAATAAAGGAATCATACAAATATCACTTTTTTTGGAAATTCTTTTTCAACTGCTTTTATTATTGGACGAGAAACAGGGTCTTTGATAAATGCAACATTGTCTGCTTTGTTGAAATGTAAAAGATATTGGATTTTTTTAGAAGTTGAACCCCATTCAACAATTAATTTTGCATTTAAATCCTCTGATAATTTTTCAGCATAATTTTTTCCTTTGCACATATAGTCTGCAACTGAAAGGAAAAAATCTGTTTTTTCATTATCTATGACTAAGAGAACTGTGAATTCTTTGTCTAATTCCTTGAATCTTGAGATTGCTCTTTCTGTTATATAAACTTCAGAAAGAACTGGAATTAAAAGCATCTATTTACCTCCCTGGTAGGAAAATAAAAAGAAAGAAAATCACAAAGCCAAGAAGTCCGATTAAAGTTATTCCTATTGAAATAACTTTTAACATTGCCATAAATTCTGGGCGGGTGGGTTTTTGAGCAATGCGAAGGATTCTTGAACTTGATTCTAAAAATTCCTTTGCTATTCTTATTGGATTCATATTTAATCAGTGAAGTCTATTTCTAAATCAAAGTCATCCGCAGACAAATCCCCTCTTCCTAAATTTTTCAAGAAAGGAAATTTTCCTCCAACAATAACTACCATTGCAGTTATTTTGTTTCTTGGGATGTTTTCATCTACCATTGCTCCCCAAATAATATGAGCTTGCCCTGAAATTTTGTTTGAGACTGTTTCTACAATTAATTCTGCTTCTCTTAGTGTCATGTCTGCTCCGCCTGTAACATTAACTAAAGCTCTTGAAGCTCCACTTATATCTACATCTAAAAGAGAAGAAGTTAATGCTGCTTCTGCTGCTTCCAAAGCTCTTCTTTCTCCTGCTTCATTTGCTTTTGATTCTCCTAAACCAACCATTGCTGCTCCGCCTTTAGACATTATTGTTCTTACATCTGCAAAATCAACATTAATTAAAGCTGGTTTATTGATTGCTTCTGCAATTCCTTTAACTGAATTTGTTAGAATTTCATCTGAAATTTTGAATGCAGAATTCATTGGAAGTTCTGGTGCTAATTCTAATATTTTATCATTTGGGACAACTATAATTGTATCTGTGACTTTTTGCAAAGCTGCTAAACCTTTAATTGCATTTTCCATTCTTTGATATCCTTCTGCTGTAAAAGGTAGAGTTACTACTGCAACTGTTAATGCTTTTGCTTCTTTTGCAACTCTTGCTAAGACTGGAGCTGAACCTGTTCCTGTTCCTCCACCTAAACCACAAGTAATGAAAACTAAATCTGAACCTTTTAATGCATTCTTTATATCATCTAAATCTTCTTCTGCTGCTGCTTCTCCAATAGCTGGGTCTGAGCCTGCTCCTAGTCCTCTTGTTAGTTCTTTACCAATTAGAATTTTTTTATCAGCGGGTGTTGATAGTAAATCTTGGGCATCTGTGTTTACTGCAATTGTTTCTGTTCCTTCTATTCCTACTTCAACCATTCTTTCTAAAGTGTTTCCTCCGGCTCCTCCGGCTCCTATAACTTTTATGTTTGTTGTTTTACTCTTAAACATATCAAGCATGTCTTGAGTTGTTTTTCCTGTTTTCTTAACAGGTTTTTTCTTTGTTGTTTTTTTGATTGTTTTTTTTCCTTTAAACATTAATTCACCCACCATTAGATTTATATTTGCCTAATTCTTATTAATTATAGTTTTAAAAGGGATAATAATTATGGAATCAAATAGTTTAAAAAAGGTTGTTAGGGATATAAAAAGCCTGAAAATACAGGGAGCAAGTAAAGTCAGGAAAGCCATTGTTTCTGCTGTTTTAGATAGTGCAAGAAAAAGCAAGGCAAAAGACAGTTCTAAATTTATTACTGAATTAAAAGAAAAATCTAAGATTTTGCTGGGTGCTCGCCCAACTGAACCAGAGGCTCAGACAGGGGTTAGGATTCTTTTAAGTGGATTAGATAAAAGGAAAAGTTTAGAGGAAAACAAGAAAGAAATCTTGAGGATTGGGAAAGAATATGAGAAAGATAGAGAAAAAATATTGAAAAAAATTGCTGAAATTGGAGCAAAAGCAATTCCTTCTGATTGTGTTGTTATGACTTATTGTCATTCACATACTGTTGAAGAAATTTTGATAAAAGCTAAAAGCAAGATAAAATATGTTTTAGTTCCTGAAACTCGTCCTAGATTTCAAGGAAGAATAACTGCTAAAGTTTTGGCTAAAGCAGGTTTAAAAGTTAAGTTTTTTGTAGATAGTGCATATTCTGTTTATGCCAAAGATGCAGATATTTTTATTACAGGAGCTGATTCTGTTTTGATGAATGGGGATGTAATAAATAAAATTGGGACTAAAGCTGTTAGTGAGTATATGCATAAACTAGATATTCCACATTATGTTTGTGTTTCAAGCCAGAAATTAGACTTAGAAAGCTATTTGGGAAAATTAACTAAGATTGAAGAAAGAAATCCTGATGAAGTTTGGAAAATTCGGGATAAAAAAATTAAAGTTATGAATCCGGCTTTTGATTTAATTGAGTCTGGAAATGTTTCGGCTGTTATTTCTGACTTAGGATTTTTAAGTCCTGATGTTTTTGTTGAAAAAGCATTTGAAAAATATAAAGGTGTTTTAAATGGTTAAGAAAGATTCTGAAAAAAATTTGAAATCAAAGAAAAAAGTAATTGCAGATAAAAAAAACTGGAAAAGGAATTTAGAAAAAAAATGGGAGAAAAAAATAATTGTGAAAAATTTAGAACATAAGAAAAAAAAAGTTGTGAAATTAGATGAAAGAACAAATATTGAAACTCCTTTTGAATTTAGTTTAAATTTAAAAGCAAATATTTTGGATATGGATGCAGGAAAAATGATTGCAGTAATGAACGAGGAAGATTCAAAAAGTTTAGGATTACATCCTACTGATAAGATTTTGATTGAAAATAAGTTAAAAAAAACACAGACTGTTGCAATATTAAATATAAGTGATAAATTTATATGCAAAGGAACTATTGGTTTGTTTGAAGATGTTGTTGAGAAATTAAATGCTTCAAGAAATGATATGTTAAGTATAAGTGCAATTGAAAAACCTAAAAGTTTAGATTTAATAAAAAAGAAATTAAGAGGAATAAGATTAGATGAAGATGAATTAAAAGAAATTGTAAATGATATATCTCATAAAAGAATTTCAGATATTGAATTAGCTTGTTTTGTTTCAGGAGTTTATGTTCATGATTTGAATAATCTTGAGACTGTTGCAATGACTAAAGCAATGGTTGAAAGTGGGACTCCAATAAAAATTAATAGTGAAATTGTTTTAGATAAACATAGTATTGGTGGAACAAATGGAAGAGTAACTATGGTTGTTGTGCCTATGATGGCTGCTGCTGGGTATCATTTGCCTAAGACAAGTTCTCGTTCAATAACAAGTGCTGGTGGAACTGCTGATAGTATGGAGGTTTTGGCTAATGTTTGTTTAACTAATGATAAAATAAAAGAAATAACTGAGAAAGTTGGAGGAGTAATTGCATGGGGAGGAAGTGTAGATATGGCTCCTGTTGATGATGCAATAATTAGAATTGAACATCCTTTGAGTTTGGATCCCCCTGGACAAATAGTTGCAAGTGTGATGGCTAAGAAAATAAGTGCTGGAACAAATCATTTGGTTGTAGATATACCTGTTGGAGAAGAAACCAAAGTTCAAGATAATGAAAAAGCTGAATTAATTGGAAAAAGATTTCAGTTTGTTTGTAAAGAATTTGGAATAAAATGTAGAGTTTTATTAACTAATGGAAATAAACCATTTGGACAATGTTTTGGGCCTGCTTTGGAAGCTAAAGAAGTTCTTGAAGTTTTAGAAGGTAAAAGTAAAAATTATCTTTATAAGAAAAGTATTGCAATTGGAGATGAAATGCTTGAATTAGTTGGAAATAAAACAAGAAACTGTGCTCAATTAATTGAAAGTGGTGAAGCATTAGAGAAAATGAAAGAGATAATTGAAGCACAAGGAAAAAGAATTGATAGTAGTCATAAGATTAAAAATGCTCCTTATATTTATGTTCATAAAGGTAGAGAAGAAGGTAAAGTTGTAAAAATAAGTATTAGGAAATGTACTCGCATTGCTCGTGCTGCTGGTGCGCCTTATGATAAATTGGCTGGAGTTAAACTTTTGGTAAATATTGGGGATAAAGTCAAGAAAGGAATGCCTTTGTTAGAGATACATGCACAGAATCGCAGGAAATTAAAAAGT
>CAZJHM010000029.1:0-5245 GCA_964545925.1 uncultured archaeon
CCTATTTGTTTGATTAATTCTGTTTTTGCTAAAAGTTCTTTTCTTTCTGTTTCTATCAATTGGTTGTATAAAGGCTCTGGGCTTGAAAGTTTGGAAAGTCGGGATAGAAGTTCTTTTATGTCCCAATTGAAATTGAAATAAGAATAAATTAGGTTTTTAGGAAGATATGAAAAGCGAGGGGTGTAATTTTTGTCTTTTAGAAATTTTTGTTTTTCCTGTTCTGTGTTTGTGGGATTTACATAGCGAAGGACAAAAGATTCAAGTTTCTTTGAGATGTCTGTGAATTCTTTGTCTATTTCTTGGAGAGAAGATAATTGCATTAAAACACCTTTAAGTTTCTTTTTGGCATTCTTACACCTTTGAAGAAAGGAAAGAAAGCATTTTGGTTATTACTTTGTTGCCTAAGAATTTCTTGAAAGGCCCAGGCATGAAATTAACTTCTATAATATAATATTTGCCATTGTTTTCAATCAAATCAACTGCACAAATATCCATCTGAAGAAGTTCAGCTGTTCGGAGGGCTATTGAACGCATTTCATCTGTTGTTTTGATTTCTTCGGCTCTTCCGCCTCTTGAAATATTTGCTCTCCAATCTCCATCTTTTCCTATTCTTTTGACTGTCATTACTTCTTTTCCAAAGACATAACAACGAATGTCTGAATTTTTTCCTTTTATGAATCTTTGAGAGGATAAAATTTCTTCATAAAGATGCATAGTATCTAAAATTGAAGAAAGTTGTTTTTCATTTTCTATTAAGACTACTCCTTTACCTGCAAATCCTGAAAGAATTTTGGCTACAACTGGAAAACCAAAATCTCGGATTGAATCCATTGCTGTTTCTGGAGAAACAAAAAGAGAACTGTCTATTATTGGTAATCCTGCTTTTCCTAAGAAATAAGTTGTGTAGAATTTGTTGTTTGTTATTCTGTAAGATTTTAGAGAGACTGGACAGTATTTTTTTGACTTTTCAATTATTTCCAAAAGAGGTTCTCCCAGATAATAATCATTTGCACTTATGCGAGGATAGATAATATCATGTTCTAAAAGATTTTTGTTTTTGTAAAGGATTTTAGGCTCTGAATTCAAAGAGATGTTTATCTTGTCTATTGGGGCAAAAATTAGTTTATCAAAATGTTTGTTGTATTCTTCTAAGAAACCTTCAATTGTGGATTGCTTATAGTATTTGGAGCCAATGATTACTATTGAAGTCATTTCAAAACACCTTGAATTGTTTTTGTTATTGAACCTATTAAGTCATTGTGTTTTCTTTGTTCTTTGGTTTCTTCTGATTTCTTGTAAAAATATTTTGCTATAAAAGAATAAATGTCTTCTCCTGTTTTTTTCTGGAAAAGTGCTAAATTTGGAAGTTCAACTCCGATTATTTTTCCATTACTAACTTTTATTTTTGCGATTTCCAAACCTAAGGTTTCAGATGTTTTTAGAACTAAAGATTTTTCTTTTGAAGACAAAGCAATTGATTGATAATCCTCTAATTCAAAGCCATTCCATTTTCTTTTTAAGGCAAAAACTGTTTTTCCTATGACTAAGCATGAGAGAACATCTTTTTCTATGAATTCCCTTAGAAAAAGAACATCTGGTTCTAAACGCATTCCTTCTAAATAGAAGTTTAAGCTTCTGTGGGTATCAAAAAGAGTTGTTTGAATTTTTTTGTTTTTGTGGAAAACTTTCAAAAGACAAGGAAATTTAAATTTCAGAGATTGTTTGCTGAGTTTTTTTGGGTTTTGATTAATCATTATTTTAGGAACTGGAATCTTAGAATTTGCTAAGATTGTGAAAAGCAAAGGCTCGTTGTTGAGAGAATAAAAAGATGAAGAAGAAAAAGGAGTTATGATATTTCTTTTCTCAATTTCTTCCAGTAAAGGTTCAACAAAAGATTCCAAGGAAGGAGAGATTAAAGGATAAATAAAATCATAATCATTAATGTTTAGTTTCCCGAGTTTTATGTAAGAATTTTCTTTTTTTATAATTAGATGAACATCTTTGAGATTTATTGTATTGAATTTGGCGAATTTTTCCGAGAGGGCTGATTTCAGATTTTTATCTGTTTCCTGTTGTGTAATAAGAAGTGCTTTCATTTATCTTAATTTGGATACAACAGTATTTAATAATTTCCATGCTTTTTTTAGATAATGGATATTGGACTTGTTGAAAAGATTGTTTTAGTTGGGAAAAAAAGAATTAAAGTAAGGGCTCTTTTTGATACTGGGGCACAAAGAACTAGTATTGATAAAAAATTTGCTGAAAGAGTTGGATTAGAAGAAAGAAAAAAAATTGTTAGAGTTAAGAGCACACATGGAAAGAGCAAGAGAAAAACAGCAATTGCTAAACTTAAAATTAAAGGAAAGATTTTCAAGACAATTGTTAATTTGACTGATAGGGAAAATATGAGATACAAGGTTTTGATTGGAAGAGATGTTATTTATGGTAACTTCAAGATAGATTTGGAAAAAACACCTGCGGAGTTTATGGAAGGTTTGTTGCCTAAAAAGAAAAATAAGATTTAAGATTCTATTTCGTTTTGAAAATCAAATCTTTCTTCTGCGAGAAGTCCTGAGAGAAAATAAAATTCTTCCCAATTGAGAAGTTGAGGGATTTTGAAAAGAGATGTTGTTTCAGAGGTAAGTCTTGAGGTTGGGGCAGATAACAAGGAAAAACAGGAATTGAAAAATGAATGTTGGTTTTTTTCCAAGAGATTGTTTTTTTCAAATGCTAATTTTTCATCAGTTAAATAATCTGGGAGAAGAGATGCATCTAATTCTGGTTTTAATTCTTGTTTTTTTATTTTTTGTAAAATAAGTATTCCTTCTTTTATTTCATAGATAAGTTCTCCGGTTAATCTATCATAGACTTTTTTGTTTTTTATTTGTTGTTTTTCAGGATAAAACTCAGTTGATTCATAAAGAGTGGATTTGTCCAAGGAGAAAACATATTCAGAAACCGGATATTCCTTTCCTGCATCTCCAGAGTAATATGTTTCTTTGAGATAAGCAGAAGTTCCAGAAGGAACTGTTCTTTCCTCTACTCTCTTTTTAATTATTCTTTGTCCTTGTTCATTTTTCTCAAAATAAGTTGTAAAATTAATTATACTTGAAAGAGAAGGAGGTAACAAAGGGTTTTCTTTGATAGTGTAATATTCCATGTATTCTTTTGTGTAATTCTCTCCAAATTCAATTGATTGTTTATGATAGTAATCTGCTTGATTTAGAAGTTCTTCAAAGGAAGTTGTTTCAGAGAAAAAAGAATTATTCTTTTTTTGGAAAAAATGAGTTGTTCTCCCATTGTCTATAGACAATTCCTGATAATGAACATTTATAATTTGGTTTTTTCCATTATATTTAAAATCAATTCTTTTTCCATTTTCTTCTATGAGCTTTCTGTGAAGTTCTGTTGAAAAATTACTTTCTTCCTCTTTTCTTATGACTTCTCCTGCTTGATTATAAAATATTTTTGTTATTGATCTAATTTGTCTTTTTTCCTGATTGTTGTAATTTGAGTATGATTCATAAACAAGAAATGTTTTTTCTCCTGTTTCAGAATAATAGACTGTGGCAGTCTGATAAGAAAATGATTCTTCATTTCTGAAATTTTCAGATTTTTTTGAAACAAGATTTCCTTGTTCAGAATAAATATATGAATTTGTTGTTTTTATTGAATTTTGAACCCACTCTGTTTTTTCTAATTTTCCATCTTCGGAGTAGGAATATATTATTTCAGAATAAACAGGGGGGTTTGTTTTCATATAAGGAATTGTTTGGATATTTGCTTTTACTATTTGAGATTTTTCATTATATATGTATTGTTTTGTTTCTGTTTTTTGCAGTGTTGTTCCTCTATATTGTTCTTCTGTTTCTGAAATTAAAAGATTGTTTTCATAAGTGAAAGAAATAATTGCTTTTTCTTTTGTTTCTTTGTTTGGATAGAAAGTTTCTTCTGTTTTTCTTATTAGGTTATTTTCTTTTGAATATTCCTCAGTTATTTGCTTTATTAAAACTCCTTGTTTTTCAAAATAAATTTTTTTTATTTGAGTTGGGGAATAAGGGTTGGTATCAAAGATTGTTTTTTTTATTAAGTTGTCTGAAAAATATTCTTCTGAATATTCTTCTACTAAAACTTCGCCATCATATATTTCTGTTTCTTTTTTTGTTATTTTTTTTTCTTTGGAATAGAAATAATTTGTTATTTGAGAATAAGTGTAGCCATCAGGCAAGATTGAGATTTTTTCTTCTTTTGTTAGATTTTTTTCTTCATCATAAGTAGATATTATTTTCCCTATTAGATTTCCTTGATTGTCTCTTATTTCTTCTGTTTGTGTTTCTGCATAAGAAAAAGAAAGCAAGAGTAAAAACAAAAGATAGAAAATTTTTCTCCCCATAGTAAATATTCTTCTGGAAAAGCATTTAAAGAGTAATGTGAAAAAGGGAATGCAAAAGATTTAATAAAGATAAGGGAATTATTTAGTAATGAATACAGATAGAAAAATTGAATTAATAAAAAGTTTTGCAGAAGAGATAATTACTGAAGACGAACTGAGAAGTTTGTTGGAAGAGAAAAAGAAACCATTGGCTTATGATGGCTTTGAGCCAAGTGGTAATCTTCATATTGCTCAGTCTCTTTATAGAGGAATTAATATTAGGAAGATGAAAGAAGCTGGAATTGATTTTTTATTGTATATTGCTGATTGGCATGCTTATGCAAATGGAAAGTTTGGCGGAGATATGGAAAAGATAAAGACAGCTGGAGAATATTTTAAAGAAGTTTGGAAAGCAATGGATTTAGATGTTAAATATGTTTGGGCTTCAGAAGTTGTTCAGGATTCTGATTATTGGATGAAAGTTATGAAGATTTCTGCACATTCAAGTGTGAAAAGAGTAATGAGATGTTCGCAGATAATGGGCAGACAAGAAGGAGAAGTTCAAAATGCAAGCCAGATTTTTTATCCTGTTATGCAGGCTGCGGATATTTTTCATATGAATATAGATATTGCCCAGTTAGGAATGGACCAAAGAAAAGTAAATATGCTTGCTCGTGAGGTTTCTGGAATGTTTGGTAAAAAGCCAGTTGCTGTGCATCATAAAATGCTTCTTGGATTACAGCCTCCTGTTGGAAAAGAAGGTTTGGAGAAAAAGATTGAGATGAAAATGAGCAAGTCAAAACCAGACAGTGCTATATTTACAAATGATGGATTAGAGGAAATTAAAAGAAAACTGAAAAAAGCATATTGTCC
>CAZJHM010000030.1:0-4916 GCA_964545925.1 uncultured archaeon
AATTATTGATAAATTGCTTCAACAGCGTCCATATCTGCTGCTTTTTTCGCTGCCCCATATCCTGCAAAAACTCCAACAGTAAAAGAAACAAAAGCAGCAATAAAAAAGACTTCTAAAGAAAAGAAAAAAGAAATTGAAAAACCAAAAGAATTAACAATTTGTATAGCAAAAAAACTTACAACTAAACCAACAATAAGTCCAAGAATCCCACTAAAAAAACCAAGAATTCCTGCTTCAAAAACAATCATTAAAAGAATGTCTTTTTTAGTTGCTCCAATAGCTTTCATAACTCCTAAAATAGTTGTTCTTTCATAAACAGACATATAAACTGTATTTGCTATTCCTAATGCACCTATAATAAGAGCAATAACAGAAACAGAAAGAAGAAAAGCTTGAATAATCCAAAGAATATTATTTGCTACTTCCATCATTGTTTCAGGAGTCATAATTAAAAAATCCTCTGCTCCGTGTTCTCTTTTAAGTTTGTTTTTAATAGTTGAAATAACTTCCTCTATTTTTGCCCCTTCAGAAATAACAACAAAAATTCTTGAAGGTTTAACATCTGGAGAAAGCTCTTTTAAAGAAGATAAAGGAAGAATAATTGAATTTGAAAACATTGCTGAAGCGAGATTTGCTCCTTTTTTACTTATTCCTACAATTGTAAAATTTTTTCCTCCTATTTCTAAATTTTCTTTTAATTTAAGTTCTTTATTTGTGAAGTTTTCAGCAATATGCCTACTAATTATAATAGAAGTTTTGTCTGTTTTTATTAATTTCCTTCCTTCTGCTATTTCTATAAAACCAATTTTCTCAAAAGAAGAGAAATATTCTGGATCTAAACCTAAAACCATTCTAGAAGAAGATTCTTTCCCTTTCTTTACAATTAAAGAAGACATATAAAGAGGAAAAGCATCATCCACTCCTTTCAATCCTTTAATAAAATCAGAATCAGAAGAAGAAAGTTTAGAATAAGCAGAATCAAACATATTTTTTCCAGGAAGAACAAAAATAGTATTTGAACCCCATTTGCCTAACTGTTCATTTACTCCAGAATTTAACCCTGTCCCTAAAGTATATAACACAATTATAGAAGAAATTCCAATAACCATTCCTAAAATAGTCAAAAAAGTTCTTTTTTTATTGGAAAGAAGATTAAAGAAAGAAAGATTCAAAATATTAAATATATTCATTTTAATCCTTCTTTTTCTTTTGTTTAGTAGAATCTAAAAACTCAACTTCTCCCAAATCTTCTTTTGAAAGTCCTAATTGTTTCATATGTTGTAAATGTTCTTCTGAAGACAAATTATTATACCAAGAAAGCCATTCTTTATCTTCTGGTTTTGTAATTGGTTTTAATTCTTTTTTAGTTGGAGCCATATTTTTTTATGAGGGAAAATATTTATATAGCTATTTCTAAAACGATTTTAGAAAAAATAAATTAATCTCCAATTAAAATAGGAATTTTCTTTTCAATTGTTTTTTGAACAGAATTAAAATCATTATAGTGTTCTAAAATACGAATTAAAACAAAATCTTCTCCTGCTCTTGTCATTACTTTTGGGTAAATATCAAAATATTTTGTGATTTTCTTCTTTGGTTCAAATGTTTGAAATCTTTCAATAATAGAACTTTTATATCCAGATTTATCAATACTTAATGTTCTTGGTGTTAAAATTTCTAGAGAAATCATTTTTTCTTTATCAGAAGGATTAGATATATCTATTTTCAATTCTATTGGCTCTTTTTTCTTTAAAGAAAGCCTATAAGGATAAATTGAATAATCTATGTTCATATTCTAATAAAATACAGAAATATTTATATAGATATTTAAATCAAACAGGGACACCCTGGATTTCCACTAATATTATAATATATAATATAAAAAGTTATGTATAAAATAATATTAAAATAAAAAAAATAAAATTATTTTCTATAAGAAGTTAATCCTCTTCTTGAATGTGAATGACTTGAACTTTTTTCTTCAGGTTCTTCATCTTTCATTAGTTTCTTTCCTTCTATAAGAACAATTTCTTTTACTGAAATAACTTTCTTATATGGAATACTTTTATCTGTGATTATCTTCTTTGCTTCTGCTTTGGTTCTAGCTTTTAAAGGCTCTAAAGTTACTGATTCAATAGTTCCTTTTTCTACATTTATTATTAAATCATAAATTTTGCCTCTTCTAGCTCCAAAACCATCATATATGTCTTTTCCGAACAATTCTGACATTCTCATACTCATATTGAAAACCTCTTTTGTTTCTGTATGTTTAAGATTTTTTTCTTATTTAAACCTATCTTTTTTTAACACAAAAACTTGGACATAGTTTATTTTTCCCTCCTTCCTCTTTAATTTAAAACATAAAAACAACAACTTCTTTCTTAAAAACAAAAAATAGTGGAAATCAGGTGTCTGTCTTTCTTTTTGTTTTAAGAACATCTAAAGGGTTTTCAATTTTCTTTAATTGTTCAGTACTTACATGTGTGTAGATTTGTGTTGTGTTTAAGTTTGAATGTCCTAATAATTCTTGTATATTTCTTATATTTTCTCCCTTTTCTAGCATATGTGTAGCAAAACTATGTCTTAAAGTGTGTGGAGTGACTTTTTTTCTAATTCCTGATTCTTCTTTTGCTTTTTTTATTATATTTTGAATAGTATCTGTTGAAAGAGGAGAACCATTCTTTTTTGCAAACAAAAACTCAGATTGAATTTTTCTTTTATCTAAAAGTTTTTTATACTCTTTCAACCAATCTCTTGAAAGTATTATTATTCTGTCTTTTTTACCTTTTCCTGCTCTTATTAATCCCGTTTTTTCTTTAAAATTAATATCTTGAATTTTTAAATTTACAACTTCACTTACACGAGCTCCAGAAGAATATATAAAACTAACAATTAATCTGTTTCTTTTGTTTTTTATGTTATTTATTAAGGTTTCAACCTCTTTTTTGTTTAAAACAGAAGGAAGATATTTCTCTTTTTTTGGGCTTGGCAAACTATCAATTATTTTTGAATCTAAAATTCTTTCAAAAAAGAACTTTAAACAAGAATAAATAAGCAAAATAGTGTTTGTTGATGCCCCTTTTATCTTTTTATTAGCTAAAAAAGAGCCTATTTTCTCTTTATTTGTTTTTTTAGGGTCTCCGCAAAAATCTAAAAACTCAGTTATGTAGATGTTATATACTTCATAAGTCTTCTTAGAATAGTTTGAAAGAACAATTTCTTGGTTTAATCTTTCTAAATAATATTTTCCATCTGGACTAGAAGAAAAAGAAGAATTAGTCGGATTTTGCTTCAATTTCCTCAACCTCTTTTTTCTTTTTGGCTATTTTTAGTAAAATTTCCTTCTTTTTCCACTTTTTTTTGCCATCTATGTTGTTAGTTTCAATAAAACCAATATCAACTAAAGTCTTCAAATAAGGGTATAGACTTTTTTGGTTTTTGAATTCTGCACCATAATAAAGCTTTATTTTATCTCTTATTTCATCCATTGTTGTCCATTCTTCAAAATTAATTGTTTCAATTAGATAATATGCTTGGGTGTTTTGTAAAGCATGAATATAATTCCATAAAGAATCTATCTCTATCTCTATTTTTCCTTTATTTTCCTCTTCTTTATGTATATTCTCTTTCTCTCTTTTATTTATTTTAAATAATCCAAATATTCTTTCTAATAAATTCATATTATCTATATGTTCTTTCTTATTTATATTCTTTTCCTAAAAAATAGCCAGTAATTACACTTGGTAATTACGGTAATTACGGTAATTACCAATCATAATTACCAAAAACCCAAAAACAACAAAGTGAGCAAACCAAAAAATAAAGAAAAATACAAGAAGAGATAAACAGAGAGAAAGAACAAATAAGTAAGTTAAGAAAAAAGAGACAAAAACAAACAACTAAAAAATAATGAAAAAATAAGGAAAAATCACAAGTTTTTCAGCCCCTTAATTTCCACTATTTTTCTTGAAAATCTAAGAAGAAGTAGAACAAGAGTAAAAGGAAAAAGGATATTTTTAGTTTAAGATTAACTTAATAACAAGAAGAAAAGATTAGAAAAAGAAGAAAAATAGACAAAAAATATTAGAAAATAGCGGGGAGAGGATTTGAACCTCCGACCTCCGGGTTATGAGCCCGGCGGGCACTCCAGACTACCCTACCCCGCTTTATATACTTTATTTATTACAAAACCCTTTAAAAATGCTCCTTTGTCTTTGTTTTGTTCTTTCTATGTTTTAAATTAAAGAAGGAAAAAAAGAAAACAAACTATGTCCAGGTTTTTGTGCTATTTTATATGTTTGTTCAAAACCTCTTTTTCTTTCCCAAGCTCTCTAACTATCTTTTCAATCTCTATTTTCTCTTTATTTGAATCAATTCTATTCAAAACTTTATTACAAGAAGGACACCTAAAATTATACTCAATTGCAACTTCAAAAGGCAAATTTTTGCATTTATTTGAACAACAATATATTTCATATCCTTCCATATTTTTTAATTCATTTTTAAGTTTTCCTTCTTTATCTTCTATTTCATTTAAAATTAATTTTCCCATTTTTGCTTTATCAAAAACCCATCTATATGTAACCCATCCTGTTTTAGTGTTTTTTTTACGGGAATACATTGCAATTCCATAATAATTTAGTTTATTTAAAGCACTACGGGCATCAGCAATTTTTACTCCTGCTTCTTGTGCTAATTCTTCTTCAAGAAATTTTTTCTTCTTTTCAATTCCTATTTTAACAAGAGAAAAACCCAATTCTCCTATTTTATTAATAATAAAAGTCTTTACACAAGATAGTTCATAAATTTTTTCTTTGGAAGGCATTAATTATTTCTTTATACATATTAGTTTTAAACCTTTACATTTCAAGAAGTTTTTCTTAAAAACACAATAAAAAATTTAAGAAAACAAACAA
>CAZJHM010000031.1:0-4892 GCA_964545925.1 uncultured archaeon
AGATAATTAGAATTAAGAGATTAAAAAGGATTTTGTTTTTCTTTTACTTGATTTTCTTCTTTGTAAAGAAAAAATTACTTTCTAGAAAAACAGAGAACTGATAATTCAGCAAGTCTTTTTGCATATCCTGCTTCATTATCATACCAAAGGAAGATATCCGCAATATTTTCTTTAACATTTGTTAAAAGAGAATCAATTATTGCACTATTGGTATTACCAACAATATCAGAAGAAACCAAAGGAGATTCTGAATATTCAATAATTCCTTTAAATTTTTTAGAGGAAGATTTCAAAAAAGAATTAAGTTCTTCAGTTGTTGTCTTTTTACCTAAAACAACAACCATATTTGTTAAAGAACCAGTAAGAACAGGAACTCTGATTGCTTTGCCCTCTATTTTACCCTCTAAATCCGGAAAAATACTAGAAACAGCTTTTACTGCCCCTGTTGTTGTTGGAATAATATTGTTTGGGGCTGAACGAGCTCTGCGTAAATCTTTATGAGGGGAATCAATAAGATTTTGGTCAGAAGTATATGCATGAACAGTTGTAAAAAAAAGTTCTTTTACCCCATATTCTAAAAGAAGAAGTTTAAGAATCGGAGTAATTGAATTAGTTGTGCAAGAAGCATTGGAAATTATTTTTTCTCCAGAATATCTTTTTTCATTCACCCCTATATTGTATTGTGGAATACTCTCATCTTTTGGACGAGCAGAAAGAACAACTTTTTTAGCTCCTGATTTCAAATGTTGTCCAGCCAATTCTTTTGTAAGAAACTTTCCTGTGCATTCAAGAACAACATCTACTTTCAACTTTTTCCAAGGAAGCTTAGATATTTCTTTTTCTGAAAAAACAGGTATTTTTTTCTTTCCAACAATTAAATGAGAAGAATCATAAGAAACTTCTTTTTCATAAATTCCATAAGCACTATCATATTTCAAAAGATGAGCCAAAGTGCAAGAATCAGTTAAATCATTTATTGCACAAACATCTATCCCCATAGAAAGAAGATTTTTAAAAACCAATCTTCCAATCCTTCCAAAACCATTTATTGCTACTCTCATATTACCAAAAAGAATAGGAAACAGGAGAATAAATATTTTTCTATGAAAAATATTCAATAGAAAAACTAAGACTTGGCAATTTTTTCCAAAAGTTTAAGCTTTTCTTGTGCTTTTTTCTTGCTAACTGCCTCTACAGTTATTTTAATTATTGGTTCTGTATTGCTTCCACGAATATTAAACCACCAATCATCAAATTCAATAGTCAAACCATCCAAATATCTTTTGTTTCCTTCTTTGAAATAATTATCAAATTTTTCTATAATTCCTTTCTTTAAAGGAACTTTAGACTTTAAAGAAAAATATTTATTATATTTATCATAAATCTCAGAAAGTTTTCTATTTCCTAAAAGTTTAATAATATCCAAAGTTGGAAGCAAACTAGAATCAATTATTCTTCCATCTATAACATAATAATAATGTCCAGAGTATTCTCCTCCAAACTCCGAGCCTATCTCATCCATTTTCTTCTTAATATATACATATCCTGTTTTTGCAATTTCTAAATCTTTAATATTCTTTTTTGCTATCCAACTTGCTGTTTCATTAAGGACTATTTTTCCTTTTTTATTTTGAGCCAAAAAAGCAATGATTATTTCAGGAAGAATTTTTCTGCTTTTTTCATCTATATAATATGCTCTGTCTGCATCTCCATCAAAAGCCAATCCCCATGTCTTTCTTTTCTTGACTTCTTTTGTTAATTGTTTTAAAGAATCAGAAGATGGGTCTGGGGAACGATTGGGAAAATGTCCGTCTGGATTATCGTTTAAATAAATCGCATTTGGAAAGAATTTTTTTGCAAAAAAACAAGCTGAACCATTTCCAAAATCTAAGACAATTTTTTTATCACTTTTACCAATCCTTTTCAAATATTCATCTGTGTAATCTTTTGTTTTTTCATATATTTTTCCTTTATATTTGAAAAAATCCATAGTTTCAAAATATTTGTTACAATTATCATACATATATATCTCTTTTTTACCAATTATTTTCAAACCAGTGTATTCTGAAGGATTATGAGAAGCAGTAACCATAAACCCAACATCATAATCCTTTACTGCAAAATTTAGAATTTCAGTTCCACTATCTCCTAAATAATCAAATTCAACTTTTGCTTCTTCCAATCCCTCCAAAACAGCATGAACAATTGGTTTGCTTCCTAAACGAGCATCATTTGCAACAACAATTTTCTTGGGCAAAAATCTTTTAACAAATTCAATAGCCATTGACTTAGCCATATCTTCATTTATCTGAATCCTATATAATCCACGAGTATCATATTCTTTGAATATTTTTTCAGTGTATAAGCGAGCAGTTAAATCCAAAGAAAGACTTTTAGACATTGAATCAGTGAATAATTCTAAACCTCCTAATCTACTTATGCGAGGAAATATTTTTATAAAAAAGGTTTTTGTTCCTATAAAAAGATTATAATCCGCATTTCTTATTTTAAGCTTCATTAAAATTTGTTTCAAAAAAAAAGAAACTTCATCAATCTCTTTTTTAGTAATATCAATAAATTTCTTAGGGTTTAAAGGTTGAATCTCACAAATAAAATTAAAATCATTTGTTGCAACTGTTTTGAAAAAAGAACCTTTGAAAAACTCAACTCCTTTTTTCATATTACAAGATTTAACTGGTTTGTTTGTTGCAACAATTTGCATATGAGGATGACTTATGCTTGCTGCTGCATTTTCTCCTTTATTTTTGAAAATAACTATGTTTTTTTCTTTAATTTTTGAAACTCTTTTCTGCAAAAAAGAAAAAGCTTCTGAGATTTCTTCAACTGAAAAATCCCATAATTCTTTGTTATGTTCTCTAGTTTCCACAAAAACTTCTGAAATTATTCCTTTTTCATAAGGATATTTGTTTCTCAAAATAAACATTTTTTTATTCTGCTGAATGATTTTTTCTGTAATTTTTAATTCGCAAAAAGGACAAACTTTAGAAAGCATTCTAGGTCTAAATGTTCTCTCAGGATTATAAAAGGCTAAATTAAAGTCTAGCATAAATAAAAACCTTTTTTTAATTATTATACCTTTTGGTTAATACCTTTTTAGCCAAAATCAATATTTTTGAGTATAAAAGTATTTTTAAGCACAAACAAGATTATAATAAAAATCCACATCTAATAAACGTTCTTGAATTCCTCTCTTAGATATATTCTATTTTTAAGATTAAATGTTTTTGCTTTGTTCAAATATGCCTCCCAACTATTGAAACTTTCTATTAATTTATCAAAAGAAATGCTCTTTCTAATATAATATTTCTTGATTTTAATCTTTATTTTCCTGAGAAAATTAGAAATTGTTGATTTTCTTGCAAGTTTGTGAAAAGGAAAGCAAACATAACCAAGAAAATCAATTCCTTTTAAAGAAGGAAAAATAAGGGATTTGGAATAATGAAGTTCAAGTTTTAATTTAAATAAAAGAAATTTGTTTATTTTGTTTTTAAGAAACCAAAGTTGTTTTTTAGAGTTTCCTAAAATCAGAAAATCATCCATATATCTTAAATAAAATTTGATTTTCTGTCTTTCTTTGAGAAATAAATCAAGTTCATTAAGATATATGTTTGCAAAAAGTTGAGAAGTTAGATTTCCTATTGGTATTCCTTTTTCTGATTTGGTACTATCAATTATTTCATATATTAAAGAAAGAGTTTTTTTGTCTTTGATTCTTTTTGAAATTATTTTTTTAAGAATTAAATGATTCACACTTGCAAAATATTTTCTTACATCACATTTAAGGACATATTTTGGTTTTTCTTTTATTAGAAAATATTGAAGTTTATCTATCCCTTTATGAGTTCCTTTGTTTTTTCTACAAGCATAAGAATCAGAAATAAAATATTTTTCAAAAATTGGCTCAAGAACAGAATAAAGAGAATGATGAACAATTCTATCCCTAAAAGGCAAAGCAGATATTTCTCTTTTCTTTGGCTCATAAATTGTGAATTTTCTATATTTTCCTGTTTTATATTTTTCTGTTAAAAGTTCTTTTTGAAGAACAAAAAGATTTCTTTCTAAATTATATGTAAATTTTAAAACTTCTTTTTTATTATTTTTTCCTCTTCTTGCTTTTAAATATGAAAAATAAAGATTTTCAAAAGAACATATTTTACTAAAAAGATTCTTGTATGTTTTCATTTTCAAACACTTTAATAAGTTGGAGGTCTTTCAGAAAAACTTACTAACCCCCAACTTTTTCTTTGATTTTCTCTTTGCAAAGATGGACTTGAAAAGGAATGTAGTCAAATATGTTCTGTTTTCATCTCACTTAAAGAAGAAAAACTGACTCAAATGACTACTGCAGCAACGAAACCCAATGTTGTTGTTCGCATTGGAAGAATCATTGTTCAAATTCACTGAGAAAAGCCCAGCATTAGAACCATTGTTCCAATTACCGCCACGTTTGACAGCACGGGTTAGGTTTACCTCTTCAGCCCAATTCCTCTATTACGTAATTTTGGAACTATTATTTTTATACCATCCTCCCACCATTTTTCCAATTTCATCAATCTCTTTTGATGCATATTCATATTGAGAAAAACTTATGAATTTTAAATCTCTAGATAATCTAAAAAAAATTCTAAGTTTATCTATTTCTAAAATTGTTTTTTCTAAAGCTTGTTTTTTATCAAAATTATTATTAGATTGTATTATTCCTTCTAGCACATTCAAAGAAATATTACTTATTCTTTGAGTAAAACAAAATCTTTCTGCTTTTGGGAATTTTTTAATTAAATCAATCTGCCATTTAAGAAACTCATAATATTTATGGAAAATTTTCAAATCTTCAAGCAATTTAATCATCTTTTTAATTGTTTTTCAAATAC
>CAZJHM010000032.1:0-4714 GCA_964545925.1 uncultured archaeon
TTGCATATGTATATATATAGCCCTCTTTGTCCAGCTCAGTTGTCTTGTTGTATTTGACTTGCACTTGTTGGCTATCATCTGTTGCTCCTGGGCTTATATATCCTATATTAGCTTGCTTGCTTTCTCCATCTTGTCCTTCATTTGGAGTAGAAGTATAGAAATACATATAATCAGGAACAGAACCATAGAAAGTCATTGATATTCCTGAAGCCAGATATTTTCCAGTGTTCTTGACTGAGATTGTTTTAGAATCAAATGCAATCTTTGTTGTTGCATTGTAAGTAGGCCAGAGTGCAAGATTTTTAGGAACTTCTAAATAATAAGCAGGATTAACAATTTCAGTAATTAATCCTATTTCTTTGGACATTCCTGTGTCTTCAAACAAGAGCGAGCCCTTCAATTCTTTTATTTTATCATTATATGTTGCTTTTGTATTCTCTACTTCAAATGCAAATGTTTTTGTTTCTCCATCTTTTATTTCAAATACAGATTGGTTGATTTTTATTCCATCTTTTTCTAAACTATTCTTTACACTAAAAGCAAAGTCTTGCTTACAATAGTTTGTAAATGAGATTTCTCCATTTCCTTTTACTCCTTGCTCTCCTGAGAAAGTAAATAACAAATAACTTCTATCTGTTACTAAGCAAGAAGGGTTTAATTTCTGATTTTTATAAATAGTTAATTTTATTGGTGTGCGAAGTGCAGCTTGTCCAATATTTCCAGTTATATATAGATTATATACTCCTGTTTGTTCAGTTTTATTTTTCAGTGTTAAATTTATGTTTGCATTCCCTGCCTGCTTTCCTTCAAGTAAAGAAGGCACATCTATTCTTACATCTATATCTGCTTTGTTTATTTCTTCTAATTCATATCCTAAATTTTCAATTTTATAATCAGATTTGTTTTTGATTTCAAATGTTTTTATAGAATTATCAGTTATATAATATTCTAATTTTTCAGGAACTTCAAGAATTCCAGTATTACTGACTATTATTGTTTTCTCTTGTTTATTGTATCCTTTTGCTTCAACAGTTATTTTGTATTCTCCTTGTCTAAATGCATATCTCAAAAGATAAGTGCTTTTAGCTCCATAGTTTTGTTTTTTGTTTCCCTGTAAGGAATAAACTAAATTTCCATTTTGATAAACAGAAATAAAAGCTTCAGTTATATCTTTGTCTCCTGTTAGTTTGACTTTTAATTTATCAGTTGGTTCCATTAATGAAGGAATATCTATTACAAAGTCTTTGGAAACATAAGTTGTGAAATTTAAAGTTTTAGTTAATTGTTTAGTCATTTTTGTATCTATTGTTAAAGAAGATTCTCCCTCTTTTCCGGAGGAGAAATTATATATTAGTGATTTTGTTTCTCCTTTTTCTATTGCAAAAGAATTCTTTCCAGTTGTTTCTGCCTCTGATGTATCTCCAGTATATCCACTTTCAGTTACTTGTTTTGTTCCCCCTATATCTGCATTTTTTCCAACAACTGTTTGTTGTATAGTTCCAGATTTCAAAGCAATTATTTCAGTAACTAATTTGTTTTCTTTATCAACTGCAGTCCAAAATTCTCCTTCTTCTTGCCATTCAGTGTTATCAAAGAAATATGAAATACAGAAGTCCTCGGAACATTGTCCCTTTTTCCTTAAAACAACTAAATCTTCTTTGTATGTTTCGGCATAAAGAGCTTGTTTAGAACTAGAATGTTTTTCAGTTTTTAATTCATTATCATAAGGGTCTCTTACATATTCTCCATCAACAATAGCCCATGCTCTATAATAGATAGGAATAAGTCCTTCAAAATCAGAATTAATCTTTAGTTTGATTTTTACAACTTTTTTGGAATTCTCAAATTCATATTCAGCCCATTTTCCTTGTTTAGATGTTCTTCTTGCTCTATCATAATATTCATCATTTGTATATGTTTTTCCTAAGCGACAATCTGAACAATAAATTGAATATTGCTCTTCTTCAGAATTTTCTTTGTCTCCGATTTTTACAAATCCTCCTCCAATTCCTTTAACTTCAATTTCAAACCTTAATTCATATTCATAATCTGGAGTTAGAGAATCTGCTTTTTTTCCATTGTAATAAGCTCCTAAAAAAGTAATCTTTGCTGTTTGGGATTTTCCTAAATCAATCTCTAATTTTCCTTCTGTTCCTAAAGTTGTTGAATATTTGTCATCTCCTGAAACAATTTCTATTTTGTCTCCTTCTTTTGCATAGAAACTTGCTTTTCCATCTGTAAATTCATATTCATTTGTTAGTAATCCATCTTCAGAAGTTATAATTACTTTTCCATCAACTAAAATTCCATCTTTTCTTATTTCCAATTCTCTTAATATCATTCCATCATAAATAGTTATTCTAACTGTATTGTCACTTGAAGAAACAGGAGTTATATATTCACTACCAGAAGCTGTCTCGGTTTTTGCAATTACTCTATATGTTTTTTCATATTCCATTTGCACAACTGTTGCTCCACTTATATCTGTATAAGTTTCTTCAATTGCATAAGGCATACTTGTTTCTTCATCTTCTACCCATACTTCGATTTTAGAATTTGAAACAGGAGTTCCTTCATAATTCTGAACAAAGATTGGAATAAATCCAGAATTAGCTGTGCTTGAAGGAGTCAAAATTATATTTATTGCTTCAGTTGAGAAATCAACTATTTGTGTATTTGGAAGATATCCATAAGCATAAGCTCCAGTATAATAAATTCCTTCTGGAATATTCTCAAATCTAGTTTGACTTCCAAATGCTTCTTGGACTTTTCCTCCATTTGAATTGTAAAGAATAATTGTTGCACTTTCTATTAATTGTCCAGCTGAATCTTTAACAAAAACATCTAAATTATATTTTCCTAATAAAAGAATTCTTTCAACTGTTTTTTCATCCGAATCCATACTAAAAACAGTTCCTTCTTGACTATCATCATAAATTGCATATCCTTCTTTTTTAATTACTAAACGAATTTCTTTTCCATATCCAACTGTTAAGATTGCTCTTCCATTTTCAGTTTCTTTTGTGTCTATTGTTAATCCATTTTTATTGTTATAAGCTGTAATCTCTGCCTGATTAATTCCTTGTCCTAGTTCATCTTTTACTTGAACAATTAGTTTTGCAGTTTCTCCTTGCAAATCTCCGGAATTCAAAGATTCAGTATCTATTGTAAGAATTTCTCCTTGTCTTAATGTAACTAATTGATTAATTGTTTTGTATCCATTAGCTGAAATCTCAGCTTCTAGTTCAGTGTTTAATGGAACTCCTGAAAAACTTGCTGTTCCTGAGGCATCAGTGTAAGCAATTTCTTCATAAGTACCTTTTGTTAGTTTAACTTTTGCTCCTGAAATAACATATCCTTTATCATCTATTATTTTTATTTTTGAATCTCCTAAAGTAGTTTCACTTGTTAATTGCAAACTGATTACAATTTTTTCTTGAACATAAAAATCAACTTCATCTTCACTATATCCTGTCTTTTCTCCTTTAACTGTAAATTTAACACCTTTTGGAATATTCTCTAAAGTCAGTTTACCATTATGACTTAGTATGGAACTTTTAACTGTATTTCCACTTGAATCTAAAACTTTGATTGTTACTCCTGTTAATGAGTTTCCATATTCATCAGTTATACTAAAACTTAATTCTGAATTAACAGACATTCCAAATAAAACAAAAGATACTCCTGCAAGTAGAATAACTAAAAGAGCAATTGTTGCTGGAAAAGCTGGAATTCCTTTTTCTTCTAAAAAATTCAAAGGAGAATCAACTGGAACTCCTTTTTCAGAAAGGAAATCCATAAAATCATAGAATTTTTCCTCTCCTTTTGAATAAATATTTTCTATTATTTCAAACATCCTACCACATATTTTTAGGCTAGTTTTCTTTTTATTTGTTTCTTTTTAATGTTAATACCTGATACTTTGAATAACCAGATAGTATAATACCCTACAATTATTATGAAAAGACTTAAACGGAAAAAGAAGTTATGAGCAAAATCTAAACCTTGTAATCCAAACAAAGAAAAACTAAAAACAGTTAAAACAATTCTTGCTTGATTAATAACAAAAACAGAAGGAATTGCTAAAATTGCTCCAATTATTCTTTTCTTTAAATTAATTTCTCTGCTTGCTAAAATTGCTGAAATCAAAACTGAGACTTCCATTGCTCCTGTGCAGAGGAGAGAGAAAGAGATAGGCAAGTCTCCGGAGAGGAAGAAAGTTCCTCTTTCTGTTATTATGTAGAAGAAACTTAAAAGAAATTTAGAGATTTCTTTTGTTATTAAGATTATTTGGGTTTCAAAATTTCCCACAACTATATAATAGATAAATACATAGATTGCTAAGAAAAACAAAAGAAAACTACTTGTCTTTTTCCAAACTTCTGATTTTTCTTTGGAAAAGATTTTTTCTCCAAAGGAATTTTTTTCACTGAAAAAGTTTTTCTTTACAGGTTTTTCAGTTTTAGAGATTTTTTTAGGCATTTTAATTACTCTCATTTGGGTTGTCGTAGGGTTTAACTCCTAAGTTTAAATAACATTCAAGTTTGTCACTATTTCTAGTACTTGTATCGCATTTAATATATACATCTACTTTACAATCTTTTATTGTTGTTATTTTATTTCCTTCTTCTAGAAAGCAAGAGGAATTTCCATTGAAAGAAATACTTTCCACATTTGTATATCTGTTTTTTATTGCAATCTCACTTAATACATC
>CAZJHM010000033.1:0-3699 GCA_964545925.1 uncultured archaeon
ACTCGGGTTACTACCACCCCAAGGTAGCGTCCTACCACTAGACTACAACCCCATATAAAATAAAGGTTGCAAATTGTTTTTATTTTTAATTAGTATTCTTTGCCAATATAAGCGATTACTTTAGCTGGCTTTCCACAGACAATACAATTTCCTTTGGGCTTTTCTTTTATGTCTACTCTTTTACCACGAACTTTTGCTGAAAAATCTTTTTCTATTTTTTCTGCACATTTTTCTCCTGTTTTTTGGAGAGTACAAAAAGGAACTCTTGCAAATCCTTTACTTTCAATTATTTCTTTTACTTGTTCTAAATTATTTGCATTTGTTATTATGTTTGTGAATTTTTTATCTGCTTGTTCAATTAAATTTTTGTTGATTTCTTTTCCTGCTTTTTTCAGGTAAGTTGAGAGTTGGGATTCTTTTATTTTTTCTTTTTTATTTGTGTCCCTTCTATAGACTACTAGAGATTTTTCCTCTAATTCTTTTGGCCCAAGTTCTATGCGAATTGGGACTCCTTTCATTTCCCAAAAATAAAATTTTTCTCCTGAATTTTTTTGTCTTGTGTCTATGTCTGTTCTGTAGGATTTGAAAAGTTTATCTTTTAGTTTCTTTGCTTTTTTCAAAACTTTTGGTTCTTTATCTGCTAAGATTGGAATAACTATTATTTGTAAAGGGGCTGAAGAAAAAGGGAAAACTAATCCTTTGTTGTCTCCGTGAATTGCAATTAATGCTCCAAAGATTCTGCTTATGCATGGGCCATAGCAAGTTGTGAAAACTCCTTGTTGTTGTCCATTGGAATCAGTGTATTCAACTCCAAAGTTTTTTGAGAAATTTGGATTAATTAAATGAGTGCTTGGGAGTTGGAGAGTTCTTCCATTTGGAAGAATTGTGTCTGCTGCATAAGTGTATTCTGCTCCTGCAAACTTGTCCCATTGAGGACGTTCAAAGAAAATAAATGGAATTCCTAATTCTTTGTGAAGTATTCTTTCTGTTGTATCTATGTCTTCTTTAAGTTGAGCTTTGGCTGTTTTTAAGTCAGGGAAGGCATTGTGTGATTCTATCCAATGAAATTCTCTTGAACGTAAAAAAGGACGGGTTGCTTTTGATTCATATCTGAAAACATTTGCTCTTTGGTATGTTTTTAATGGTAAGTCATTGTATGAACGAATCCATAATGAGAACATTTTGTAAAATGCAGTTTCTGAGGTTGGGCGAAGTCCAAGTTTTTGTTCAAACTTTTCTTCTCCATGTTGAGTTACCCAAAAAAGCTCAGGTGCAAATCCTTCTACATGTTCAGCTTCTTTTAGGAAATTTTCTTCTGGGATTAAAGTTGGCATCCATAAAGGTTTGTGATTTTTTCTTTGTAATTCTTTTTCAAAAAGTTTGTAAATTTCTTCCATTGAAAGAACACTCCAAGGTTGGAAGACTAAAAATCCTTTTAGATTATATCTTAAATCTGCTAATTCTGCTTTTTGGATTATTTCTGTAAACCATTCTGAGAAATTTAATTTCTTATCTATGTTAAAAGTTTCCTTTTTTTCTTCCTGTTTGTTTTTTTCTTCTTGCATAGGAAAATAAAGGTTCAAGGAGTTTTTAAAGGTTTTAGTTTGATTAAAAAGAGTTTTTGATTTCTTTTCATTTTTTTTATTTGTGCTTCTCTTTTCATTGCTTTGCTTTTAGTTGTGTGTTTTTCTTTATAGACTAATTGAACTGGTAAACGAGAAGTAGTGTATTTAGAGGCTTTTCCTTTCTGATGTTTTTCCAAGCGATTTTCAAGATTGTTTGTATATCCACAATAAAGAGATTTATCTTTGCATTTTAAGAGATAAGTATAGAAACTAGGCATAAAGAAAAAAGAAGAGAAAAGAAAAAAAACTTATTGAATTAGGATTGAGATTATTTTTATTTCATTTAAAGGTTTGTCATTTTCATCTGTTTCTGTGTTTCCAATTTCTTTTAAAACATCTAAACCTTCAGTTAGTTTTCCAAAAACAGAATGTTTTCCATCTAACCAAGGAGTTGGTTCTAAAGTTATGAAAAATTGACTTCCTCCTGTGTTTGGAAATCCAGTGTTTGCCATTGAAAGAATTCCTATTGAATCATGTTTTAATCCTGTATTGAATTCATCTTGAATTGTGTATCCTGGGCCTCCTGTTCCTGTGCCTGTTGGGTCTCCGCCTTGTATCATAAAATCTTCTATCACTCTATGGAAAATTGTTCCATTATAGAAACCTTGTTCTGCTAAATCAATGAAATTCTTTGTTGTTATTGGAGCTTTTGTTTCAAATAATTCTAATTTCATTGTTCCTTTTGTTGTTTCAATTATTGCTGTTCTGTTCATTTGTACTTCACCTTTACAATCATTTGGGCAGGTTTCTTTTGTTTCTGGACAAGGACATCCTGCTCCCATACATACTATTTCATTGCAAATTCCATCTCCGCATTTGTCTTCACATATTTCTTCTATGAAAGTTTGTCCATCTATTGTTATGCATTGTCTTGGATATGATTCCATAACCGGATAACCTGCATCCAAGCATTCTTGGAAGTTTGTTATTTTCTTTTCCTGTATGCAACCTGCTGAAAAGATTGCTAAGAAAATTAAAAAAACTAATAAAATTTTTCTCATTTAATCACCTTTGATATTTTTTGGTGGAGTGAGGCTATCCGGACTCGAACCGGAATCAACAGCTCCCAAAGCTGCAATGCTAACCATTACACCATAGCCCCTTATGAAAGTTTTTCTTGGAAAGATTTATAAAATACTGCTTGTTAGTAATCTAGAAGTTTTTTTTGATTTTTTTCTTTTTCTAGTCTTTGATTTGTAGCCCATTTTTTTCTTGCAAATTCTGGTAGCTCTCCTTTTTCTTTTAACCATTTTTTTATGAAATCTATTGTTTCTGGATCACTTGGATAACCTGAACCTAAGTTTCCATATTTTTTTTCTAATTTTTTTATTTCATTGTCTCTTTCAACTTTTGCAAAAATTGAGGCTGCTGAGACAATTGGATATTTGGAATCTGCCTTGTGCTCTGCTATTAGATGTGGTTTAAATTTTAAATATTTTTTTAGTCTTTGGATAAAAGAATTTGGAAGAGTGTCTGGACAATCAATATAGACTATGTCTGGTTTCTTTTTTAGGGAATTTAAAAGTTCAGAGATTTTCATTGCTTCTATTTCATTTAAAGATTGCTTATCCATCAGAGTGTCTAATTCTTTTGCTTTTATTATGATTGTTTCTTTCTTTACAATTTCTTGTAGAGAGAGATAAAGTTTTTCTCTTTGAATTGGAGTTAAAAGTTTTGAATCTTTTGCTCCTGCTGTGGAAAGAATTTCAATATCTTTTTCATTTCCTACTGCTAAACCTATAACCATTGGGCCTAAAGCTGGGCCTCTTCCTGCTTCATCAATTCCTGCAATTATCATAAATGTAATAGAATGTTTGGTAATAAAAGTTTTTGTTTTATCTTTCAAAAATCTGATTGGGTTTCGAAGAAACCCTTGGTATTTTTCTTTTACTCAATTTTTTCTTTTACAAAAGAAAAAATTGCAGGGAGGCGGATTCGAACCGCCGAATGCACTAAGCAACAGGAACCTGAATCCTGCGGGTTTGACCGCTCCCCAATCCCTGCTTAGAAAAAGAGAGATTGGAAACAAATAAAAATTAGTTTTTGATGAAACTTTTCCTAAAAGTTTCTGATT
>CAZJHM010000034.1:0-3587 GCA_964545925.1 uncultured archaeon
TTGTTAAAAGGAAAAGATAAAGTTTGCCTTGTTTTATTAAAGATTCAACTTCTATCTCGTGCCATTTTTCATGTAATAATTGTTCATAACGGGCTATGTCTAATTCAACTGCAACTAAGTCAGGATTTTCTTTTTCAATTATTTCTTTTACTTCCTCAGTTGATTGTTTGCTGATATGGGCTGTTCCTATTAGGATTATTTCTCTGTCTTTAATTTTCAGGGTTTTTTGCATAAGTTTAAAAGATTAGAAAAGATTAAAACTTTGAGTTTTTAGATATTGCTTGAATTGTTTCTTCCAAGACTATATTTGAAGCTTGGTTTGCATTTATATAAAGGATTTTTTGGTTAGGAAAAAAATCTTTTAGATTTAGATAATTTTGTCTGACTTTTTCTTGAAATTCTTTTCTTTCAAACAAATCTGTTTCTCCTCTTTGGTTGCTTCTTTTCAAAGCATCATCAACTGGTAAGTCAAAAATTAAAGTTAAATCTGGGGCAGGAACTTCTTTTACATGTTTCAAAAGTTTTTCTTTTGATAAACCTTGGGCATATTGATAGGCGACTGTTGAATGAACATATCTGTCGCAGAGGATTATTGTGTTTTTCTTTTTCAGGAATTTTTTCAGAGATTTAATATGGGATATTCTATCTTTTTCATAAAGATTGAAAAATTCTTCGGCGGAATGTTCTTCTTTTTTGTTTAACCCTTTTCTTATTTTCTTTCCTGCTGGGCTTTTTGTTGGCTCTCTTGTTACTATCAAATAGTCTAATTTTTGTTTTAGGAAATACTCTGTTAATCCTTGAAGGATTGTTGTTTTTCCTGAACCATCTATTCCTTCTAAAACTATAAACATATTAAAGATAGAAGGGAAGAATTTAATTAAGTTTTGTTTTATTTGGGAAAAAATTTGAAATAAGTTTTTGAGATTTTTTCTAAAAAACTATTTGTAATAAATAAAAGAATTAGCAAGTTCTTGGACTTCTTGTTTGACTTTTTCTGGTTGTTTTTTCTTTAGAAGAACATCTACCATTAGTTGAGCTATATAGGAGGATTCAGATTCTTTCAAACCACGAGTTGTGATTGAAGGAGAACCAAAGCGAATTCCTGAGGGGTCAAAAGGTTTGCGAGAATCAAATGGAATTGTGTTTGCATTTACATAAAGTCCTGCTTGTTCCAAAAGCCTTTCTGATTCTTTTCCTGTTAAGTTGATTGAAGTCATATCTGCTAAAATAAGATGGTTGTCTGTTCCTCCTGAGACTAAGCGAATTCCAGAATCTAAGAAAACTTGCTCCATTGCTTTAGTGTTTTTCAGAATTTGCTGAGCATAATTTTTGAAGGAAGGTTGAAGAGCAAGATTAAAGGCAACTGCTTTTGCTCCTATTTGGGCTTGGTGAGGTCCTCCTTGAAGAAAAGGAAAAACTGCTTTGTCTATTTTTTGAGCATGCTCTTCTTTTGAGAGAATGATTGCTCCTCTTGGCCCTCTTAAAGTTTTGTGAGTTGTTGTTGTAACTATATCAAAATAAGGACAAGGGTTTTCATGTAAATCAGTTGCACAAAAAGCAGAGATATGTGAGATGTCTGCCATTGAATAAGCTCCACAAGAATCTGCAATTTCTTTGAATCTTTTGAAGTCAATTGAACGAGGGTAAGCTGAATAACCAGAGACAATCATTTTTGGATTTTCTTGTTTGGCGAGTTTTTCAATTGCATCATAATCCAAAGTTTCTGTTTCTTTGTTTAGATAATAAGGAATTGGAGTAAAAAGTTTTCCTGAGAAATTTATCTTGTAACCATGAGTTAGATGTCCTCCATCATATAAATAAAGTCCCATTAGTTTGTCTCCTTTTTCTAGGAGAGAGAAATAAGCTGAGAGATTTGCTGGAGCTCCAGAAAGAGATTGAACATTTACATGTTCGGCTTTGAAGAGTTTTTTAGCACGAGAGATTGCGAGATTTTCTATCTCATCTATTACTTCATTTCCACCGTAATATCTTTTTCCGGGATATCCTTCGGAGTATTTGTTTGAGAGGATTGAGCCACTTGCTTCCAAGACATCTTGTGGGATTAAATTTTCGGAGGGGATTAATTCAAATCCTTGCATTTGCCTTTGTTTTTCTTTTTGAATTAGATTGTAGATAAGGGAGTCTGAATCTTTGAGCATAAAAAAAAGAGATTGGAAAAATTAATAAAAAGATGTTTTATTTGGATTGATTTCTTTGATATTCCTCCCAATATTCTTTCCAATTATAAGGAAAAATATCTTTGGCATTTCTTATTAGAAAATCAAAATGATTTCTGAAATAAGTAAAAAAATATTCTCCTGTCATGTTTGGATTGGAAATTTTCTTGGCTATTTCAGGTAATTCAGCAAAAAGCTTGTTTGCTTGTGCTTCTTGAGAAGGAGATAAATAATCTCTTAAAGAACTTGAGGAAAAAATATCATTAAGAAGGTAATAAATTCCTTCTTTGTTTTTTTGTGGAACTTTAACTGAAAGAAAACCTGGTTCTGCTCCATTAAGGATTTTTTTGTAAGTTTCAATAATAGAATACATTCTTATGAAATTTGCTGCAAATTCTTTTCTTAAAGCTGGAGAAGTAATTGAAGATTTATGTTTTGGTTTTTCCCTTAGTTGTTTTTTATTTTTAGTAATAAAAAATGCATTTGAGTGATGAGTAAAAATATTAACTTCGTGTTTGCGAAAAGGTTTGTAAGGCATACAGATAGATGAGGGGATTATTTAAAAAAACTATTTGAGATAGCGAGGTAGATAGAGCTGGGGCTCTAAGAGATTGTTTTTTTCCAAAAGGGAAAGAACTTCATGTCCTATTTTTGCATAATGGATTTTTCGGAGGAAAGATTTGGACTTTGCCTTTTGCTTTATTTCTAGGAAACCTTGATAGTATGAATAATCTTTTGTAAATGCTCCTGGTTCATCCATGTTCTGGCAACCTCTCTTTGAACGAAGGGTTGTTTCAAAAGCTTGCTCTTGATTAAGGTGTTCTGATAGTTTCTCAAAAACTTCTCGGAAAGAAAATTTCATAGAAAGATGGACTGCATACAAACGAGAAGCATAAGAATATAGTTGTTCGGGATTTAGAACCCCTGCTTTTTCTTCATTAAAAACTGCTAAACCTTCTTCTGTTAAAGTGTATTTTCCAAAACCTAAACCTAAAAAACGGAATTTTTGATTTGAGCCATTTAGATAGCGATAGAAGTGTGTTTCTATTTCATGAACAATTAATTTTTCTGAATCAGACTGTGAAAAAAAAGAGTTTTTGTTTAGATAGATTGTTGGATTTTTTTCATAGGAAATCATTGCCCTACTTCCAAGTGAGTCTGAGAGTTGAACTTTAAGAGGAAGTTTGTTTTCATAAATGAAATACGAAAGATTGTCTTTGACTTGTTCTGGAGAGACTTTCTGCTCTTCTAGTTTTTCCTGAATTTTGTTTTTGAGAAATTTCTTTGCTGATTGAATAGATTGTTTGGAGGGGGAACCATAGTAAGAGATTGAGGATTTTGTAAATTGTTTTGAGCCTATTTGTTTGATTAATTCTGTTTTTGCTAAAAGTTCTTTTCTTTCTGTTTCTA
>CAZJHM010000035.1:0-3467 GCA_964545925.1 uncultured archaeon
CATGAGGTTCTTCGAACCTCAATCAGAAACTTTTTAGAAAAAAGTTTCATCAAAAAACCTTTACCATGAGGTTCTTCGAACCTCAATCAGAAACTTTTTAGAAAAAAGTTTCATCAAATAATTTTTTCTTTGTAAAGAAAAAAATCAAGTAAAAAGAAAACACCATGGGTTTCTGCGAAATCCAACCAACTTTCTAATAAATTATATATCTTTAAGAGCATGGAACTTTTCTTCTCTAAGTATTTTTTCATTTTCTTTAAAAAAAGTAGATTTATTATTTTTTTGAATTGATTTTTTCATAATTGCTCTTTGCAACCAAGATTTAAAAACCTTTCCGATTAGAAATAATCTAAGCAGAAATCTATTTCTGCCGCATACTGCCTAGTTGCAGGAGGCTATAAGAATGAATAAAAAAGACTTTCTAAATGCTCTAAAAATATTAAGAGAAAAAACAAAGAAAAGAAATTTTACTCAAACAGCAGACTTGATAATCGCATTTAAAAACTTAGATATAAAGAAACCTGAAGCAACCTTAAACATACAGTTAAGAATGCCACATGCAACAGGAAAATCAGCAAGCACAAAACTTCTTTTTGCTCGCTCAACAAGTTTTATGGAAGAAGTAAAAGATTTATTTGATAAAATAATACCAGAGGAAAAAATCCCTGATTTAAATAAAAAAGAATTAAATGAAGTAGTCAACAACTACGATATTCTTTATGCAGAAGCTCCAACAATGATTCCAGTTGCAAAACATTTAGGACAGCAATTAGGACCAAAAGGAAAAATGCCAACACCTGTTCAAGCAACAAGAAAAAATGTTGAAGATATTTTAAAACAATCCTCAGCAATAACTCGTTTAACAAACAGAAAATCAAGAGTTAATCCTTATATCGCAATTATAATAGGAAAAGAAACAGATTCAGATGAGAATTTATCAGAAAATGCAATAACTGTTTTTGATGCAGTTCAGAATGCATTACCAATTAAATCTCAAAACATAAAAACAACTTATTTAAAATTTACAATGTCTGAGCCAGTCAAAGTTGGAGAAAAACAAGGTGATAAGGAATGAAATCACACAGAAAGGACTGGAAAGAAAAAGAAGTTCAAGAAATAACAGAACTTTTAAAGAAATATGAAGTCTTCGCAATAGGAAACTTAAATCAATTCCCAAATAATCTTCTCCAAATAGTCAGGAAAAAACTTCATGGAAAAGCAGTTTTAAAAGTCTCAAAGAAAAAAATAATTGAATTAGCAATAAAAAACTCAGGAAGAAATTTCCCAGAAATAAATGAATATCTAAAAGGAAGTCCTTTACTTATATTCACAAATGAAAACCCATTTGAACTTTATTCAGTAATAAAGAAATCAAAAGGAAAATTATTTGCAAATGAAGGTTCAGTCTCATTAAAAGATATAGTTATACCAGAAGGAGACACAGGCTTAGCTCCAGGTCCAGTCTTAACTGATTTAAAAAATGCAGGTTTGAATGTTCGCCCACAAGGAGCAACAATTCATGTTGTAAAAGAAACAATAGTTGCAAAAGCAGGAGAAGCAATCAAAGCAGCAGTTGCAAATGTCTTAAAGAAATTAAACATAAAAGCACTAGAACTTTCCTTACCTCTGAAAATAGCTTATGACAATAAAATAAAATATACTTCTGAAATTATGGATATAGATACAAATGCAATAGCAGAGAAATTCTCACTAGCACATTCAAAAGCAATGAATTTAGCTTTGAATTCATACTACCCAACAAAACACACAACTCCATTAATGATACAAAAGTTAGCAAGAGATTCATTTGCAGTTGCATTGGAGTCTAATTATCTGAATAAGAAAACAGCTCCAATAATCCTTGGAAAAGCACAGAAGATAGCAGAACATTTAAAAGATTTGTTAAAATGAGGTGAAAGAAATGCAATATGTTTATGCAGCAATGCTCCTTCATTCATCAAAGAAGGAAATAACAGAAGACTCAATGAAAAAAGTCCTGCAATCAGCAGGAGCAGAAGCAGACGAAGCTCAAATAAAAGCTTTAGTTTCAGCTTTAAAAGATGTGAACATAGAAGAAGCAATAGAAAAAGCTTCACAGTTCTCAGCAGCTCCAGTTGCAGCAGCACCAGTATCACATGAGTCAAAGAAAGAAGAAAAGAAAGAAGAAAAGGATGAGAAAGTAAGTGAAGAAGAAGCAGCAGCAGGACTCGGCGGATTATTCGGCTGATTCTGTCAAGATTCTTTATGAAAAATACCCCTATCCTTCTCGCACTCTTTCTTTAGTGCAACTCAAAGAATATTCTGAATTTATTTTCAGGCGCGGATGTCCGCGCTTCTCGGATTTTTTAATTTTAGATGCAGGTTGTGGCACTGGCGAACTCTCCAACTCCCTTTCTTTTTCCAATTCAGTAATTGGCATAGATATCTCTTCTTCCTCTCTTTCAATTGCCAGAGAAACAGCCAAAAAGTACAATCTCTCAACTCAATTCTTTGAAAAAGATATGCTTACTTTCTCCTACCCAAAAAAATTTCAAGCAATCATAGCCTTAGGTTCAGTTCATCACACTGAAAACCCAAAAAAAGCATTTGAAAATCTCTCCTCGCTTTTAACCACAGATGGAATTCTGGTCTTTGGTTTTTACAACAAATACACCAGAATCAGACTTCGTTTAAAACAATTTCTCCTTTATCTTTTGGCAGGAAAAAACACAGAAAAAAGAATCTCTCTAGCCCAAAAACTTTTCCCAGAAAAAAAGAACACAGCATATTATGCAGACAAATATGCTCATCCAAGAGAACATTATTTTTCAGTTAATCAAATAGCGAAATGGTTCAAAAATGAAAACTTAGAAATCCTTTCAATCTATCCCTTTGTTCAACCTTCTCCCTTTTCTTTCCTAACTCAACTAAAACTCCTTCTCCAAAAAAAGAATTCTTTTTTTATTTTCATAGGTAGAAAGAAATAATTCTTTTATTTCTCAAAAGATTAATTAGGAAAAAAACAAATTACAAAAAAAAGAAATACTCTTTATGAAGATTACATTTCCTGAATAATTAATCTTTCAAATTGCACAGCCTCATTTTTCTCAGCATAATCTATCGCACTTTTTAATTTCCTACGGTTTTGCGCATGTATCTCTAACAAAGGCATTCCTTTTTTTACTTTATCTCCTATATTTACAAGAAGTTTAACTCCGGCTAATTTATCATAAGGGGCACCAGCCGCACGAGCAATTCTTGTGCATTCTTTGATGCTTATCTTTACGACTTTACCTTCTTCTTTGCCTTTATGAACATATATATATGGTGCATTTTTAATCTTATGACTACTATCTATCTTTTTTCCTTGAGCTTCAATTATCTCCTTCATTTTCTCTAATGCCTCACCACTTTCAATTAATTGAACACAGTTTCTTGTTTTATTTCCAACTAATTCAAGCATCTCGTCTCCAATTGCAACACTTTTC
>CAZJHM010000036.1:0-3041 GCA_964545925.1 uncultured archaeon
TATTTTTTCTTTTGCTTGATTTTTTTCTTTGTAAAGAAAAAAATCATAAGCCTCGGGCGAGACTTGAACTCGCGGCCTCCTCATTACCAGTGAGGTGCTCCACCACTAAGCTACCGAGGCATAATCTATTTAGAAAAAGAAACTATTAAAAGACATATTTAAAGAAAAAAATGCTATTTGATTTCCAAAATTAGACTACTAAAATCAGAAACTAAGAATTCTTTTTGTTCTTTGTTTTCTAAATTCTTAAAGACAAGAGTTTGTTTTTTTTCCTCTTCTGAGCCAACTGTCAAGAAATAGGGAATTCCTGATTTAAGAGAATTAGAAATTGCTTCAGAAATAGATTTATTATTTATTTCAAAAATAACAGAGATTCCAAAACTTCTAAGTTTTTCAGCAATCTTCAATCCATATTCTTTGGATTCTGGAAAGAAATAAAGAAAAACTTTTGGATTTAAAAGAGAATAATCAAAATATTCCATTACTCTATCTAAACCAAAAGACATTCCTATTGCATCCAAAGAACGAGAGGAAAAAGCAGAAACCAAGTTTGAATATTGTCCTCCTCCTCCAATTATTTGTCCAGCATCAACTTCTAAAACAACTCCTGTGTAATAACCCAAACCACGGACAATTGAAAAGTCAATTACCAAACGAGAATCAGAAAGAACAGAAATCAATCTTTCAAGAAATTCAATATTTTCTTTTCCACATACTTTTTTTATTTCTTCAGAATCATTGTTATAAAAAACATCTAAAAGAGAAGAATCAAAACCAAAATCTGAAAACATTCTTTTTGCATTTTCTAATCCTATTTTTGGCATCTTATCTATTATTGTAAATGCTTTATCTATTTCAGTTATTCCTTTTGCTCTGAGAAATTCCTCAACTATTCTTCTATCTGAAACTTTAATCTTTGCTTTAACCCCAATTTCATCCAAATAAGAAAGAGCAAAAGAAAGAATTTCATAAGAAGCTGAAAAAGAATCTTTAAATCCAACAATGTCTATATCTGCTTGAGTAAATTGTCTGTATCTTCCTTTTTGTGGTCTATCATATCTAAAAACTTCTCCTATTTGATATCTTCTAAAAGGCATTTTCAAGTCCAGATTTTCAGAAACAAATCTTGCAAGTGGAACAGTCAAATCAAACCTTAAACCTAAAGCTCTATCGCTTTTGTCTTCAAAATAATAAATTTCTTCTTTAACTGCTCCTTTAGCAGCCAAAGTATCATACATTTCAATAACAGGAGTTTGCAAAGGAACAAATCCATATTTCTTTGCCACAAAGCGAAATCTGTCTGCTAATACCTCTTTTTTTATTTCCTCTTCTGGTTTTAAATCTCTCATTCCTCTTGGTAGCATTTTTTCACCCAAGGCGGCCAACGGGAATTGAACCCGTGTCAAGAGATCCACAGTCTCCTATCCTAACCACTAGACGATGGCCGCCATATAATAAAAAGAACTGCAAAACTAATAAAAACTATTGTAAGAGCCTAAAAGTAATATTTAAATTTAAAAACACCTAATTAGTATATGCTTTCAGAACAAGTAATTGAAGCAATTGTAAGGAAATATGTAGATAACAAAGAAGTTATTGCAATAGGGACTTCTGAAACAACTCCAAATATCTTAAAGAAATTTGCATATTATATTGAGGAAAAAGGAACTGAAAATTATTTTATTCCGACTTCAACAAACAACTCTCTTTTATTAACAAAATTAGGATTGAAAACAAAATCAATTGATGAAGAAGAAATTGATTTAGCAATTGAATTCTCGGAGCAGATTGATTGGGAATTTAATTATTTAAAAAGAGAATCTTTAAGTTTGGTAAGAGATAAAATGATTGCAAAAAGTGCAGAAGAATTAGTAGTGGTTGCTGAAGAAAAAAATTATGTCCAAAAACTAACTAAAAAAGTAGCTATAGAAATAACTCCTTTTGGTTGGAAAAAAACAATGTTGCATTTGCAAGGTTTAGGAAAAGCTGAGCTAAGAAAAATAGACAATCTTCCTTTCAGGACAGAAACAGGAAATTATATTGCAGATTTGGAATTTGACCCTATATATTCACTAGAAGAGATGGATTATTTTGCAAAAGATATTCCGGGAGTATTGGAGACAGGGTTTTTTATAGGTTACTGCGATAGAATTATTTTAGAAGGAGACAAACTGCAAATAAAAAGCAGAATGGATTGGAAAGATAAAAATCCTGAAAAAGAAGAAGAAGTCGTGCTTTTTAGAAAAAAGCCGGTGTAGCTCAGTTGGTTAGAGCGCACGACTCATAATCGTGAGGTCGGCGGTTCAACTCCGCCTACCGGCATGATTTTTTTCTTTGTAAAGAAAAGAAATCAAGTAAAAAGAAGCCTTCGGCTTCGGAGCGGCTTTCAGCCCCTCATGATTTTTTTAGGAAAA
Source organism: uncultured archaeon (assembly GCA_964545925.1). Lineage (GTDB taxonomy): Archaea > Iainarchaeota > Iainarchaeia > Iainarchaeales > CAZJHM01 > CAZJHM01. Next base: position 2,415 of record CAZJHM010000036.1, read on the forward strand.
AAATCAAGTAAAAAACTGCTACCAAGAGGTTCTTCAAACCTCAATCAGAATTTTAAAAAAAGGAGTGAAATATGTTAGGAATAATATTCATAAAATCTGAAAAAGATGCTTTGATAAAAGGACAAAAAACAGCACATATATTAAGTGCAAAAGAAAAGCTTGAAGAAAACCAATCTTTTTTTGCCTTAGTTGCGGATTCAGACAACCCAAAAGAATCAAAGAATTTTGAGAAAATCGGAACAATAAAAATAACAAAAATCTGCCTGAAAAAAGCAGGGGAAATAGAACAGGAAGAATCTTGGAACTGCAATTATAAAAGAATGTGGGAACTGAAAAATCTGCTTTTCAAAAATCATCAGATAAAAGACAGTGATGAAATTCAATATATTGAATTCTCTTTTTTCCCTTTGGAATAAAAAATTTAAGATTTGGGAAAAGCTTTCTTAATTTCTAAATATCCAGAATTTTCAGTGAGCATTTTCATTTCGGTTTGAATTTCCAAAGGAAAACTAAACATTGGACAATCTAAAACAATTGATTCATATTCTCCTCCTTCACCAGCAGGATTAAAACCTGGAGTTTTCTCACAAATTTTCCGGAACTCTTCAATTAGTTTTTCATCTATGT
>CAZJHM010000037.1:0-2958 GCA_964545925.1 uncultured archaeon
GGCTTTTAAGAGTTTTGATGGATATTTGTGTAAGGGTGAAGATATGGATGAAATGGTTAGAGAAATTTTGAGAAAAGAAGGACTTTTAAATGGTTGGAGTAGAGATAGTCTTGCATATATGCTTATGAGTTTGTATTTTGAGGAAGTTGCAAGAAAAGGAATGAAGAAAAGTTTAAGTTTGGAAGAGATAATGAATGCTTATTTTTATTGTTTGCATAGATTGGGAAATGAAGAAGAAGAAATAAAGAAAATAAAAGTTGCAATTGAGAATAAGAAACTTAAAGATTTGTTTCCAGATGTGGGAAGATGAGTTTGCTTTTTACTGACAAATATAATCCAAAAAGTTTGAAGGGTTTTGTTGGTAATAGTGAAGTTGTTAAAAAGATTGAGAACTGGGCTAAGAATTGGAAGATTGGTAGCAAACCTTTGCTTTTGTATGGAGCTCCGGGAATTGGAAAAACACTTTTGGCTTATTTGGTTGCTAAAGAAATGGAATGGCAGATATTTGAGATAAACAGTTCAGATGAAAGGAACAAAGAATTTATTGAGAATGTTGTTTTAAGTGCGGCTTCTGGTTCTAGTTTGACTGGTGGAAAAAGACTTGTGCTAATAGATGAAATTGATGTTATGTTTAAAGGGGAGACATCTGGTTATAGTGGGATAATTAGATTGTTGAAAGAAGCAAAAACTCCTGTGATTTTAACTGCAAATGATGTTTATGCTAAACAACAGATGGCTGGAATAAGAAATAATTGTGAATTAGTGCAAATGAGAAGAGTTAATTATTTGAGTATATTTTCTTTTTTGAAAGCAATTTGTGAAAGAGAAGAAATTGATTATGTTCCTGAAATTTTGAAAGAAATGGCTCAGAATTCAGATGGAGATGTGAGAGCTGCTTTATTGGATTTGCAGACTTTGGCTTGCGATGGAAAGATAAGTTATAATTCTCTTTTTAGTTCAAGAGAAAGAAAACAGGATGTTTTCAAAATTATGAATAATGTTTTTTATGGAAAGAAAGAATATGAAGAGTATAAAAAAGGAATGAAAGGAATGGATATTGAGCCAGAGATGTTTTATAATTGGTTGGGAGAGAATATTCCAAGACAGTATAATGATGGGGCTAGTGCTAAAGCATATGAATGGTTGAGCAAAGCAGATGTTTTTGAAGGAAGAATTATTTATAGACAGTATTGGGGATTTAGGAGATATTCAATAGATATGGCTGGATTTGGGGCTTTGTTGAATAAAGATAGAAGAAGTGGATGGGTTGGAATGCAGTTTCCAAGTTATATTTCTTATTTAAGTAAAAGTAAGGCAGGAAGAGGAAAGAAAAAAGAGATTGCTGAGAAACTGAGTGAGAAAATGCATTCATCTGCTAAAGATATAATTAAAAGTGATTTTCCTTTCTTTGAAATGATGATGCAAGATGAGAAATTTGTCTTAGGGTTGAATAGGAAATATGGATTAGAAGAGGATGAGATTGCTTTTCTAATGGGAAAGAAAAAGCTAGATAAGAAAGTTTTGGGAGTGTTAGAGAAAGTAAAAAAAGAAGCAGTTGTTGTTTTAGATAAAAATCAAAGCAGGTTGTTTTGAATGAGAGTTAGTTTGATTGGAGTTGGAAAAGAACTAGAAATGGAGGAAGAAGTTGAGAAAATCGCCAAGGTTCTGGCTGAAAATGTTGAGATTGTGGTTTTGCCAGACAAAGGAATATGTTTTGAAGTTGCTAAGAAATACAAGGAGAAAAAAGGGAAAAAGATTATTGGGGTTGTTCCTTTTGATGATAAAGATTTTGGAATAAAACATTTAGATAAGTATTTGAAGTCTGGAATATTTGATGAATTAATAAATACTGGGGATTGGTATAAACAAGATATGCAAAATATTCTTTTTGGGGATTGTGTTCTTTGTTTGGGTTATAGTTTAGGCAGTATTGGAGAACTTTCTTATGGATATTATTTGTATAAACAGATTAGGCAAAAAGAATTTGATTTGAAAAAACTAAATAAAGAAATCAGGGCTGGAGAGAATTTTGACTTGATTGTTTATGAACCATTTGTGTCTGGGAGACTGCCTATGGAAATTGAGAAAAATATTTTGGAATTAGGTTGCAAGATTTATTATGTTAAAGATTGGAAAGAATTAGAAAAAATTCTTAGTGAAAAAAGTTAGCGGGATTTTTTTAGGTTTGTTTTTTTGCAGATTTTAGAGATTGGGCAAATTGAACATTTGGGGGAGATTGGAGTGCAGATGTTTTGTCCATGCAAGACAAGAAGATAGTTTATTCTTAGCCAGTGTTTTTTTGGGAGGATTTTTTCTAGAGATAGTTCTGTTTCTAAAGGGGTTTTGGTTTGAGTGAGAGAGAGAAGGTTGGAGAGGCGGTGGACGTGGGTGTCTACTGTTATTGTTTTTTGATTATGTATAAGGGATAAATATAAGTTTGCTGTTTTTCTTCCTACTCCTGGAAGTTTCATTAGTTCTTCTCTTGTTGAAGGAATTTGGTTATTGAATTGTTTTAGGGATTGAGGAAGTTTTTTTAGATAGAGGGATTTGTTTCTATAGAAGTTGATTGGTTTGATTATTGTTTGTAACTTTTTTAATGAAATTTTTTCTAAATTTTTTGTGGTTTTTATTTGAGAGAAAAGAAAGGGAAGAATGCGGAAGGTTGTGGAATCACGAGAGCGGGCAGAGAGGATGATTGAAATTAAAGTTTGAAGTTTGTTTTGACGGGAAGAGACTTGTTCAGCCATTGGTTCTTTTTCTTTGTAATATTTTTCTAGAATTTTTATGATTTTTTCTGTTTGAGATTTTGAAAGCATAAATGAAAAAGAAAGAAAGATTATTTATTGATTTGTTTTTTTATAAAATTAGATTTGAACAATTCTTACAAGAATTCAAAGAGGAAGAATTTTGGTAAGAAAGCGGGCTTTTCAACCCGCAAACTTAGATTTTAATTAGATT
>CAZJHM010000038.1:0-2625 GCA_964545925.1 uncultured archaeon
CCTGAGATTATTGCCCAAAAAAATATAATAAATACTATTATAATTATTCCAATAATTATTTGAAAAACATAAGGCATCCATTGATTTATTCCGTTTTGAATAGTATCAAGAATTCCTGAAGTTAAATCCATATATTTTAGATACTTTTTCTATTTATATATTATTTTCTACATAACAAATTTTGCTCTGGTTTTCAACCCTGCCCTCCCTTCCCCTTCTCAAGTTATTAGGTGCCTTTTTCTTTATTTTTCTGAAAATTCCCGAGGGAATTTTACGGCTTAATGTGTCTTAAGCCGAATTTCAATAAAGGAGTAAAAAGCCTCAGAACCTGCGAATTCAAGGGTTTAGAGCCAAATAGCTTGTAAATAGAGGAAGTTGGGGTTGGCTTTCGGAGTCTGCTTTTTGGGAGGTAGTGTTCGGAGCGAGGAAAGAGGGGGAAGGAGAGATAAACTCCATGTGAAAAATAGTTATGTAGAATTAAACTTATTTGTAAACATCTTTCCTATGGTTAAATATTAAAAGAATTATTTTTTCTTCTTGAATTTCATAAATCAACCTATATTTAAGAAAACGAATACTTCTTTTGTTTTTTAGAATATTTTGCAAAGGTTTGCCTTTTTCAGGATTTTCAGATAGAGCTTTGATAATCTTTACAATTCTTTCTTTTGTTTTCTTATCTTTTATTTTATTAAATTCTTTTTTGAAACTATCTGAAAAAACAATCTGCATTTAATCACTTTTCAAGTAGTTCTAATATTTCCTTTTCGGATTTGTTTGAATCAATCTCTACAAATTTGCCTTCTTTTATTTCCTTTTCAGCTTTTTTAATTTTCTTAATTAGTTCTAATTCTTCAATAAATTCTTTATCTGCTTTTTTCAATGAAATTATATCTCCATCATAGTAAACAAGAAATTTTGAATCATTCTTTATTTTAGCATCTTTTCTAATTTCAGAAGGAATAACTATTTGCCCATTTTTAGCCATTTTTGTTATTGCAATACTCATAACATCACCTACAATATATACAATATATTGTATATATTAAAAACATATCTTTTTTTTGAACAGGGAAAAAAACTGTGCGAAAAATAGTTATGTAGAAATATAATACATTAAAATAAAAAAATTATTTCTTTTTTGTTTTTCTAATTTCTTTTGCTCTTCTAGCAATTATATCTAGTCCTGAAGGCAAAATCTTTTGCTTTGTTGTTTTTGGTTTTTCCAAAAACCCAAAAGGTTTTTTAGGAACTAATCTTCTTTTTGGAACTGGCATTTTCAATCACTTCTTTTTCTTTTTAACTGGTTTTTTTGCTCCGCAAGCTGTACATGAACCACAACTCATAATCTCACCTCATTGTATAATCCATCCGCCATCAACAGTCAATACTTGTCCTGTTATGTAATCAGCTTCATCAGAAGCTAAAAAAGCAACTGCATTTGCAATATCTTCTGGTTTTCCATATCTTTTTAATGGAATAATTCCAATTGTTTGTTGTTTTTGTTCTTTTGATTGTCCTTTAGTAGCACCAGGTGTTTCAATTGCGCCAGGAGCAATTGCATTTACATTTATTTTTTTAGAGGCTAATTCCAAAGCCAATGCTCTAGTAAAACTATTTATTCCTCCTTTTGTAGCACAATAATGAGTTAAAGCAGGAAATCCAACAAAAGAAGCAATACTTGAAATATTTATTATTTTTCCTTTTTTCATTTTCTTTACTGCTTCACTACAACAAAGGAAAGTTCCTTTCAAATTAATATCCATTATTTTATTCCAATCTTTTTCAGTCATTTGTTCAAAAGCTAAAAAAGGATATATTCCAGCATTGTTAACTAAGATATCTAATTTTCCAAATTTCTTTATTGTCTCAGAAATCATTTTCTTAACATCTTCTGAATTTGAAATATCACATTTGATAGCTAAACAATCTTTGCCTAGAGATTTGCAAATTTTTTCACAATTTTCTAAATTCATATCCGCAACAACAACCTTTGCTCCTAAAGAAAAAAGTTTGCGAACTATTCCTTCTCCTATTCCTTGTCCGCTACCAGTCACAATTGCAACTTTATTTTTCAAATCACAAAACATTTTCTCACCATTTTAATTAGGAAACAGGACTTAATATATTTTTCTTTTAATTTTTCCTTGCTCTTTTACTTTTTACTCCTGCAATTATTTCATTTACATATCCTTTAACAGCAGGCAAAACAACTGCTTGCAAAAAAGTCATTATTTCAATTTCATTTTTTAATTTTGTTGTTTCAATTATTTTTAAAATATTTATAATCATTGCATCTCTGCTTTCTTTATCTATTCTTCTTAGTTCTTTTTCAATTTCTTTTAATTGATTTTTTATTAAAATTTGATTTACTTCTCTTCTTTTTCCGATAGGAATTTTTTCATGCATTTTCTCATGCACTCTTTGTATTAAAGAATTTTCAGGATGTCCAGAAGAATAATCAATAGGAGCTCTTTTTGGTTCCATTCCTTTTCTCATTCTTCCCAAAGGCATATTGTATAATTGTTTTTTCTTTTTAAATATCTTCTTTCTAAAGATTTGTAGAAATCCTCAAAACAAAATCCTTTTTAATCTCTTAATTCTAATTATCTTATGAATAAATCCTTC
>CAZJHM010000039.1:0-2614 GCA_964545925.1 uncultured archaeon
GATAATCCTATATTATGGCAGAATTCAACACTATTAGGTTCTCCACCTTGCTCTCCACAAATTCCAATTTTCAAATCTTTCCTTGTTTTTGTTCCTTTTTCTTTAGACATTTTAACTAATTCTCCTACGCCATCTCTATCTAAGACTTGGAAAGGGTCTTTTTCTAAAATTCCTAATTCATTATATTTTTTTATGAATCTTCCTGAGTCATCTCTACTGAATCCAAAAGTTGTCTGTGTCAAGTCATTTGTTCCAAAAGAAAAGAACTCAGCATATTCAGCAATCTTGTCTGCTGTTATACATGCTCTTGGTAATTCCATCATAACTCCAACTTTATATTTTAGATTTGATTTGTGTCTTTTGATTGATTGTTTAGCTTCTATGTCTATTATTTTTTTCATTTCTTCTGCTTCCCTATAATGACTTATTAATGGTATCATTATTTCAGGAATTATTTTTGTTTTTATTTTCTTTTCAGTTTCTATTGCTGCTTCTATAATTGCTCTTGTTTGCATTCTTGCTATTTCTGGATAAACTAAGGTTAGTCTAACACCACGGAATCCCAACATTGGATTAAATTCATGCAAAGATTCAATTGTTTGTTTAACTCTTGCTGTTGGAATTTTCATTTCTTTTGCTAATTCCTCAATATCTGCTTCTTCTTTTGGCAAGAACTCGTGCAATGGAGGGTCTATCAAACGAATTGTTACTGGCAATCCTTTCATTTCTGTGAATAAACCAATAAAATCTTGTTTTTGATATGGTTCTATTTTTGCTAATGCAATTTCTCTTTCTCTTTCAGATTCTGAAAGTATCATTTCTCTCATTGCTTTTATTCTTTCTCCTTCAAAAAACATGTGTTCTGTTCTGCATAACCCAATTCCTTCTGCTCCGAATTTTCTTGCAGTATTTGCATCTTTAGGAGTGTCTGCATTTGTTCTTACTCCAAGTTTCTTGATTTCTTTTGCCCATTGCATTATTTTTGCAAAATCTCCACTTAATTCTGGAGATTTAACAGGAACTTTTCCATTAAAGACTTCTCCTGTTGAACCATCTAGAGTTATCCAATCTCCTTCTTTGATTGTTATTGTGCCTGAGCTAGAATTTACATTAAAGAATTTTCCAGATTCATTTATTTTCAAATCTTCAGCTCCTGCTACACAACATTTTCCCATTCCTCTTGCGACAACTGCTGCATGAGAAGTCATTCCTCCTCTTCCTGTTAATATTCCTTGGGCTATATTCATACCTTCAATATCTTCAGGTGAAGTTTCCAATCTTACTAAGATTGTTTTTTCTCCTTGTTTATGATATTCTTCAGCTGTTTCTGAACTAAAGACAACTTTTCCAACTGCAGCTCCTGGGCTTGCTGGCAAACCTTTTGCTAATTTTTCTGTTTTTTCTTTAGCAATAGGATCCAACATAGGATGCAATAATTGGTCTAAAGATTGAGGTGAGACTCTCATTATTGCTTCTTGTTTATTTATTAGTTTTTCATTTACCATATCTATTGCTATTTTCACAGCTGCTGGTGCTGTTCTTTTTCCATTTCTTGTTTGAAGCATATAGAGTTTTCCTTCCTCAACAGTGAATTCCAAATCTTGCATATCTCTGTAATGTTTTTCCAAAGTTTTCCTGACTTTTTCTAATTCAGCAAATGCTTTTGGACTGTCTTTTTTCATTTCTGTAATTGGTTTAGGAGTTCTAATTCCAGCAACAACATCTTCTCCTTGTGCATTCATCAAATATTCTCCATAGAATTTGTTTTCTCCTGTGCTTGGGTTTCTTGTGAAAGCAACTCCTGTTCCACTTGTGTTTCCCATATTTCCGAAAACCATTGCTTGAACATTTACTGCTGTTCCATAATGTGCAGGTATATTATTTAAACGTCTGTAGACAATTGCTCTTGGATTATTCCAACTATCAAAAACAGCATTTATTGATAGTTTTAATTGTTCTTCTGGGTTTGCTGGGAACTCTTTTTTCAATTCCTTTTTTATTGTTTGTTTATATTTTTCAACAATTTCTTGCAAATCTTTTGTTTCTAATTCAATATCTTTTTCCACTCCTTTCTTGTGTTTAACTTCTTCTAAAATATGTTCAAATTTTTTATGTTCAATTCCTAAAACAACATTTCCAAACATTTGCAAAAATCTTCTGTATGAATCCCAAGCAAATCTTGAGTTTCCAGTTTTTCTTGACAATGCTTGAACTGTTTTATCATTTAATCCTAAATTTAAAATTGTGTCCATCATTCCTGGCATTGAAACAGGAGCACCACTTCTTACTGAAACTAAAAGAGGATTTTCATTATCTCCAAATATTTTTCCTGTTAATTTTTCCATTTTTTTTATATTTGTTTTTATTTCTTGTTCTAATTCTTTTGGATATTTTTTATTGTTTTTTAAATAATATTTACAAACATCTGTCGTTATTACAAATCCTGGAGGCACTGGTAATCCTATTTTTGTCATTTCTGATAAATTAGCACCTTTTCCTCCTAACAATTCTTTCATTTTTGCATTTCCTTCATTGAAAAAGTATATATTTTTCATATTTAGCTCACCCGTTTAGATTAGAAACATTTATTTTAAAAACATTTGTTGCTTTCTTT
>CAZJHM010000040.1:0-2614 GCA_964545925.1 uncultured archaeon
TTTTGATGAAACTTTTCCTAAAAGTTTCAGACTTGATTTTTTTCCTAAAAAAATCATGAGGGGCTGAAAGCCACTCCGAAGCCGAAGGCTTATTTTTGATTGAACTTTTTAGAAAAAAGTTCATGGGCCTGGGCGGAGTCGAACCGCCTATCTTTGCAGTGTGAATGCAACATCCTACCATTAGACCACAAGCCCTTATCTAACAAAAGATAAGAAACATTTTTATTCTTCCCTAACTATTTATTTTTTATGCCAGGATACAGAAAACCAAAAATAACTGGAAGATATAATTTAGGAAAAGCTCTTTTAGATTTAAGAAAAGGTAAAATTCCAGAAGAAAGAACAATAAAACCAAGAAAAGATTCTTTGGAAAGAAGAAAAATGTTAGCTGAAAACAGAGAATTAGTAAGACAAGAACTAAAAATAGTTATTCCAGAATTATCAAAAAATACAATTTCTTCTTTTAGAACAAGACTAGAAAAAGATGCAAAAGATATTTTATCTTTACCAAAAGAAAAAAGAGAATCAGTTTTAGAAAGTATAATAGAAAAAACAATCAACCAAGCAGAAAAAAATTAAGAGAACAATTAGAAAAATCAGCAGGAAAAAATTTAGTAGAAACAACAACAGTAGTTGCAGATTATTTTATTCAAGAAATGAGACAAGTTTTAGAAAATCAACTTAGAATGCTTTCAATTCAAATTTTAGAACCAAAAAAACAAGAAATAATAAGAGAAAGAATAAATGAAAATCTAAGAAAAGCAAGAGAAAAACCCAATTCTTTTTCTAGAGTTCCAAGAAAAATTTCTCTTCCATCTAAAAACCAAAGAAGAAGACCAATCCTCAATAGAAAACAACCTTTCAGAGAAAATACTAATTCTAGAAAATCCAGTTGATTTTTTCCCAGAAAAAATTTCCAATAAATCTATAACAATTATATTCTCCTGAAACACAAATATCTTATGCCTAAAAGAAAACCAACCCAACTTTATCTTTTTCCAGAACTAAATCCTACTAGGAAAAAACCTTCTCCTAAAAAAACTCTTTCTTCAGAACAAATAGAATCAAGACTAAAAAAACTTCACACTAAATTTTCTTCTCCCTCAGAACCCAAAGAATCTAATCTCTCTAAACCAAGACAACTTCCTCTTTTTCCTTCTCACTCTCATCTTCCAACAACTCCATCAATAAAAGCTCATTGGAAAAAAATCTCAGAAATGGAAACTCTTTTTTCTCAACTTTCCAATCCTCAAACTTTTAAATCTCTTTCTTCCCAAAATTTTCTCAACAAAACCTATCCTTTTCTTTTTCAAGTTTTTCATTTATTTACTTCCCATCCTTCTCAACCTAAAACTCGCCTAATCCTTGATTTTGAAAAATATTTAAGAAATAAAAATCCATCTTCTTTTTCTTCTTTGAAATCAACAATTTTCTCTTGTTTTAATTACAAAAACAAAAAAAGAAAAACTCCTCCTTCTAAAAAAGAACTTCTAAATTCTCTTTCTTCAGCTATATCTATATATAAGTTATATCTCTCTCCTGATTTCCGCTCCTGACTTTTTTCCGAAGTCTAAAACAACAAAAACCTTTTTCTTATTCCCTAAACCCTCTTTAAACCTTTAAAACCTAGCTTTGTCATATTTTCTAACTATAAAATATTACAGAAACACAATCTTATTTCTTGAATTTTAGCCATATCCTCCTATTTTTTAGTTGGATTTATAGAATTTCTCTAAAACTTCGTCAATCCCCAATTTTTAGAGCCTAATTTATATGAACAAAATGCTTATATATCTCACTCAAGCATTAGTATATAGTTTAATCATTTAACTCAAAAAGATTATTCTTTAACGAGAAAGGGTGTGTTTTTGGTAAAAACAAAAGAATATTTGATTTTAGGAATACTTTTTCTATCTTTCTTTTTACCAATTTCTTTTGCAGATTCAGACTGGTATCCTATTTCTCCTTCTGAAACTAAAATTATTTCAGGAGACAAAGAAAACAACACAATAGCTGGAACAGAACAAAACGACATAATCTATGCTGGAAAAGGAAATGACAATGTTGATGCTTTTGAAGGTTATGACATTATTTATGGAGAAGATGGAGATGATATTTTATTTGGTGGAGATGGAAATGATGATATTTATGGAGGAGGTGGAAAAGATTGTGTTTCAGGAGATTCAGGAGATGATTATCTAGATGGCGGAAATGGAGAAGATAATATATGGGGAGGATTTGGAGATGATTATTTCTATGATAATGATTCTTCAAATGATTTGCTTTTTGGAAATTTCGGAAATGATACATTCTTTATTCTAAAAACAAGCTCAACAATTGATGGAGGAACAGAAATTGAATCAACAAAAGAAAAAAACAAAGAAGAAAATGATGTTCTCTATCTAATTAAAGATTATTTCACTTTAAAAACAGAAAAAGATTCTGAAGGTTACACAGTTTATGAAAATAAAAAAGATAAAAAAATAGTTCGTTTCAAAAATATTGAAACTTTAGTTTTTCTCACAGAAAAAGAAATAAAACAAAAAATAGATGAACTTTATGTTTCTCGTTCTTCAGCACGTGCTCTTTTTGCAAAAGAAAATCCTGATTCTTC
>CAZJHM010000041.1:0-2585 GCA_964545925.1 uncultured archaeon
AAACTACTTACCAAAAATCAAACAACTAACTTTTTTAGTGTAAAAGACATAAAAAATAAAGAAGAGAAAACCAACTAAAAGATTATGTATAAAGAAGAAACATAAAAATAAAAGAACAAAGAAGAAAAATAACTTATGGAAATAAAAGAACTGCAAGAAAAAGTCACAAAAAGATTTAACCAATACAAACAACAACACAATATAAAAGAAACAGAAGATTTATTCTTATTAAAAATACAAGAAGAAACAGGAGAACTAGCAAAAGCATATCTAATGTATACAGACAGAGCAAGACAAAAAGAACAAACAAAGCAAGAAATACGAAAAGTTTTAGAAGAAGAAACAGCTGATTTATTAGGTTGTTTGTTAGTCTTTGCAGAAAAAAACAAAATTGATTTAGAACAAGCAATAAAAAACAAATGGCTAAGACATCTGAAAGAATAACAAACATATTAAGAACAAAAACACTATATATTTATGAAAGAGAAATGTGGATTAGCAGGAATATATAATCAATCTAATTCTGAAAAAAAAGTATTATCAATGCTATTAAAACTCCAACACAGAGGACAAGCAGGAGCAGGAATATCAAGCTATAATCCTAGTTCTAATTATCTACTAAAAACAAAAAAAGGAATAGGAGATGTTCAACAAGCTTTAGGAAAGCAAGAAATAGATAATAATGCAAAATCAACAATTGGACATGTTAGATATGCAACCTCGGGAATAGAATGTCTAGAACAATTACACCCTTTTGAAAGAAAGCACGGAAAAAAATGGAAATGGTTTTCATTTGCTTTTAATGGAAATATAGCAAATTACAAAGAATTAGAAAACAAACTAAAGGAAAATGAATATCACATCTGCAATGATGTAGACACTGAAATCTTAATGCATTTAATAGCAAGAGAATTCAAAGGAAAAGAAAAACCAGATTATACAACTGCATTTGAAAACATAAGCAAAGAATTAGACGGAGCATACAATATACTCTATCTAAATGCAGAAGGAACAATGTTATCAATCAGAGACCCACTAGGAATTCGCCCTTTATCTTATTCAGAAAATGGAGAAATTGCTTCAGAATCATGTGCAATAGAAGGAGAAGCAAAAGATTTAGAACCAGGAGAGATTCTAATCTGCGAAAATGGAAATATAGAAAAAAAGAGATATGCAAAAAAACAAACACCTAAACACTGTTTTTTTGAATATGTATATTTTGCAAACCCAGTTTCAGTTTTAGACAAAATAAATGTTTATGAAGCCAGATTAAGATTAGGAAAAGAATTAGCAAAAAAAGAAAAATTAGAAACAAACTCAAAAGATTGGGTTGTAGTTCCAGTTCCAGATACCTCAAAACCATCAGCAGAAGGATATTCAGAAGTTTTAGGATTACCTGTCAGGGAAGGAATTCTAAGAAACAGATATATAGGAAGAACATTTATAGAAGGAGAAAACAGAGAAAGAAAAATAAATGCAAAATACTCTTTTATAAAAAACATACTACAAGACAAGAAAATTATCTTAATAGATGATAGTATAGTTAGAGGAAACACAATGAAAAGTCTGATAAGCAGGATAAGAGATTCAGGAGCAAAACAAATACATTTGAGGATTTCCTGCCCTCCAATAATAAGTCCTTGTTTTTATGGGATAGACATGCCAACAAAAAAAGAGCTTCTAGCTTATCAGAAAATGAAAAAAGAAGAAAGAGAAAATCCATATATGGAAATTTCAGAAGAAACAAACAATGAAATATGCAAAGAATTAGGAGCTGATTCACTAACCTATCAGACAATGGATGGATTGGTAAAGGCAATAGGTTTGCCTAAAGAAAATCTATGTTTAGCTTGCATAAACAAACAATACCCAACAGAAAAAGGTAAAGAACTGGCTGAAAATCAGATTTGAAGTTTTATCTCAATTGTTTTGAAATTAGGACTAATATAAGCAAAATTCTTTTCTTTCTTTATTTCTATAATCCCTAAATCTTTCATTTTAGATAAATCCCTGCTAACAGCTTCTTGCAATCTTTTTGTTTTTTCAGCTATCTCAGAAACTGATTTTTTAGTTTTGGATTTCATAAGAAAAAGAAGAATATCTAATTTCTTTGGACTCAAAAGTTTGTAAAACTGTTCATAATTTTCAAGATAGAGAGAGTTTTTGGATTGATTTAATTCCTTAATAGATTTTCCAGAATAAAGAATTTCATTTAAATCAGAGTCAATATCTCCCCCAATAACAACAGTTAATTTCTTCATATATTTATAATATAACATAAATGTTATATACCTATCTTTTTGATATTGTTTTCTTTAAATATAAAGTTCTATAGTTTTTCCAATTTAATCTTATGTCTTTTTTCATTTCTTCAAAACTAAAAGCAGATATCTCACAATCAATTTTCTTTTTCACAACAATTTCTTTCCAATATTGATGAACATGCAAATATCCATGAGAAGTATCATATTTCAAAACCTCAAAACGAAAATCTTGAAAATAAATCCAATATATAATACAAAAAGAAACAACTTTTCTAGAATTTTCATCATAATCTAAAGAAAAAAACATAAAATCATTTAAAT
>CAZJHM010000042.1:0-2576 GCA_964545925.1 uncultured archaeon
ACTTTTCTAGAATTTTCATCATAATCTAAAGAAAAAAACATAAAATCATTTAAATTAGAATCCAAAGCAACTGTTTTTTCATATTTTGCAATCTTCATAAAATATTAGGAAAAAACACATATAAAAAACTCAACAAACCAAAATGCCGTTGAAAAAATTAAAATACTGACTCTAAGAAGAACTGAGCTCAGAAAAAGAAATCTCAGTCAGGGAAAAACATCATTCAAAAGACAAAGAAGAGATTCGCGAACAGGAACTCCATTTGCTGTTTGTTTGAAATAAATTGCATTAGGAAGAGAATCTATTTCTCCAGGTATTTCTTTAACCCTAGGCAAAGGATGCATTATCTTCAAAGAACTTTTGCCTTTCAAGATTGTTTCTTTTTTAAGAAAATAAGATGCACTTATTTTTCCATAGTCTTCAGAAGAAAATCTTTCTGCTTGTATTCTTGTTGTATAAAGAATATCTAATTCAGGAATTGTTTCATCTAAAGAAAGGTTTTGAACAATCTCAAGTTTTCCTTTTATTTTTTGAATAACCTCTGGTGGCATAGAAAGCTCAGAAGGATTATAGAGATAAACTCCTATATTGTCAAATAATGACAAAGCATACAAAAGACTATGACTAGTTCTTCCATATTTCAAATCCCCTAAAAGTCCTATATTTAGATTATCCAATCTTCCAAATTCTTTTTGAATAGTATACAAATCCAAAAGAGTTTGAGTAGGATGTTCATTTGTTCCATCTCCAGCATTTATAATTGGTTTAGAAGAAACTTCAGAAGCAATCTTTGCAGAACCATTTATTGGATGTCTCAAAACAATAGTGTCTGCATAATCACTAATTACTTTAATTGTATCTTCCAAAGATTCTCCTTTTTTAGTGCTTGTATTAGAACTATCAGAAAACCCTATAACTTTCCCGCCTAAGTTCTGAATTGCAGTTTCAAAACTCAAACGAGTCCTAGTAGATGGCTCAAAAAACAAACTTGCAACTAGTTTGTCGGAAAGAAGTTTAGATTTTTCACCTCTTGAAAGTTTCTCTAGTTTAGAAGCAGTGTCAAAGACAAGGACAAAATCCTCTCTTGAAAAATCAGTTATTGAAATTATATTTTTTAGGTTTCCTAGCAATTAAACCCGAATAAACAAGGGAACAGGAATATTTAAGGATTTCTTTTTATGTAGAAGAAACAAACATAAAAAATAAGGAGAAAAATCAGTCTTATAATACACTATCAAATTCCTATTACTATTTTGAGTTACCTATTTTACCTAAGTCTTTAAATCCAAGTTCTTCTAAAAGCAAAAAATGCAAAGCAAAATTGCTTATAATCATTCTTTTGGAATCAATGTTCCACTTTTTTTTATCCAAATCAGTTATCTTTCCCCCAGCTTCCTCCACAATCAAATTAGCAGCAGCAAATCCCCAAGGATGAGAAGTAACTTTGATATATGCTTCTGCACGACCACAAGCAATTAGACAAGTATCATAAGCAGAGCTTGAAGTAATCCTAAAATGCTTAGCATTCTTGGAAAGCGAAGAAACCAAAGAAAAAGTTCTATATATTTCAGTTGAATAAATAATAGATTTCGAAATATCAGAAACATTTGAAACAGAAATTGGATTATTGTTCAAAAATGCTCCCTTTCCCCTGACAGCATGGAAAAGCTCATTAGTAATTGGATTAAAGACTATTCCGAGAACAACCTCTCTATTTTTTGCAAGAGCAAGAGAAACTCCATAAGGAAAAATTCCACGACTGTAATTAAGAGTTCCATCCAAGGCATCAGTAATCCACAAATATTCAGAATCAATATTATCTTTACCCTGTTCTTCCCCAAGAAAAGCATAGTCTGGAAAATTCAGGTTGCAAATCTCTTTGATTTTCTGTTCAGCTTTCAAATCCATTTCAGTAACAATCTCTTTTCCTTCTTTATAACTAACTTCCTGAGGCTTTCCAAAAAAAGGTGCAAGTATATTACCTGCTTCTCTGACTGCCTCCAAACCAACTTCCAGTTCTTTTGAATATATAAAAAAACAAAGAAGAGAAAAGAAGAAAAAGAGCACTAAAAGATTTATGTAGAAAGAGCAAACATAAAAATAAAAAGAAAGTGCAAAAAAAAGTAAATATGGAATTTGGATTAGAGATTTTTTGGCCAGCTTTCAGAAGTTTCATAATAATAATGATTTATCTTGCAGTTGCAATACTTTTAATAAAGGCAAAAACATTGTACAAAAAAATGATTCTTGGTTTTATAGCAGGAGGATATTTCCTTATTCTTTTTTACACTTTAGGTAGTTTTGAAAATTACATTTACAACCCACAATGGGATTTCTATACTATACAAATAGTTCTAATGTTTTATCTTTCAATATTAGGACTAAAACTTTTAATAGACAAAAAATTAGCAATACTCTTGACAATAATCTTTGTTATAGGAATGCAAACCCAGTCTTTTATTGGAATTTTTATTTCATTTATAATTTATATTCTAATAAGTGTAAATTTCGCAATATTTACAATAAAACAATTAATCAACTTCCTGAAATATGGAGTAAAGAAACTAGAAGAATAA
>CAZJHM010000043.1:0-2278 GCA_964545925.1 uncultured archaeon
ATACTTTTGATTCTGGAGCCTTTATACTATCATTTCCTTCTCTTCCCCATATATATCCTTCTCCTTTTTCTTTTGTTATTGTATCATTAAGTGCAGTTCCAAATATTTCATCTATTCCATTTAATCCATTTATTCTAGACCCTGTTTTATTTTTCAATAATGCTTTTTTACTCACACTTATGAAATCATTACCTTCTGTTCCAGTAACTATGTTGTTTTTCACATCTTTGTTTGTTATTTCATTTTCTCTTTTATAACTATCATAATCTGGCACTTCTTCTTTTTCTTCCTCTTCTTCAGCTACTTCTTTAACAGGAGGATTTGTTGCATAAACTTCAAAGAAATCAGAAATTTTTTTTGCAAACTCAGTTTTTCCCAAGAGATTATTTATTTTTTCTGCTTCTCCCGATTTTAATTCAATATAATCATAAGTTAGTCCCCCATGGCTACTACTTTCCCTTTCTTTTAATTCTTTATCAGTATATGTAATTTCATCTGCAGGCACAAGTGCTATTTTATATTGCTCGTTAGTATCTAAGAGAGTAGCAGTCAAAGAACAAGCTCTTGCCCAGTTTTCATCTAGCAAACCCTCAGCAGGTAAAGTCTTACAATACTCAGGTATATATCTTCCTGATTCATCCTCTTTGTTTCTTTTGACTAATTCTTTTGCTTCTTTGATTATTGCTTTTTGTTCATTTATCAAATATTGCTTGAATTGTTCTTCAGTGCAAAAGAAAGATTCGCAGAACTTATCTGGCATTTCAGTTATCTTATCATCATATTCATAGTTTATTTTATCTAAATTTAATGACAAATATCCATTTTCAATTATTGTTTCATCAGAATCTAAATATACTGATTTATCAACAATAACTTTAGTTGAAGAATATCCTCCAATTGTTTTTATTTTTCCAGCTAATTTCAAACCATAACTTGTTGTGTCTTTATTTTGTGGATGATTTCTTTTTATATCAAACCAAGCTTCTACTCCCAATGAAGACAAATCTAATTCAGTTTCATTGTAAGGAGCCTTTATAGTTACATCAACCATATATGGTTTCTTTTTGCTTTGTGTAATTGTTATTTCAAATCCATTTTCTTTCAATACAGGGATTTTTGTTATCTCTTTTTGAGATAAAAATCCAGTTGGAACAACTGCATCATTTCCTCCACATAGTTTGTCGCTTATTGAAATCATTTCAATATTTTTAATAGTTATTGATTCATCTGAACCAATTGTTATTTCTGCACTTCCATAAGCTTTTGCTAAATCTAAAGTGTTTTCTGGCTTGAATTTTTCAGACATACATTGATATCCTTTTGTCAATGGATTTCCAATTGTTATGTCTTTTTTGTATTCCTCTTCTGATTGCAAATACCCGTAGTTTTCTAAACATTCGTCTATTGTTCCTGCAATTTGGTAGAAGTCCTGAACTGTTACACTAAAGACTTTCTTTGATGTTCCTGAGTAATAAGAGTAAGGAAGTGCAAGTGTGGCATCTGCATTTATTGAAGCTAATGCTCCTGCAATTGTTTGTCTAATCTTAAACATTTCTTCTCCCGGAGCCCTTGCCGACAACTCGCACATATATCTTCTATAAGTCAAGTTAGGATAAAACCTTAGTTCCATTTTCTCAATTGTCTTGTCTGCTGTTGAATGAGTGTTTGTTTCTCCAATTGTAAGCTGATTAACCAATGGACAATCACTTTCCTCCATTTCAGCTGTTTGTCTTCCAACATATCCTGATTGTGTATACCCGCTATTTGTATATTGTCCAGTTTGACTGGTTGGAACAATTGTAAATTGTCCTGTCTGCTGATTAATCATATAAAGCTGTGTTGCTGTGTTGGCTGCCGCTTGTCCATTTGCAATTGGCTGTTGATTAATTTTTTGATTAGAGAGTGAAGTTTTCTGTCCAGTAGATGGAATAAAACATTTCAAATCAATTTCTGAAGCATCATTGTTCAGTCTGAAGCCATTATCATAACAATTATTGTAAACATTTATTTTCTGAGGAGCTCCAATTATACTTGTTAATGATATTTTCTTTGTTGAAAGTGTGATACAATTTTCTCCTAATTCATCTGCTCTTTTAACTCTGACAGGTATTCTTTTTACTTCAACTCTGTCTTCTCCTTCAGTAACTATATTAACAATTAATTCATAACTTCCCATTCTATATCCTGCTTCTAAATTAACTATTCCTATTTGTCCTTTTGTTAAAGATAATTTTGTTTTGTCTGTTTTTATTGCTCCATTTGTTTCTAATTGAACTTC
>CAZJHM010000044.1:0-2128 GCA_964545925.1 uncultured archaeon
AAAAGAGCAGATTTTTAAAACTAAAAGAACTAATTATATTATGTTTTTATCAGGAAAAGAAGATGTTTTGATAGTTATAAAAGATGTCACCAGTGTTCTGTCTATACTCTCCATTCTTTATTTAATTCCTCTTATTTATGCTATTTTTAACAATGAACCTTGGAGTTTAATTAGTTCTTATTTGATTGTAGGAATTTTGCAATTTACAATAAATTTTTCAATATGGAGAAAAATAAAAGTAAAGACAACTACAACAATGAAACATGCATTTGCAGAAATAACTATTATTTGGTTTCTTTGTCCTCTTTTGTTTTCAATACCTTATGTAATACATATGGAAATTAATTTTCTAGATGCTTATTTTGAAATGGTTTCAATGATAACAACAACAGGTTTGACTTTGATGACTCCTTATTTACATTATATGCCTGAATCTCTTATACTCTGGCGTTCTTTTGTAGGATGGATAGGAGGAATAGGAATAGTTATTATGGCACTTTCAAGTTTTTTCATAAAATATACCAAAGCAAGCAGAATGGTTATTGCTGAAGGAAGAGATGATAAAATAAGAGCAAATATAAAAAATTCAACAAGGGAAATTTTCTCAATATATGTTGTTTTAACTTTGCTTGGTGCATTTGCTTTGTATTTTTCAGGCTTGACTTTTTTTGAAGCAATTAATTATGCAATGTCTGCAATTTCAACAACAGGAATGGGAATGTTTCCAAATGATTTAAGTTTATTGAATAGTTTTCCAGTGCAATTATCTTTGATTTTATTAACAATAATCGGAGCAACAAGTTTTTCCTTACACTATCTCTTGTTTAAAAGAAAAGAGTTTTTCAGAATTTTTCAAGATAGCGAATTCCTTGTCCTGCTTTTTATCGGTGTTTTTGTAGGAATGCTAAATTTGCAAAAATTTGATTTTATACAAACTGGAATTCTGACTCAATCTTTATTCCACTCTTTCTCTGCTTTAACAGGAGGAGGATTTATGTTGGTTTCACCAGAAATCTTTACTTTAAATTCAGATTTTATGAAAGCAAGTTTGATTGCTGCAATGTTTATTGGGGGTTCAGCAGGAAGCACAGCAGGAGGAATAAAAATAAGTAGAGCAATTATATTCTTTAAATCATTTTATTGGAAAATAAAAGAAGCAATTTTCCCAAAAAACACTCTTTTTCCAAAAACATATGAAGGACAAGAAATAACAAATGATATGACTAAGGAAATATTTCAATTTATTCTTTTGTATGGTTTTTTTATTGTTTTAACAACAACAATAATGTCTTATTTTGGAATGCCTTATCTTGAAAGTTTGTTTGAAGTTACAAGTGCTCAAAGCAATGTAGGAATAAGTGTAGGAATAACTGCACAGGCAAATCCTTTTATAAAGGAACTTCTTATTATAAATATGATTTTAGGAAGACTAGAAATAATTCCAATATTTGCATTTTTGGGATTCCTTTTGTCACTTAAAAGAGGAGAATAAGATGTATATAATAATTGTCGGAGCAGGAAATTTAGGATATTATGTAACCCAAATACTCTTAGAAGAAAACCACGATGTTGTGATAATTGAAAAAGATCCAAAAAGAGCTGAGAAAATATCCTCTGAATTAGGAGTTGTTGTTACACAAGGAGATGGAACTGAAACTAAACTTCTGGAAAAAGTTGGGGTAAAAGAAGCTGATGCTTTAATTGCTTTAACAAGTTCAGATGAGTCAAATATGATAATAAGTTTAATAGCAAAAGATTTAGGGGCAAAACAAGTTGCTGCTCGTATATCTAAGATAGATTATGATGAATCAGTATTAAGGAAATTAGGTATTGATTTAGTAATACATCCTGAAGCTGCTGCTGCAGGATATATAGCTGAATTAATTACAAAACCAGATGTTTTAGACTTAGCCTTTATTTCCCGCGGAGATGCTGAGATAATGGAATTAGCAATTTCAAATGGAAATAAAAATATAGGAAAAAGCATAAAGGAAATTGAAAATCCAGAAGGCTCTGCAATAATTGCACTTTATCAAGAAGGAAAATTTGTTATTCCTTCTTTGGATACAAAAATAAAACAAGGCGACAAAATTCTAGTTTTGGCAAAAAGAGAAATATCTGAAAAAGT
>CAZJHM010000045.1:0-2078 GCA_964545925.1 uncultured archaeon
TGCAAATAGAATTTTAACAAAAAGTGAAAAAATGGAATTTAAAATATTTGATTCTCCTCATAAATTAAGAGAAGAAATAATAAAGAAAAACAATGAAAAGCCTAATTCCGCAAGAATGGTTGCTGGTTTTTGTTGGCCTTGGAGCGATACTAAACAAGATGGAACTCTTGTTGAAGATGTAGTTATTGGAGATTTTAAAATGACTTGGGAAGCCAAAAATGAATCTAAAAAATTAGCACCTGGAGTAGTAAGAGCAAAGTATTGGGCTTATGATCCAAAAGGAGTAGATCAATTAGGAAGTATATATACAATACAAGGTTTTGAATTTGAGTATGTTGGAATTATTTTTGGGAAAGATCTTATTTGGAACAAATCCAAAAAAGAATGGATTGCATATAAAGAAAATTCTGCTGATTCTATGATTAAAAAATCAAAAGAAGATGAATTTATCAAATATGTTAAAAATGTATATAGGGTTCTTTTAACAAGAGGGATGAAAGGTTGTTATATTTACTTTATGGATAAAGATACTGAAGAATATTTTAGATCAAAAATAAAATTGTGATTTTGCGAAAACTCTATAAACTTCAAGATTCATATAGAGAATATGCAGAATAAACAATTTCTAGTTCTTTTTTTGGTTGTGGTTCTGGCTTTGCCTTCTTGTTTTGGATTGAACTACTGGCTGGATTCGGCTGGTGGGGTGTATACTATTGGGGAAAGCGGGGAAGTTCAAGTTCAAGAGACGATTGTGTTTGGGTTCCAAGGAAACTTAAACTACATATACAAAGATGTTTTGTATGGCTTAGGTGAGGAGATTTGGGTTGAGGGAGTATATCTTGTGACTGGGAGATATACTGTGCCTGAAATATGGGAAATGGGGAATCCTGAGAAAGGGATGCAAGGATTGGATTATTTGGTAAGTGAAGTTGAGGGGGGTAGCAGAATAAAGGTTTTGTTTGATGGGAAATATGTGGATGACTACTACTGTCTGGTGTTTGTTTATAGATTGACTGGGGTTGTTGAAAAGTGGCAGGATGTTGGACAATTTTATAGGAAAGTTTGGAGCGATTGGGATAGAGACCTGCCTTTGTACAGTGGAAAGATTGTCTTGCCAAAGGAAGTTGAGGCAAAGAATGTATACACATGGGGGCATCCTGAAAAAGAAGGATTAATCAGGATGTTGGATGGAAGGACGATTGGATTTGAGGCAAAAGACATTAGAGCAGGAGAATGGCTGGAAATAAGGACTGTGTTTCCGTCAGAGATTGTGGGAGACATGTGGGTTGTAGGAAAACAAGGAAAAGGATTGGAAAAAATAATAGATGAAGAAGAAAATTATGGAAAATTAAGTTTTTTGGGATATGTTTTAATAGGATTGAATTTAATTGGAATTTTAGGATTTTTTGGATATATGGGAAGAAAATGGTGGAAAGAGGGAAGAGATGCAAAAATTGAATATAATGCAGAATATGAAAGAGATATTCCTTATGATTATTCTCCTGCTATTGTAAGTGGATTATTAAATGAAGATAAAAATCCTAATCCAAATGCAATATTAGGAGTTATAATGGACTTAAGTTTTAAAGGATTTTTGAAAATTCAAAAAATTCAAAGAAAAAAGAAAGTTCTTTTTATTAATTGGGATAAAGAAGATTATTTAATTGAATTTATAAAAAAGAATAAACTAACTAAACAAGAAGAAATGATATATGGATTGTTAGAAAAAATAAGTAAAGATGGAAAAACAACAAGTTTCAAAGAAATAGAAGAATATTTCAAAGATGTATGGAAAAGAACTGAAAACAGAAATTGGATGCTGGAATGGCAAAAAGAAGTTAAAGAAGAAATTAAACAAAAAGGTTTTTCTAGAGAGGGAAAGTTTAAGAAAAAAGATATTTTGGTTTTAGGTGTTTCTTTAGTTATTATTGGAATTAGCTTGTTTTCTTTGATTGGGATTTCTGAAATGTATTTTGTTATTTTGATGATGTTAGATATTTTTGTTATTACTGTTAGTTTGATTTTTATTGTTTATCTGCCTTCAAGGACTATGGATGGAGCTTTGCATTATAAGAAAT
>CAZJHM010000046.1:0-1680 GCA_964545925.1 uncultured archaeon
CTTTCTTACTTTTGGAAAAGATTATAAATATGTTTGTAAGATATATGTATATGAGTGATGTAAATATAGTTACTGTTTCAACAAAAGGACAATTTGTAATTCCACAAAAAGCAAGAGAGAAAATCGGAGTAAAAGAAGGAGATAGTTTTGCATTGATTGTGCACAAGGATTTGTTTATTGCAAAAAAAATCAAAAAACCTTCAAAAGAAGAAATGCTTAAGAATTTGGAATTGATTTCTAAAGA
Organism: uncultured archaeon; assembly: GCA_964545925.1. Classification (GTDB taxonomy): domain Archaea; phylum Iainarchaeota; class Iainarchaeia; order Iainarchaeales; family CAZJHM01; genus CAZJHM01. The sequence goes on from CAZJHM010000046.1 coordinate 245, forward strand.
AGGAAATGCATTGGCGAAAAAGCAGGGAAAGAAAGAAAAGGATGTTTCTAGAATTGTTCATAATGCCCGTAAAGAAAAAAACTAAAGTTGTTTTAGATACTAATATTCTAATTTCTGCTTCTTTTTGGAAAGGAAATCCTTACAAAGTTTTAAGAAAATGTATAGATATGGAAATTGAAATCTTCTGTTCGCAAGAAATACTTGATGAATATGCAAGAGTTCTAAAAATAGATTTTGAAATGTATGAAAATGAGATTTTGTTTCGTATTAATTTTTTTCTCGGAGCAATGATTTTGGCATATCCAAAAGAAGAAATTTCTGAGATTAAAGAAGATGAATCAGATAACCGAATATTGGAATTAGCAGTTGAGTCTGGCTCAAAAATAATTGTTAGTGGAGATAAGCATCTTTTGTCTGTTAAAGAATTCAGAGGAATAAAAATTCTTAGTGCAAAAGAATTTTTAGATTTATTTTCTATTTGATTTTTTCTGTTGGGAAAAGGCAGAGACAACTTTTTCTAAATAATCTGAAGAAATATTTCCCATAAGAAATTGCAAGCGAACTCTGTTTAAAAATGCAATTTTGTTTGTATCTGTTTTTGAATTCATTCTTAAAATTAAATCTCCTGCTTCTTGGAAAAGAGATTGTTTTTTTGAAATTTTTGAATTCAAGTTAAGAGAAGGAAGAGGTTTGTCTGATAATCTTCTATCTCTGTTGTTTTTTGCTTTCCACTCTTTTACTTTTGAAAACATTCTTGCTGAAAAAGAATCTTTGTTTGCTGCTCTTCTTTCTATTTTTGTTTCAGGATTATGAAGAACATCTTTTGGAAAAACTCTTTTTGGTTTAGTTGTTTTTTGAAATGGTTTAGGCATAAATAGAATATATCAGAAGAATTAATAAATTTAATTTTCTCTTTCAATTGCAAGTATTTTTGAAACTAAACAATTAAGTTCTTCAACAAATTTTTTATTTTCAGGTTTTTTAAAATTAGGATAATCTTCGGTTGCAATCACTAGTTTTCTTATTGCTTCTTCTAAACCCAAAGTAGATAAATTAACTTTGAATTTTCTAAGATGATTTTTAAAAGGCGATTTAGCCAAAGGACTAGAATCAATAAGTTCAATTATTTTTTGTTTTTTCTGTATTGTTTTTTGTTGAGGAGATATGTATTTTTTTCCTATTTTGAGAGGTTTTCTAATTGAAATTCTAATTGGCATAAAGTATAAAATAAGTATATAAAAACTAATTGTTTAGATTAATTTCTCTAAATCTTCTGGTTCTATTTTTCCTTTATTTAATTCTTGGAATATTTCCAAAAGAATTCTTGCTTTTTTTGGATTTTTTTCCTCTTGGATTTTTCTTAGTAATTTTTCTCTTATTTCTTCAAAAAGAATTTTTCTTTTGAAATGTTAAAGGAGCAGTTGAATACGCTCGAT
>CAZJHM010000047.1:0-1674 GCA_964545925.1 uncultured archaeon
TTACAAATGATGGATTAGAGGAAATTAAAAGAAAACTGAAAAAAGCATATTGTCCAGAAAAGATTGTTGAGGATAATCCTGTTTTGGAATATTCTAAGTTTATTGTGTTTGAGTTAAAAGATAAAGTGAAGATTGAAAGAGATGCAAAGTTTGGGGGAGATGTTGAATATTCTTCTTATAGTGAGTTGGAGAAAGATTTTGTTTCTGGGGGATTGCATCCTGTTGATTTGAAACAAATGGTTGCTGTTGAGTTGGATAAAGGATTGCAACCAATTAGGAAGCATTTTGAAAAAGGGAAAGCAAAAGAATTGCAAGAAAAAGTTTTAGGATATATGAAATAATTAAATTTTTTTAAATACTGTTTCTGAGAAAAATATTATAAAAAGAATTTTATTTTGGGAAATTGGTTTTAGGAGAAAATGTCTTAAAAATAAAATTTTTTATAAAAAAGCTGGAAAAGAAATTATTTGATTTTTAGTTTTTTCAGGTAACGGGAGAAATTTCCCTGCTTGATTTCTTCTCTTGCTTCTTTCATTATTTGAGATGTGAAAGAAAGATTGTGTTGAGAGAGAAGAAGTTTTCCTGTTTCTTCTCCTGTTTTTAAAAGATGTCTGATATAAGCACGGGAATACTGCTGGCAGACTAAACAATTGCAGTCTTTGTCTAATGGTTTGTTTGAGAGACGGTTTTTGGAGAGTTGGATGTTTTCATGTTTTTTTCTTGTGAAAAATCTTCCATGCCTTCCAACTCTGGTTAAATAACAGGAATCAAATAAATCTGCTCCAAGAGAAATTGCTTTCAAGATGTCTTGCCAAGAACCCAAACCCATTACATAGCGAGGTTTGTTTTCTGGCAAATGGGAGCAATATTTTATTATGCGAAACATTTCAGGTTTTGGTTCGTTTAAAGCTAAACCCCCTAAAGCAAAACCATCAAAAGGAAGACTAGTTATTTGAGAAATGGATTTTTCTCGCAAATCAGGATAGATTGAGCCCTGAACAATTCCAAAAAGTTTTTGCTTTGTTTTCTTTTTCTTGTGCTGGGCGAGACAGCGTTGGGCAAAGCGAAATGTTCTTTCTACTGCTTCAGAGGTTCTTTCGCGAGTGGAAGGATAAAGAGGCATGTCATCTAAAACCATTGCTATGTCTGAGTTTAGGGTTGTTTGAATATCCATGGAAAGTTCAGGAGAAAGAAAAGTTTTTTCATTTGTAAATGGATTTTTGAAATAAAATCCTTGTTCAGTTGTTTTGATTAGAAAATCTCTGGCAACTTGGAAGCCTCCAGAGTCAGTTGCTATTATTTTGTCCCAAGAAATGAAATTGTGGATTCCTTTGAATTTTTTTATTGTTTGCAATCCTGGGTTGAGAGAAAAAAGATAGGAATTAGAGATAATTGCTTGGTAACCCATCTTGCGAAGTTCGGAGTGAGGAATTAGTTTGACTGTTCCTTTTGTTGCAACAGGCATTAAAGCTGGCAAATGAAAAGAGCCATGAGCTGTTTGAAAAGAAGAAGAGCGGGCATTTGTGTTGGAATCATTTTGAAATTTCATCTGAAATCACAAACTCAGCTGTGGGATAATTTGTTTTATATCTGCGGGAAAGAGAAACTTTCTTTTCTAAATAGTAAGAAAATAAAGCTGTGAAAAAAGTCATTGAATGAAGAGGCCAAGGATAA
>CAZJHM010000048.1:0-1536 GCA_964545925.1 uncultured archaeon
TTAAAATGAAAAAACAAATTGCATTGAAAACTCTTTTTGGAATTTCTCTTGTAGGAGTTTTATTTTCCGGATATTTAAGCTACACTGAAATTTTCCAACAAACTTGTGGAATGGGCGTGTTAGGAACATGTGGTGCTGAAGTATTCACCTTGCCTGCTTGCGTTTATGGACTAGTAATGTATTCTGCTTGTTTAATTGTTTCAATTCTAGGGTTAAAAGGAAAGTAAGTAAGTTAAAAATTATTTTTTAATTAACTTTAGTTTTTTACCCATAATTAATAACGCTTCTTTATCTTTTAATGTTTCAACAGGATATTTCACTGAAATTCTAAAAGAATCCACTTCTTTTTTTAATTTGCTTTCATAATGGGGGAAAGTTGCAAAATCAACAAAGCCGAGCCCGTTTAAGTCTTTTAAATGAACTTCATTAACATCTCCATCGCTTCCCCAGCCAGCTATGGAAATATCTTTTCCTGCGATAATACTTCCGGCACTAACTCCAATATACAATCTTCCAGATTTGACATATTTTTTGAGTGCTTTGTCTAAACCAATTTTTTTAATTCTGTCCAAAATAAAATAGGTATTTCCCCCGCAAACATAAACTGCATCATAACCTTTTAAAGAAGGAAGAATACTTTCTTCTGCAAGGTTTAGATAATTAATGTTCTTTGGATTAATTCCGATTTTGGATATTTCTTTTTTAATCTCTTCAACAAAAACTAGATGGGATGGTTTTTGCGCAGTGTGGATAATAAGCAATTTACTTTGTTCTAAATTTTTTTCAAGAAGTTCGATAAAAGCTTTCTTGATTTTTATAGAAGACAATCCATTTGAAGTAAGTAAAAGTTTCATAATGCAATAACAGAGATTATATTTAAAAATATTCTTAGAAATCTATTCTTTAATCACTTTTTATTTTGCTTCATCTCAACATTCAAATCTTTGAGATTTGTGCTGTTCTTTAAAACACAGGCATCTACTTGCTTGTCAGAAATATTTTTTTCATTTTCTTGATAATCCTTGATGAATTTTGTTAGCTTGTCTTGGAACATCTTTTTTATTTCTCCGCTGAGAACTTCGCCCTTTTTGTATCTCTTTTCCAAAGCCCCAGCTTCTTTTTCATTTAAGAAAAATGCTTTTAAATATTGAAGAGACATATCTTGCTCAGGCATTCCCCCGAGTTTTCTATGAGCTTCAATTGTTTTTTGCCCTCCGGAAAGCGCGTTGTTTATTTTCTTTTTTATTGTTTTATCGTCGTCATGCAAGAAAATCGCATTGTTTCTAGATTTAGACATTTTCTCCCCATCCAATCCCGGAAGAAATTTAAGATGAATTGTTGCAGGCTTTGTTAAGTTCATTCTTTCTGCAATGTCTCTGGAAACCCTCACATGAGCATCTTCATCTGGCCCAATTGGAACAAGAACATTTTTTATTCCAAGAATTTCCTGGGGAAATAAAATATGGGCAGATTGAATTGCAGGATAAAAATGCAATCCTATGTTTGTGCTAGGAGGATATCCGTAAGTTGCTTTGA
>CAZJHM010000049.1:0-1502 GCA_964545925.1 uncultured archaeon
CCTTCTAAAAAATCCCCCTTTAAAAAGAATCTTGATAATTCTTTTTCTGAAGATTTAGATTCTTCTTCTGACTTGGATTTTGATGAATCTGAGTTTTCTTTAGATCCCTCCCTTGAAACAGATACCAAAAAGAAAAAACCTAAAAAATAGAATTCAAATTAGAATTCCGGATAAGAAATAAGCAGTCAAACTTAATGGTAATACTATCAATATATAGAACACAGCTTTTTTTGATTGGTTTTCTTGTATAGAAACAAAGACAGAAGCCAAAATAGAATATTCAATTATGTAAATTAAACTTGCAATTCCAATTATTTCCAAAAGTTCTTTTTTCTCAGCAATTTCTCCAGCCTGTAATAAAAAGTTTGAACTTATATCCATTCCTGAAACCATTGTTGAAAGAAAACCTAAAACCATTGGAACTAAAAGAGCTCCAGCGAAAAGCAAAGTATATTTTTCCACAATCATTGATGCTGTTCTTTCCATTAATATTTCTCTGCTTTTTATTATGTCCTCTGCCGAATCCCTAAAAACAGAACTCATATCTGCTCCATTTTCATATCCTGCAATTAGGAGTTCAATTACTCTGTCTATTGTTCTGCTTTCACACCTTTTTTTTATATTATATAATGCAGAATTTATTGTTGCTCCTTTTTCTATTTCTTTCATTGCTTTTCTAAACTCTTCTTTCATTTCCCCTGTGTTTGTTTGACTTAAATGTTTAATTATTTCAAGAGTGTCTGTTCCTTTTGGAAAAATACTTGCTTGCAATAAAACTTCAGGAACAGATTTTTCTTTCTGCAATTTTTTTCTATCATAAAGATAATTTTCAATAAAATATCCTATGAAAATAGAGGCAGGAATAAAAAGGAAAAACCCGAAAATTTGTTGTTGAGTAATTTCCAAACCACCAAAAAACAAACAAACAGAAATAATTGCTCCGATTAGAGAATATTTTTTTATAAACTTACCAAATGAACTTTTTCTTGCTCCGAGAATTTCTTTAAATTCTTCTACTTCTTCTTCAATTTGTTTTTTTAAATTTCTTTTTTCCAATTGTTTTTTTTCGTGGGCTAAAAGATGAACAGGAGTTTTCCCCCTTATGTATAACAACATAAGAATATTTGCTAAAGGAAATAAACCACAAATAATAAGGAAAGTTTCTAAAGGAGAAAAATCTATTTTGAAAACCATGGTTCCAGCAATCAGAAAGCTTTGGAAAAGAGCTGGAAGAATTGCAGAAACAACTATGAACATTAAAGAATAAACAACTAATTTTCCATTATATTCCTTTGAACTAATTTTTTGCATTACTAAAAGTTCATCTGCTAACATTTTCATTGATTGCACAGCTGATTTTCTATTTCCTTTTGAATATGCTCCCACTAAAACAGAGTTTGCTCTTTCTATTGAAACAGAATCTTGCCTTTGATTGAAATCCCTCAAAGCTTCTTCCAAACCTTTTCCTTTTTCCATATCTTTTTCAATTTTTTTGTATTCTT